>NZ_JBHWJQ010000005.1:0-260731 GCF_042731435.1 Streptomyces sp. NPDC059861 | reverse complement strand
CCCTGCTCCTGATCACCCGAGCTGAACGCCGACTCCATACCCGACTGACCACCCAGGATCGCCGACAGCGAACCGTTGAGCTCACTGGTGATCTCGTCCGCGCGCGCCTTGAACTGATCGAACATCGCCCGGCCCGTGCCGTTGAACTTGCCCTCCAACGGCTGCGCCGCCTGCACCAACTGCCGGATCAACGTCCCGAGATCATCACTCGAACCGCGCGAATCACGCATCAACGACGACAGCGTCTGCGCACCCATGTCGAACTTCATACCGAACTCGCCTCCCCCGTCCGCGTTCTGACTTGGCGGTGTCTTTCTGTGCCCACCATGTTCATCCAACACCGATCGCACCTGCAACCGCGTTGCGTCACAACCCAGCTACAGGGCGGTTCGAGAGGTCCGCCGGAGTGGGCCCGAATGGCGCTCGGCGCCCGAATGTCACGATTGGGTTTCGGTTGGCGTCACCCCTTGCCACATCTGGATGTAATCGATTCCAATCACCTCTACACCCATCGATGTAATCGATTCCATGAGCCACGAGGAGGTGGACCGGCAATGGCGAGCATCAAGGACGTCGCCGCCGCGGCAGGCGTTTCCGTCGCCACGGTCTCGCGTGTGCTGAACGACCATCCGTCGGTCAGCGCGGACGCGCGCACGCGTGTGCTGACCGCCGTCGAGACGCTGGGCTACCGCCCGAACGCCGTCGCCCGGTCCCTGCGCACCGACCAGACCCACACCCTCGGCCTGGTCATCAGCGACGTGATGAACCCGTACTTCACCGAGCTGGCCCGCTCCGTCGAGGAGGAGGCCCGGGCCCTGGGCTACAGCGTGATCATCGGCAACGCCGACGAGCGGCCCGAGCTCCAGGACCACCACGTACGGAACCTGCTGGACCGCCGCATCGACGGCCTCCTCGTCTCCCCCACCGACGGCGGCTCGCCGCTGATGCTGGACGCCGTGCGCGCGGGGACCCCGATGGTCTTCGTGGACCGGTGGATCCCGGGCGTCGATGTGCCCGTGGTGCGGGCGGACGGGCGGGCCGCCGTGCGCGACCTCGTCGCCCATCTGTACGGCCTCGGGCACCGGCGGCTCGCGATCATCGCGGGGCCGGCGGCCACCACGACCGGGCGGGAGCGCGTGGACGCCTTCCGGGAGGCGCTCGGCGCGTACGGCCTCGATCTCCCGGAGGCCTACATAGGGCAGGGCGACTTCCAGGCCGACAGCGGACGCCGGGTCACCGAGGGCTTCCTCGACCTGCCCGAACCGCCCGAGGTCGTCTTCGCGGCCGACAACCTGATGGCCCTGGGCGCGCTGGACGCCGTACGCGCGCGTGGGCTGCGGGTGCCCGAGGACATCGCGCTCGCCGCCTTCGACGACATCCGGTGGTTCGTGCACACCGATCCGCCGATCACCGCCGTCGCCCAGCCCACCGGCGATCTGGGGCGTGCCGCCGTGCGCGCGCTGGTCGCCCGGATCGAGGGGCGGCCGGGCGAGTCCGTCACCCTCCCCGCCCGTCTCGTCGTACGCCGGTCGTGCGGCGCGCCGGGCGGCAGTCGGCACTCCCCCACCTGACCTTCCCCTCTCCCATCCCATCCCCTCCCCTCCCCTCCCCTCCCCTCCCCTCCCCTCCCCCACAGACAGTCCCCCCACAGTCCCCGTACGAAGGAGTACGTCGTGAGCGACCCGGACGAGTTGCTGCGTATCGAGGGCATCCGCAAAACCTTCCCCGGCGTGGTCGCGCTCGACGGCGTGGACTTCGATCTGCGCCGCGGGGAGGTGCATGTGCTGCTCGGTGAGAACGGCGCCGGCAAGAGCACGCTGATCAAGATGCTCTCCGGTGCCTACACGCCCGACGCCGGGCGGATCCTCGTAGGTGGTGAGGAGGTGCGCATCAACGGTGCGCAGGACTCCGAGCGCCTCGGGATCGCCACCATCTACCAGGAGTTCAACCTCGTTCCCGACCTGTCCGTAGCCGAGAACATCTTTCTCGGGCGGCAGCCCCGGCGCTTCGGGGTGATCGACCGGAAGCGGATGGAGGCGGACGCCGAGGAACTGCTCGCACGCGTGGGCGTGCGGGTCTCCCCCCGCGCGCGTGTGCGGGAACTCGGCATCGCCCGGCTGCAGATGGTCGAGATCGCCAAGGCGCTCAGTCTTGACGCGCGCGTGTTGATCATGGACGAGCCGACCGCCGTCCTGACCACCGAAGAGGTGGAGAAGCTGTTCGCCATCGTGCGGCAGCTGCGCGCGGACGGGGTCGGGGTCGTGTTCATCACGCACCACCTGGAGGAGATCGCCGCTCTCGGTGACCGCGTGACGGTGATCCGTGACGGCAGGAGCGTCGGGCAGGTGCCCGCCTCCACCGGTGAGGACGAGCTCGTACGCCTCATGGTGGGGCGGTCGATCGAGCAGCAGTACCCGCGGGAGCGGGCCGACGCCGGCGCCGCGCTGCTGACCGTCGAGGGGCTCACCCGGGACGGGGTCTTCCACGACGTGAGCTTCGAGGTGCGGGCCGGTGAGGTCGTCGGGATCGCGGGGCTCGTCGGGGCGGGCCGTACGGAGGTCGTACGGGCCGTGTTCGGGGCCGATCCCTACGACAAGGGGGCCGTGAAGGTCGCCGGTACGGCCGTGCGGCGCCATGACGTGGGCGCCGCCATGGCCGCCGGGATCGGGCTCGTGCCCGAGGACCGCAAAGGTCAGGGGCTCGTGCTGGACGCCTCCGTGGAGGAGAACCTCGGGCTCGTGACCCTGCGGTCGGCCACCCGGGCCGGGCTGGTCGACCTCAGGGGACAGCACGAATCCGCCACGCGGATCGCCCGGCAGCTCGGGGTGCGCATGGCCGGGCTCGGGCAGCATGTGCGGACTCTGTCCGGAGGCAACCAGCAGAAGGTCGTCATCGGCAAATGGCTGCTGGCGAACACCAAGGTGCTGATCCTCGACGAGCCGACGCGCGGGATCGACGTCGGCGCCAAGGTCGAGATCTACCAGCTCATCAACGAACTGACGGCCGCCGGCGCCGCCGTCCTGATGATCTCCAGCGATCTGCCCGAGGTGCTCGGCATGAGCGACCGGGTGCTGGTGATGGCGCAGGGGCGGATCGCCGGCGAACTCCCCGCCGGCGAGGCGACCCAGGACACCGTGATGGCGCTCGCCGTCAGTACCCCCGGCAATGCCGTCACCGACGGCGACACCGACACCGATGGAACGGAGGCCTCCCGTGGCCACTGACACGCTCAAGAGCTCCGCGGGCGCGGGCGGCGCCTCCGGCCCCGGCGGACTGCGCCGGCTGCTGCTCGACAACGGGGCGCTCACCGCGCTCATCGTCCTCGTCATCGCGCTGTCGGCGCTGTCCGGGGACTTCCTGACCGCCGACAACCTGCTCAACATCGGCGTCCAGGCCGCCGTCACCGCGATCCTCGCCTTCGGCGTCACGTTCGTGATCGTCTCGGCGGGCATCGACCTGTCCGTGGGGTCGGTGGCGGCGCTGTCGGCCACCGTGCTGGCGTGGAGCGCCACCAGTGAGGGCGTGCCCGTCGTACTGGCGGTCCTCCTCGCGGTGGCCACCGGCATCGCCTGTGGTCTCGTCAACGGCTTCCTGATCTCGTACGGCAAGCTGCCGCCGTTCATCGCGACGCTCGCCATGCTGTCCGTGGCGCGCGGTCTGTCGCTGGTCATCTCGCAGGGCTCGCCCATCGCCTTCCCGGACTCGATCTCGCACCTCGGTGACACGCTCGGCGGATGGCTGCCGGTGCCCGTGCTGGTGATGATCGTCATGGGTCTGATCACGGCGTTCGTGCTCGGCCGGACGTACCTCGGGCGGTCCATGTACGCGATCGGCGGCAACGAGGAGGCGGCCCGGCTGTCGGGGCTGCGGGTGAAGAAGCAGAAGCTCGCCATCTACGCGCTCTCCGGGCTGTTCGCGGCCGCCGCGGGCATCGTGCTCGCCTCCCGGCTGTCCTCCGCGCAGCCGCAGGCCGCGCAGGGGTACGAGCTGGACGCCATCGCGGCCGTCGTCATCGGCGGCGCCTCGCTCGCGGGCGGTACCGGCAAGGCGTCCGGCACGCTGATCGGCGCGCTGATCCTCGCGGTGCTGCGCAACGGCCTCAACCTCCTGTCCGTGTCGGCCTTCTGGCAGCAGGTGGTCATCGGTGTGGTGATCGCGCTGGCCGTGCTGCTCGACACCGTGCGGCGCAAGGCGGGGTCGACGCCGGTGGGTGCCGGTGGGGGCGGCGACAGGCGCAAGCAGGCGATCACCTATCTGCTCGCCGCCGTGCTCGCGGTGGCGGTGGTCGCGGCGACCTCGCTGCTGCACACCGGTTCGTCCGGCACGCAGAAGAAGGTCGGGCTGTCGCTGTCCACGCTCAACAACCCCTTCTTCGTGCAGATCCGGGCGGGCGCCGAGGCCGAGGCGAAGAAGCTCGGCGTCGACCTCACCGTCACCGACGCGCAGAACGACGCCTCGCAACAGGCCAACCAGTTGCAGAACTTCACCAGCGAGGGCGTGTCCTCGATCGTCGTCAACCCGGTGGACTCGGACGCGGCCGGTCCGTCGGTTCGGGCCGCCAACAAGGCCGACATCCCCGTCGTCGCCGTCGACCGGGGCGTCAACGAGGCGAAGACGGCCGCGCTCGTCGCGTCCGACAACGTCGAGGGCGGTGAGCTGGGCGCCAAGGCGCTCGCCGAGAAGCTCGGCGGCCAGGGCACGATCGTGATCCTCCAGGGCCAGGCCGGCACCTCCGCCAGCCGGGAACGCGGCGCGGGCTTCGCCGAGGGGCTGAAGGACTACCCGGGCATCAAGGTGGTCGCCAAGCAGCCGGCCGACTTCGACCGCACCAAGGGCCTCGACGTGATGACGAACCTGCTCCAGGCGCACCCCGACATCGACGGTGTGTTCGCGGAGAACGACGAGATGGCGCTCGGCGCGATCAAGGCTCTGGGTTCGAAGGCCGGCAAGTCGGTCCAGGTCGTCGGTTTCGACGGCACGCCGGACGGGCTGAAGGCGGTCGAGAACGGGACACTGTACGCGTCTGTGGCCCAGCAGCCGAAGGAACTCGGCCGGATCGCCGTGGACAACGCCCTGCGGGCGGCCGAGGGCGAGAAGGTGAGTGCGACGGTGAAGGTGCCGGTGAAGGTGATCACGAAGGAGAACGTGGCCGGCTTCGGCGGCTGACGGTCGCGTGCCGGGGTCGGCCCCGACCCCGGCACCCGCCGACGGCTCACGTCACTTACCAGGTACGCGTATCAGGGAGACCTTCATGTACGACTACGACCTCCTGGTCGTCGGGTCGGCCAACGCCGATCTGGTGATCGGCGTCGAGCGGCGGCCGGCGGCCGGCGAGACGGTGCTCGGGTCCGATCTGGCCGTCCACCCGGGCGGCAAGGGCGCCAACCAGGCGGTCGCGGCCGCCCGGCTGGGAGCCCGTACGGCCCTGCTGGCCCGGGTCGGTGACGACGCGTACGGTCGGCTGCTGCTCGACTCGCAGCGGGCGGCCGGGGTCGACACGGTGGGCGTGCTGGCCGGCGGTGCGCCGACCGGCGTCGCACTGATCACCGTGGACCCGTCAGGCGACAACAGCATCGTGGTGTCGCCGGGGGCGAACGGAAGGCTCAGGCCCGACGACGTACGGGCGGCGGGAAGCCTGTTCCAGGCCTCGCGGGTCGTCTCGGCGCAGTTGGAGATCCCGCTGGAGACGGTCGTGGAAGCGGTGCGCAGTACGGCGCCCGGCAGCCGGTTCGTGCTGAACCCCTCGCCGCCGCGACCGCTCCCGCCGGAGGTGCTGGCGGCGTGCGACCCGCTGATCGTGAACGAGCACGAGGCGAAGGTGATCCTCGGGGACGCCCTGGTCGGCGACGACCCTGCCGGCTGGGCGCGGATCCTGCTGGCGCGCGGGCCGCGCTCGGTGGTCGTGACACTGGGGGCGGAGGGTGCGCTGGTGGCCTCCGCGCAGGGGGTTACCCAGGTGCCCTCGGTCAAGGTCGACGCGGTCGACACCACCGGCGCGGGCGACGCCTTCACGGCGGCGCTGGCCTGGCGGCTGGGTCAGGGCGACACCCTCGCGGAGGCGGCGGCGTACGCGGCGCGGGTGGGGGCGGCGGCCGTGACGAAGGCGGGGGCTCAGGAGTCGTACCCGACGCCGGAAGAGGTCGCCGCGCTATGAGGAAGGCAGGGATCCTCAACCGTCACCTCGCCGGTGCGCTGGCCGAGTTGGGGCACGGGGACGGGGTGCTGGTGTGCGACGCCGGGATGCCGATACCGGCCGGTCCGCGCGTCGTCGACCTGGCCTTCCGGGCCGGGGTGCCCTCGTTCGCCGACGTGCTGGACGGGCTGCTGGCCGAGCTGGTCGTGGAAGGCGCGACGGCGGCGACGGAGGTACGGGGGGCCAATCCGGCGGTGGCCGCGCTGCTGGACGGGTGCTTCCCGGAGCTCGGCCTCGTACCCCACGAGCGGCTCAAGGAGCTGTCGGGGGGCGCGCGGCTGGTCGTACGCACCGGGGAGGCGACGCCGTACGCGAACGTGCTGCTGCGCTGCGGGGTGTTCTTCTGAGTCCTGTGAGTCCTGCCGGCTCGTGGGCACGCGTGGAGGGGGCCGGTCGACGGACCGGCCCCCTCGGCTTTCCCCTCCCGTCAGAACCCCCCGCGATCCCCCCGGATCCCCCCGGATCCCCCCAGATTCCCCCCACGGAAGCTCTGACTCCAAGTACGACCCCCGGTGGCCGGGGAGGGTTGCGTCCCGCGGCGGGAATTTCTTGCCGGATTTTCCGCAAGCGTGTCCGTGGAGCCCCGGCTTCAGCGGCGCAGGATGGTTTCCCGGTCCATGCGCGAGAGTTTCTCGGGGTTGCGCACGGCGTAGAGCCCGGTGATGAGGCCGTCGTCGATGCGCACCGCCACGACGGTGTCCAGCTCACCGTCGAGCTGGAGGAACAGCGCCGGACGGCCGTTGACCTCCGTCGGCCGCAGCCGCGCCGGGCCCGGGACCCTGCTCAGCCCGCCGATCATCAGGCGGGCCACCTTGTCGGCCCCGACGACGGGCCGCAGGATCGCCTGCTTGACCCCGCCGCCGTCGCCCATGAGGACGACGTCCGGCGCGAGGATGTCGAGCAGGCTCTGCAGATCACCGGTCTCCACCGCCCGCCGGAACGCGTCGAGCGCCTCCCGGGTCTCGGTCGGGGAGACGACCCCGCGGGGTCGCCGTGCCGCGACGTGCGCCCGTGCCCGGTGGGCGATCTGGCGGACGGTGGCAGGCATCTTGTCGACGGCTTCGGCGATCTCGTCGTATCCGAGGTCGAAGACCTCGCGCAGCACGAACACCGCCCGCTCGGTGGGTGTCAGCGTCTCCAGCACCAGCAGCATCGCCATGGAGACGCTGTCGGCCAGTTCGACGTCCTCGGCCACGTCCGGGGTGGTCAGCAGCGGCTCGGGCAGCCAGGAGCCGACGTAGGACTCCTTGCGGCGGCCGAGGGTCCGCAGCCGGCTCAGTGACTGGCGGGTGGTGATCCGGACCAGGTACGCGCGCCGGTCCCGCACGGTGCCGAGATCGACGCCGGCCCACCGCAGCCAGGTCTCCTGAAGGACGTCCTCGGCGTCGGCGGCCGAGCCGAGCATCTCGTAGGCGACCGTGAACAGCAGGTTGCGGTGGGCGACGAACGCCTCGGTGGCCGGGTCCACGCGTCCGCCGCCGGCGTGCCGCCCGGCCGTGACCCGCGTGCGCTCGCTGCCCTCGCCGTTCATCCGCTGCTCCCGCCTCTTCGCTCCTCGAAGTGCCACGCGCACAGGACGCCGGTGCCCGCGGGTCTGTGACATCGCCGCGCGGTGGCTCACGTCACACCATCGCGGCGTCACAGGGATCCGTCCGCCGGCATCTCGTGTTCGTCAGTGCGACGCCGCGAGTGAGTGAGGACGCAGTCATGGACGCCCGATTCAACCTGTTCGAGAACGAGCTCGGCGCCAAGTTCGCCAAGAGGTTCGCCAACGCCGGCCTTGTCATCCACCAGTCTGCGCTGCCGCCGGCCACGCAGGAGCTGGTGTCGTTGCGCGCCAGCCAGATCAACGGCTGCGGCTGGTGCATCGACATGCACACCAAGGAGGCCGCGGCGGCGGGTGAGAGCGCCGTCCGGCTGAACCTCGTCGCCGCCTGGCGGGAGTCCACCGTGTTCACCGAGGCCGAGCAGGCCGCGCTGGCGCTCGCCGAGGAGGGCACCCGCCTCGCCGACGCCGGCCCCGGCGTGTCAGACGAGACGTGGGACCGGGTGCGCAAGCACTACGACGACGACCAGATCGCGGCGCTGGTCGCCCTGGTCGCCCTGATCAACGCGGCCAACCGGCTCGCGGTGATCGTGCACCAGCGGGGCGGCTCCTACGAGCCCGGCATGTTCACAGCCGCGCTCAGCTGACCCCCGGACGGCCCCGAACCGGCCCTGGCCCCAGGCTCCGGGCCGGCCGGGGTCCCGCGAGTGCGGATCGGGTCAGCCCCGCACGCACGCGTTCACGGCATCACCTCGCGTGCGAACCTCGTCGCGGTCTCCGCCAGTACCTCACGGCCGTCCCGGGCCCACAGGGCCTCGTTGAAGAGTTCGACCTCGATCGGTCCGGTGTACCCGGCGGCCTCGACGTAGCCCTTCCACTCCCGCATGTCGATCGAGCCCTCGCCGATCTGGCCGCGGCCGGTGAGGACGCCCTCAGGCAACGGGGTGGTCCAGTCGGCGAGTTGGAAGGTGTGGATGCGGCCGCCGGCGCCCGCGCGGGCGATCTGTCGCGGCGCCGCGTCGTCCCACCAGATGTGATACGTGTCCACCGCGACGCCGACCTGGTGCGCGGGGAAGCGTTCCGCGAGGTCGAGGGCCTGCGTGAGGGTCGAGACCACGCAGCGGTCGGAGGCGTACATCGGGTGGAGCGGCTCGATCGCGAGGCGGACTCCGTGCCGTTGCGCGTACGGGCCGAGTTCCGCGAGCGCGTCCGCGACGCGTTCCCGTGCGCCGCGCAGGTCCTTGGAGCCCGGCGGCAGGCCGCCCGAGACCAGGACCAGCGTGTCCGTGCCGAGCGTGGCCGCCTCGTCGATCGCGCGGCGGTTGTCGGCGAGAGCGCAGGCCCGCTCCTGGGGGTCGATCGCGGTGAAGAAGCCGCCGCGGCACAGTGTCGTGACCGTCAGGCCCGCCCCTCGGACCAGCTTGGCGGTCGCCTCCACGCCGTACGACTGGACCGGCTCGCGCCACAGGCCCACACCCGGGACCCCCAACTCCAGGCAGGCCGAGACAAGTTCGGGCAGGGCCAGCTGCTTCACGGTCATCTGGTTGATGCTGAAACGCTCCATTGCGGTGCTCACTGCGTCACCCCGTACAGCGCGAGCAGGGTCCTCATCCGCTCCTGAGCCCGCTTCGGGTCGGGGAACAGGCCCAACCCGTCCGCGAGTTCGTAGGCGCGGGCGAGGTGCGGGAGGGAGCGGGCCGACTGGAGTCCGCCGACCATCGTGAAGTGCGACTGGTGGCCGGCCAGCCAGGCCAGCAGGACCACGCCGGTCTTGTAGAAGCGGGTCGGTGCCTGGAAGAGGTGGCGGGACAGTTCGACGGTGGGGTCGAGCAGGCCGCGGAAGCCCGTCACGTCCCCGGTGTCCAGGACGCGTACCGCCTCCGCCGCCAGCGGGCCGAGCGGGTCGAAGATGCCGAGAAGGGCATGGCTGAAGCCGCGCTCGTCGCCCGCGATCAGCTCGGGGTAGTGGAAGTCGTCGCCGGTGTAGCAGCGGACGCCCTTCGGGAGCCGCCGGCGCAGGTCGATCTCGCGCCGGGCGTCGAGCAGGGAGACCTTGATGCCGTCGACCTTGCCGGGGTGGGCGGCGATCACGTCCAGGAGCGTGCCGGTGGCCGCGTCGAGGTCCTCCGACCCCCAGTAGCCCGTCAGCGCCGGGTCGAACATCGGGCCCAGCCAGTGCAGGATCACCGGCTCGGCGGACTGGCGCAGCAGGTGACCGTAGACCTCCAGGTAGTCCTCGGGGCCGGTCGCGGCGGCCGCGAGTGCACGCGAGGCCATGAGGATCGGCTGGGCGCCGGACCGCTCGACCAGCGCGAGCTGCTCCTCGTAGGCGGCGCGGACCTCCGCGAGGGTGCCTGAGGTGATCTGGTCCGTCCCCACTCCGCAGGCGATACGGCCACCGACCGCCTTCGCCTCCGCCGCCGACCTGCGGATCAGCTCCGCCGCGCCCGCCCAGTCCAGGCCCATGCCCCGCTGGGCGGTGTCCATCGCCTCGGCGACGCCCAGCCCGTGCGACCACAGATGGCGGCGGAAGGCGAGCGTGGCGTCCCAGTCGATCGCGGCGGGCGAGTCCGGGGTGGCGTCGGCGAACGGGTCGGCGACGACGTGTGCGGCGGCGAGGACCGTACGGGAGGAGGGGCCCGCGCCGGGAGTGAGGGCCAGGGGTTCGGAGCGGGGCTCGTAGGTCCGCAGGTCCCCGTGCGCGTCAGGGAGTCGGATCGTCACAGCGTGATCTCCGGTACGTCGATACGGCGGCCCTCTGCCGAGGACCTCAGGCCCAGTTCGGCGAGCTGGACGCCGCGGGCGCCGGCGAGCAGGTCCCAGTGGTAGGGGGCGCCGGCGTAGACGTGGCGCAGGAACAGTTCCCACTGGGCCTTGAACCCGTTCTCGAACTCGGCGTTGTCCGGCACCTCCTGCCACTGGTCGCGGAAGGCGTAGGTGGCCGGGAGGTCCGGGTTCCAGACCGGCATGGGGGTGGCGGCGCGGTGCTGGACGCGGCAGTCGCGCAGGCCCGCGACCGCCGAGCCCTCCGTGCCGTCCACCTGGAACTCGACCAGTTCGTCGCGGTTGACGCGCACGGTCCAGGAGGAGTTGATCTGGGCGATGGCGCCGCCGTCGAGTTCGAAGATGCCGTACGCGGCGTCGTCGGCGGTGGCGTCGTAGGGCTTGCCGTTCTCGTCGAAGCGCTGCGGGATGTGGGTGGTGGCGACGGCCTGCACGGAGGTCACCCGGCCGAAGAGCTCGTGCAGGACGTACTCCCAGTGTGGGAACATGTCGACGACGATGCCGCCGCCGTCCTCCGTGCGGTAGTTCCAGGACGGGCGCTGGGCGGACTGCCAGTCACCCTCGAAGACCCAGTAGCCGAACTCGCCGCGGACGGACAGCACGCGGCCGAAGAAGCCGCCGTCGACGAGCCGCTTCAGCTTGAGCAGCCCGGGCAGGAACAGCTTGTCCTGGACGACGCCGTGCTTGATGCCGGCGCCCTTGGCGAGGCGGGCCAGTTCGAGGGCGCCGGCGAGTCCGGTGGCCGTCGGTTTCTCGGTGTAGACGTGCTTGCCGGCCGCGATCGCCTTCCGGAGGGCCTCCTCGCGGGCGGAGGTGACCTGGGCGTCGAAGTAGATGTCGACGGCCGGGTCGGCGAGGACCGCGTCGACGTCCGTGGAGATGTGCTCCAGGCCGTGCCGATCGGCCAGCGCCCGCAGGGCGCGCTCGCGGCGGCCGACGAGGACGGGCTCGGGCCACAGCACGGTGCCGTCGCCGAGGTCGAGACCGCCTTGTTCGCGGAGGGCCAGGAGGGAGCGGACGAGGTGCTGGCGATAGCCCATGCGCCCGGTCACGCCGTTCATGGCGATGCGCACCGTCTTGCGGTTCACGTGGTTCCCTCTCGCTGTGACTAGTGGGCAGTGAGCGATACAGCAAGCGCTTTCTACACGGAGAAGCTAGCCTCTGAGCAGGGGTCCGGACAAGGGTGTGACCGTCTTGAGTTGTTCGAGGGGGCGAACAACTCGAGGCGGTGGCCGTATGGTCAACGCGGAGAATCACAGGCTGCGCTACCGGAGGACGACGAGATGACGGTGACCCTGGCGGACGTGGCTGCCCGCGCCCAGGTCTCGCCCGCGACGGTGTCGCGCGTGCTGAACGGGAACTACCCGGTGGCCGCATCCACCCGCGAGCGGGTGCTCAAGGCGGTCGACGAGCTGGACTACGTCCTCAACGGCCCCGCCAGCGCGCTCGCCGCGGCCACCTCCGACCTGGTCGGCATCCTGGTCAACGACATCGCCGACCCGTTCTTCGGAATCATGGCGAGCGCCATCCAGTCGGAGATCGGCGGGCCGGGCGGCAGAGCCGGCGGGGAGCGGCTCGCGGTCGTCTGCAACACGGGCGGCTCCCCCGAGCGCGAGCTGACGTATCTGACCCTGCTGCAGCGGCAGCGCGCCGCCGCTGTCGTGCTCACCGGTGGCGCGGTGGAGGACGCCGCACATGTGGCGGCGGTGTCGGCGAAACTGCGCAGGCTGACCGAGGCCGGGACGCGGGTCGTGCTGTGCGGGCGGCCGCCCGCGCCGGAGACCCAGGCGGTGGCGCTGACCTTCGAGAACCGCGGCGGTGGACGGCAGTTGACGGAGCATCTGATCGGCCTGGGGCACCGCCGGCTCGGCTACATCGCCGGCCCGGAGGAGCGGACCACGACCCGGCACCGGCTGGAGGGGCACCGGGCCGCGCTGGAGGCGGCGGGAATCCCGGAGGACCCGCGCTGGACCGTCCACGGTCGCTACGACCGCCGGTCCGGCTACGAGGCCACGCTGGAGCTGCTGCGCCGCGATCCGTCCCTCACGGCCGTGGTCGCCGCGAACGACTCCGTCGCGCTGGGGGCGTGCGCCGCGCTGCGGGAGACGGGACGGCGGATACCGGACGACGTCTCGGTCGCCGGGTTCGACGACCTGCCGTTCAGCATCGACGCCGTGCCCGCTCTCACGACGGTACGGCTGCCGCTGGCGGAGGCGGGGGCACGCGCGGGACGGATCGCCATGGGCCGCGAGGAGCCACCACCGGGCGGGATCGCCACGGTGCGGGGGGAATTGATGGTGCGGGGGTCGACGGGGGCGCCGCGGGGGTGAGGGCCGGGGTTCAGGCCTGAGGCACGTACCGCGCCTCCCCGTACAGGGCGCGCCGAGGGGCACGGGTCGACTCCGTAGGGACGGCCGCGACCGGGGCTGTCCGCATCCGTAGGTGCGGCCGCGCCTCCTGCTCGCCCTCAGGGGCGGATCCCGTCGCAGGCGATGGACAGGTGCCGGGGGCCGCGCAGTACGGCGTTCCGGCGGTACGGGGGCGGGTCCTCCAGCAGGCGGGGGTTCTCCAGGCGGCGGGCCAGTTCGGCAAGGGCCAGCTGGGCCTCCAGACGGGCCAGTGGTGCGCCGAAGCAGCTGTGGATGCCGCTGCCGAACCCGAGGTGCTGGATGTCCCCGCGGTCCGGGTCGAAGCGGTCCGGATCCTCGAACCGCTGCGGGTCGCGGTTGCCGGACGCGAGCACCAGCCAGAGGGAGGCGCCCTTGGGAATGGTGACGCCGCGGATCTCGATGTCGGCGAGGGTCGTGCGCTGCGGCACCAGCTGCACGGGCGGCTCGAAGCGCAGCAGCTCCTCGACGACGGGCACGGCGAGCCGCGGCTCGGCCCGCAGCCGCCGCAGGACGTCCGGATTGCGCAGCAGGGTCAGCATGCCGTTGGTGACGAGGTTGACGGTGGTCTCGTGCCCCGCGATCAGCAGCAGCGCCGCGGTGCTGAGCAGCTCCATCGTGGTCATCGCGCCGTCCGGGCCGTCGGCCGACGCCAGCGCGGAGATCATGTCGTTCCTGGGGTGCTTGCGACGCTCCTCGGCCAGGCCGGCCAGGTACATGCCGAGCTGCATACGGGCCTCGTGCGACGTCTTGCCGCGCTCGCCGGGGTCCGCGTCCGGATCGGGGTCCAGGCTCGCGGCGATGGTGTCCGCCCAGCCGTGGAAGCGCGGCTCGTCCTCGCGCGGCACGCCGAGGAGCCGGCAGATCACGGTCACCGGGAACGGGTACGAGAAGTCCTCCACCAGGTCGATCCGTCCGGGGTCGGCGATGCCGTCGACGAGGCCGGAGACGATGCCGTGCAGTTCCTCGCGCATACCGTCGACCCGGTGCGGGGAGTGCGGCGGGCCGAAGGGCCGGTTCGTCATCCGCCGCAGCCGGTCGTGCTCGGGCGGGTCGAGCCGCAGAAAGCTCGGCGGCAGCGCCCCGTCCCCCTGCTCGGACGACGACTCGGCCAGCGGGTCGTGCGCCGCCGAGCCCAGGTTGCGGGCGTCGGAGCTGATGCGGGGGTCGTGCAGGAGGCTGCGGATCTCGTAGTAGGTGCTGACGACGTAGGGCCCGTCGTCCTGGTGGAGGACCGGCGTCTTCCGCAACTCCTCGTAGATGGGGTACGGGTTGGCGCGGTTGGAGTAGTCCAGGATCTGATGCAGCGGAGATGGCGTCATCGTGCGTCCTCGTGGCCGGGCGGGTCAGTGCGCGGGGGTGAACGTGATCCGGCGGTCGGCCGGCGAGTATCCGCTGAGGGTCACCGTGGGACCGTGCGTGGGCACCGACGGGTCGGGGAAGTCCGCGTCCATCGGACGCTGTCCCGGGCTCCGGCCGACCGTGGGGAACGGCGGCGGGAAGGGGGCGGTGGTCTCGATCAGCTCCTGGTAGAACGGCAGCCACCGGGCGTGGTCGAAGGCGACCGCGCCGATGACGCGCCCCTGGTAGCCGTAGACACCGACGAACCGCCGATCGGCGAGCGAGCCCTGCGAGATGAGGATCTCCGTGCCCAGCGACGGCACCCCGACCGACTTGATGTTCACGCCGAACTGCGAGGACCAGAAGGCCGGCACCCACAGGTGGGGCAGCCGGTCGGCGCTCTCGCTGAGCATGTTGTGCGCCGCGATCTCGGCCTGGCGGACGGCGTTGCCCCAGTGCTCGAGGGACAGGAACTGGTAGCCGAACAGGGCGTGCGGGGACCGCGCCACGTCGCCGGCGACGTAGATGTCGTCGGTCACGATGCCGCGGACGTCGAAGGCACGGCACCCGGCGTCGCAGGCGATGCCGCGCGGGCCCGCCCCGAGTCCGGACCCGGCGAGCCACTCGGTGTTGCGGGTGGCGCCGAGGGAGACGATCACGAGGTCGGTCTCGACGGTGGACCCGTCGGACAGGTGCGCGGCCCGCACCCGGCACGAGGCGTCGCCCTCCAGCGCGGTCACCATGACCCCGCACCGCAGGTCCACGCCGTGTTCCTGCTGGAGGTCGGCGGCGACCGCGCCGACCACTCCGCCGAGCGCGCCGACCAGCGGCGCCCCGGCGCGCTCGGCGACGGTGACGGTGATGCCGCGTTCGCGGCAGGCGGAGGCGATCTCCGAGCCGGTGAACCCGGCGCCGATCACGAAGACCCGCTTGGGGCCCTCGGCGAGCCGCCGCTCCAGCCGGGCGGCGTCGTCGCGGGTGCGCAGCACGAAGACACCGTCGAGTTCCGCCTCGGCCTGGTGGGGCCACGGCCGCGCCCGCACCCCGGTGGTGATCAGCAGCCGGTCGTACGGCACCTCGTCGCCGTCGCCCAGCCGTACCCGCCGGGCGGCCATGTCCAGGCCGGTGGCCGGGACGCCGAGCCGCCAGGTCGCGTCGAGGTCCCGGCGCCTGGGCAGTGCGGTGCGCTCGGCGGTGGTCAGGCCCAGCAGCACCTGCTTGGACAGCGGGGGCCGGTCGTACGGCTCGTAGGGCTCGTCACCGATGATCGTCAGGGAGCCGGTGAAGCCCTTCTCGCGCAGGGTCTCGGCGCCGCGCAGGCCCGCCAGCGAGGCGCCGACGACGACGATGCGGCCGTCGCGTCTGAGTCTTTCCAGGGATCCGTCAGCGTTCATCGGAGACCGCCCCGACGGGTACGTCCACCTCGTCGACGAGGATGGCCTGGACGGGGCAGGCGGCTGCGGCCTGCGCGAGTTTGTCGCGCTGCGCCTCGTCTGCCTCGGGGTGGTAGAGCAGCCCCTCCTCGCCGTGCATGACGAAGACTTCGGGTGCGAGGAACGCGCACTGGGCGTATCCCTGACAGCGGTTCAGGTCGACGACAAGCCTCACCAAGGGATTGGTCCTCTCCAACGGCCCGGCCCCCGTGCCCCCATCCTCGGCGCGTCGGCGGGGTACGGCGACGAGGAGTGGTCCGTCGGAGTGAACTCCGCCCCCTGCTCAGGGCCCGGCACAGGTGTCAGCCCGCGGGCCGCCTGCCCCACAGGACGTTCAGGCTGACGATCAGCGCCCAGGCCGGGAAGACCAGTTCGGACCAGGGCAGGTTCGCCCCCACCACGAGCAGCACCAGGCCGACGAGATAGCCGAGGACGACGAGGGGGCGCGGAAGGACGCCGAGCCGGTGGCCGATGGTCGAGGTCGTGAAGATGAAGACCGCCGCCATGCGCAGCCCGTACGTGGTCAGCAGGGTGTAGGCGAAGTGGCGGCCGAACGTCGAGTGCTGCTGCGGGTCGTCGAGCACGGTCCCGGCCGCCGCCCCGCTGCCGAACAGCATGGCGACGAAGACCAGTCCGCTGCCCAGGAACACGGTGGACACGAACCGGTCCTCCCCGGCACCCGCCTGCTCGCGCAGCGCTCCCATGAACCACAGGAAGGCGATCCCGGCGAACGGCAGGAGCGCCAGCGCCGTCTGTACGGCGCTGCGCTGCCCGGCGTCGACGGTGACCTCGGTGCCGCCGGCCCCGCCGGGCAGGGCGAGGCGCACCAGGACGATCGCCGCGGCCATCAGGAGCGCGAACAGGACCCCGGCGATCCCGGCGGCCCGGGGTGTCCCGAGGCGCTCGTGCTTCTGCCGCATCGTTCCTCGCTCTCTGCCTGTCCTCCTTCGCGCAGACGTCCGTCCCCCGTCGCCCGGACCTCTGCCCTTCCTTCGTACAGACAGCAGCAATCCGCGCGCTCCCGCCACCGGGCCGCGTCGGCCGCGAGAGGGCCGGCGGCCCGCGCTTGACCTCAAGCGCGGTTGACGTACGACGCTCGTCGCATGAGCGATCACCACGCGTCCCAGGACGTCCACACCCTCGTCCCCGTCCTCGTCCACCGCCTCTTCCGGGCCCTCGACGCCCGCGAGTTCGTACCGGGCACGATGGGCGCCCTCGCCACCGAGGACGTACGGATGGAGACACCCGTCGGCGCCGCCGAGGGCCTCGCTGCGGTCGAGCGGCTCGCGGCGGAGGCGGTCGAGCGGTTCGTGCGGACGCAGCACATGGCGTCCGGGATCCTCGTCGACGCCGAGGGCGACCGGGCCGACGTCTCCTGGAACGCCCATATGACCCATGTCCACGAGGACGGGGCCCTGTTCACCGTCGGGGGGCGGTTCGACGCCGAGGCGCGGCGTACGCCGGACGGCTGGCGGTTCAGCCGGATGGCGGTGCGGCCCGTGTGGACGCAGGGGCGGCCGCCCGTCGTCGGGTGAACCGGACTGATCGCCCCACGGGCGATGAGTTCCGGGCCGGTCCGCGGTCTTCAGTGCAGTTCCGTCCCCGACCGACCCGGACAGCAGGAGCCACCCATGCCCATCGTCATCAGTGAGTTCATCAGCCTCGACGGCGTCGTCCAGGCGCCCGGCGGCCCCCAGGAGGACACCGACGGCGGGTTCGCCCACGGCGGGTGGACGCACCCCTTCTTCGACCCGGAGATCGTCGGCGGGGCCTTCGACGCGGCGCTGGAGGGGGCCGACGCCCTGCTGTTCGGGCGACGGACCTGGCAGACGATGGCCGGGGCGTGGCCGGAGCGGGCGGGGGACCCGTTCGCCGACCGGATGAACTCCGTCCGCAAGTACGTCGTCAGCGGCACCCTCGGTGACGCCGACACCAAGGCCTGGGACAACACCCTGCTCGTCCCGGCCGCCGGGGCCGTCGCCGAGCTGCGCGGGCTCAGCGCGTCCGAGGGCGGGAACCTGCTGGTCATGGGCAGCCCGACGCTCGCCCGTACGCTGCTGGGCGAGGGCCTGGTGGACGAGCTGCGGCTGATCGTCATGCCGGTGGTGCTCGGCGGCGGAAAGTCGATCTTCCCGGACGGCGGTACGAAGACCACGTTCGAGCTGGTCTCCACGACCGCCTCGGACGCGGGCGCCCAGGTGTGCGTCTACCGGCGGGCCGCCGGGCAGTAGCCGCCGGGGCATGGACGGGAAAGGGGAGGGCGGCCTAGGCTCGACCCGGCGACATCTCTGACCGAGTCAACCATCCGGGTCGGCCGACCGGGCCGCCCCTCCCGGACCGGGGCCGATCATGACCGTCCAGGACATCCGCTCCTTCAACCGCTTCTACACCCATCTCATCGGCGCCCTCGACTACGGCCGCCACCTGTACGCGCCCTACACCCTCACCGAGTCCCGCGTCCTGTACGAGCTCGCGCACTCGACGCGTACGGACGCCGCCGACCTGCGCACCCAACTCCACCTGGACGCCGGTTATCTGAGCCGGATCCTGAACAGGTTCGAGCAGGACGGGCTGATCGAGCGGGCGCCCTCGGAGCGGGATCCGCGCCGTCGGCGTATCACCCTCACCGCGCGCGGCCGGGAGGCCGCGGGCCTGCTCGACGAGCGGGCACGGCAGACGGTCGGGGCGCTGCTGGCCGGTGTGCCGCCCGAGGAGCGGGGGCGGCTCGCCGAGGCGCTGGGGACGGTGCGCGCCATCCTGGGCACCGGCCGGACACCGCGCCCCGAGGACGTGGTGCTGCGCGAGCCCGGCTCCGGTGACCTCGGCTGGATCGTGCAGCGCAACGCCGCGCTGTACGCCGCCGAGCACGGCTGGAACACCGACTACGAGGGGCTGGTCGCCCGGATCGTCGCGGACTTCGCGGAGGACCACGATCCGCACCTGGAGCGGGTGTGGATCGCCGAGCTGGACGGGCGTCCGGTGGGGTGCGTGATGTGCGTACGGGACGAGGCGCCGGCCACCGCCCGGCTGCGGCTGCTCCTGGTCGAGCCGGACGCGCGCGGTCTCGGCATCGGCGACCGGCTGGTGCGGTCGGTCGTCGGCTTCGCGCGCGGGGTGGGCTACCGCGACCTGGTCCTGTGGACGAACGACGTACTGACCGCCGCCCGCCGCGTCTACCAGCGGCACGGTTTCGTGCTGGTCGCCGAGAAGCCGCACCGCTCGTTCGGCAAGGACCTGGTCGGCCAGGACTGGCGCCTGGACCTGCGCGCACCAAGGGAGTGACGGCGGCCCGCGCGCCACGGGCCGGCGACACCGGAGTGACGGGAAGGGCTTAGGTGTACGAAGCTGGAAGCATGAAGCTGGCGTTCTCCACCCTCGGTGTCCCCGGCCTCCCTGTGCCGGACGTCCTCCGACTCGCGACCGAGCACGGCTACCACGGTGTGGAGCTGCGCGCACACCCCGAGGAGCCGGTGCATCCCGGCATCGGGGCCGCCGAACGGACGGATACCGCCGCCGAGTTCAAGGCGTCCGGCATCACGCTGCTCGGGGTCGCCGGGTACACGCGCGTGGCCGCGCCGGGTGACGACGAGCCCGTCGTCGCCGAGCTGCGCGCCCTCCTCGACCTGGCCCGTGACCTGGGCGCACCGTACGTCCGGGTCTTCCCCGGCGGCACGGCGGAGCAGAGTCCCGAGGAGGCCGACGCGATCGCCGCGCGCCGCCTGGGCACGGCGGCCGAGCACGCGGGCGACGTGGGGGTGCGCATCCTTCTCGAAACCCATGACTCGCACCGCACGGGCGCCGACGCGATGCGGATCCTGGGCCTGGTCGGCCACCGTCAGGTGGGCGCCCTGTGGGACACGATGCACACCTGGCTGGGCGGCGAGCAGCCCTCGGAGACGTACGCGGCCCTCTCCCCGCACCTCGGCTACGTCCAGGTCAAGGACATCGCCTCCGTCGAGGACACGGCCCCGCTCCCACTGGGCGCCGGAGTGCTCCCGATCGCCGAGACCGTGGAGCTGCTCTCACGGCAGGGCTGGGACGGCTGGCTGTGCTGGGAGTACGAGAAGCGCTGGCACGAGGACGCGGCCCCGCTGCCCGGCCTGCTGGACGCGGGCCGCGACCACCTGGCACGCCTGCTCAACGACTCGGCCTGAACGGCCCTGCGCGGCCGCCGCGTCGGCCCACGGCGCGGTCAGCCGGGCAGGCGGTCGCGCAGGGCGGCGAACGCCTCGTGGAAGCCGGGGAAGGTCTTCCGTACGCAGTCCGGGTCGTCGTACGTGATCCCCGGCACCCGCAGGCCGGTCACCGCGAAGGACATCACGATGCGGTGGTCGCCGTAGGTCTTGATGTCGGCGGGCTCCGGCCGGCCCGGCCGGATCTCGATCCAGTCCGGGCCGGTGGCGACCTCGATCCCCAGCCTCCGCAGGTTCTCCGCGCACGCCTCCAGGCGGTCGCACTCCTTCACGCGGGTGTTGGCCACGTCCTCGATGCGCACCGGCCCCGAGGCGAAGGGGGCGATCGCCGCCAGGGTGGGCATGGTGTCGGAGATGTCCCGCATGGTGACCGTGAGGCCGTCGAGGCGGCCCGTGCCCCGGACCGTGGTGCGGTCCGCGCCGACCTCCACCTGCGCGCCCATCCGCCGCAGTACGTCCACGAAGGCCAGGTCACCCTGGAGTGCCCCCGTGCCCAGCCCGGGGACCGTCACCTCACCGCCGGTCAGCGCGGCGGCGGCGAAGAAGCAGCCGGCCGTGGAGGCGTCCGGTTCGATCGCGTACGTCGTGGCGCGATAGCCGCCGGACGGGACGACGAAGACATCGCCCTCCCGGCGCACCTCCACCCCGAACGCCCGCATCATCGCGAGCGTCATCCCGACGTACGGGGCGGAGACCAGGTCGGTGACCTCGATGCGCAGTCCGCGCCGGGTCAGCGGGCCCAGCAGGAGCAGGGCCGTCAGGTACTGGGAGGACTGACCGGCGTCCAGCGTCACCTCGCCGCCCTCGACGCCCGCCGCCCGGACGGTCAGCGGGTGGTGGCCCTCCGCCTCCTCGTGGCGCAGGTCGACGCCGAGGTCGCGCAGGGCCCGGGTGAGGGGCAGCAGGGGGCGGCGGCGCATCTGGGGTGAGGCGTCGAAGCGGTAGGTGCCGTGGCCGGTGGCGGCCAGCGCGGGCAGGAAGCGGGCCGTGGTCGCGCCGTCGCGGCAGAAGACGTCGGCCTCGGTGGCCGGAGGGCCCTGCGGCCGGCCGTCGATCTGCCAGATGTCCGGAGTGCGGCCCACCCGGTAGCCGAGCCGGGTGAGGCCTTCGGCGAAGCCCTCGGTGTCGTCCGACCGGAGCGGCCGGCGCAGGGTGGTGACGCCGTCGGCCGCCGCCGCGAGGAACAGGGCGCGGGCGGTGAGGGACTTGGAACCGGGGATGTCGACTACGGGCATGCCCTCATGATCGGCCCACGTCCACCCGGCGCGCCGCGTCGTCCACGGGATGGACCGCCAAAGATCGCCGGGGCGTAACCGACGTGAGGGCCACTCCGCCCACCAGCAGCGCCGCCGCGCACCAACGCAGTGGTGTCATCGACTCGCCGAGGAACACCGCCGCCGACGTCATCCCGAAGGCCGGCACCAGCAGCGAGAAGGGCGCGACGGTGGAGGCCGGATGACGGCGCAGCAGCCAGCCCCAGGCGCCGAAGCCGAACACCGTGGTGATCCAGGCGACGTAGACGACGGTGCCGGCGCCCTGCCAGTCGAGCGCGCGCAGGGCGTCGTAGTCCCGCGTGGGGCCCTCCAGGAGGAGGGACAGGGCGAGGAGGGGCAGGACGGGGACGGTGCTCACCCACACCATGAAGTTGAGGGCCTCCGGGGCGGCGGCCTTGCGGGTGAGGACGTTGGAGGCGCCCCAGCAGGCGGCGGCCGCGATGACGAGGACGAAGGCGGTCAGAGGGCCGGAGGTGCCCTCGTCGACGGCGGCGACGCCGATGCCCGCGAGCGCGACGAGCATGCCCGACGTCCTGATGGCGGTGGGCCGTTCGCCCAGGACCAGGAAGGCGATCAGAGCGGTGAACACCGCCTGCACCTGGAGCACCAGCGACGACAGACCGGCCGGCATCCCGGCGTCCATCCCCACGAACAGCAGCCCGAACTTCGCCACTCCCAGGACCAGTCCCACCGCCACGATCCACTTCCAGGCCACCTTCGGGCGGCCCACGAGGAAGACGGCGGGGACCGCCGCCACAAGGAAGCGCAGGGCGGAGAAGAGGAGGGGCGGGAAGTGGTCGAGGCCGATCTCGATGACGGTGAAGTTGACGCCCCAGACGGCGGCGACAAGGACGGCGAGAAGGACGTGGGCGGGTCGCATACGTCGAGGATCACCCGGGCCGACGATGTAGCACCAGCGATGCTTGCTGCATGATTGGATGAAGCAAAGCTAATCGATGGAGGGGTGGGTCATGCTCGACCTCCAGCGGCTGCGGGCCCTGCACGCCGTCTCCGTGCACGGCACGGTCGGAGCCGCCGCCGTCGCACTCGGCTACACCCCGTCGGCCGTGTCCCAGCAGATCGCCAAGCTGGAGCGGGAGACGCGGACGGTACTGCTGGAGCGGGAGGGGCGGGGGGTGCGCCTGACCGACGAGGCACACCAACTCGTCGCGACGGCGGCGGAGTTGCTGGCGATCGTGGAGCGGGCGGAAACGGACCTGGAGGAGCGGCGCGGGCTGCCGGCCGGCCGCCTGACCGTGGCGGCGTTCCCGTCGGCGGCGCGAGGGCTGCTGCCGCCGGTCCTCGCCGATCTCGCCAAGCGCCACCCTGCCCTGGACGCCCGGCTGACCGAGGTCGACCCCCATCTGTCGGTCGACCTGGTCGCGAAGGGCGCGATCGACCTCGCGGTCGCCCACGACTGGGACATCGCGCCGCTGCCCGCCCCGGCGGGCGTGGAACAGGCGGCGATCGGCGACGACCTGTGCGACCTGCTGGTCCCTGAGGACCACCTCTTCGCGACCCGAAAGGCCGTGCGGCGGGAGGAGTTGGGCAACGAGCGCTGGGTCTGCCAGCCGCCCGGCCGGGTCTGCCACGACTGGCTGCTCCGCACCCTGCGCTCGGTCGGTCACGAGCCGGACATCGTCCACACGGCGGAGGAGAACCCGACGCTGGTGGCCCTGGTCGCGGCGGGCCTGGGCGTGGCCCTCATCCCCCGCCTGGGCCGGGGCCCGCTCCCGCAGGGCGTGGTGGAGGTCCCCCTGGACCCCCTCCCGGTCCGCCACCTCTACGCCCTCTGGCGCGAGGGCGCGGCCCGCCGACCGGCGATCGCGGAGACGGTGCGGACGTTGCAGGCCCACTGGCCGGGGGTGTCGGACCGGTAGGCCCTGGGGCCAACGGCCTTGGCACGCCGGCCCTGGCCAGAGACGGGACGCCCTGGTCGTGACGTGCTCGAACGGCGGCCGGTCAACTCCCGTGTCACCGCGTGCACATGTGCCGCCGGCCGCGGTCGGCGGAGCGCCGGGCCTGCGCGCGCCGGCGCCCGGGGTCCACCCCAGGCCGGCCTCCCGCAGGGGGAACCCGTCCCGCGCGTCGCCCGTCCGACGCGCACGGCCGCCGGATGGGTCCCCGTGTTGCGACCACCCTCTCCGGCGCAACCCGGTCGGCGGCCCGCCGTCATCGGCGCGCCCCCCTCCATGCGCCGATGGCGGCCCCTCCGTGGGCAGGGCTGTGCGTCCCCTTGACCGGCAGAAACTTCCCGGATATTGGTGGCTCTTTGGAAGTTTCCTTCAGCGATCTCCTCCGGAAGGAGCGCACGTGCACCACACCAGCACGCCAGGCGCAGGAAACACCGCTGCCGCACCCTCCAGACGAACGGTTCTCGCCGCCACCGCCGGCGTCACCGTCGCCCTGACGGTCGGGCAGAGCACCGCGCACGCCGGCGAGGACAGGCGCCTTCGACAGCTCATCTCCCGGATGAGCCTGGAGGAGAAGGTCGGCCAGCTCTTCGTCTCCCGTGTCTACGGCCACTCCGCCACCGCCCCCGACCAGGCCGACATCGACGCCAACCTCAGCGAACTCGGCGTCCGCACGGCCGCCGAACTGCTCGCCAAGTACCGCCTCGGCGGCATCATCTACTTCACCTGGGCCCACAACACCCGTACCCCGCACCAGATCGCGGACCTGTCGAACGGCATCCAGAAGGCCTCCCTCGACCTCCCCCGCGGACTGCCCGTGCTCGTCTCCACGGACCAGGAGCACGGGATAGTGGCCCGCGTGGGCAGGCCCGCGACGCTCTTCCCGGGCGCGATGGCCCTCGGCGCCGGCCGTTCGCGCGCCGACGCCCGCACCCTCGGCCGGATCGCCGGCGAGGAACTGCGCGCGATGGGCGTCAGGCAGGACTACTCCCCCGTCGCCGACGTCAACGTCAACCCGGCCAACCCGGTCATCGGCGTGCGCTCCTTCGGCGCCGACCCGGGCGCGGTCGCCGACCTGGTCGCGGCGGAGGTCACCGGGTACCAGCGCGCGGACGTCGCCGCGACCGCCAAGCACTTCCCCGGCCACGGCGACACCGCGGTGGACAGCCACTACGGATTCCCGGTCATCGAGCACACCCGCGAGGAGTGGGGGACGATCGACGCGCCCCCGTTCCGGGCGGCGATCGAGGCCGGCATCGACTCGATCATGACCGCGCACATCATGGTCCCGGCGCTCGACTCGTCCGGCGACCCGGCGACCCTCTCCCACCCGATCCTCACCGGCATCCTGCGTGAGGAACTTGGCTACGACGGTGTCGTGGTCACCGACTCGCTCGGCATGGAGGGCGTCCGCACGAAGTACGGCGACGACCGGGTGCCGGTGCTGGCGCTGAAGGCGGGCGTGGACCAGCTCCTCAACCCGCCCAAGCTGGACGTCGCCTGGAACGCGGTCCTGAAGGCCGTACAGGACGGCGAGCTCACCGAGGAACGGCTCGACGAATCGATCCTGCGGGTGCTGCGACTGAAGGCGAAGCTCGGTCTGTTCGAGGCGCCGTACGTCAGCGCGCGGGGTGTCGACCGCGCGGTCGGCACCCGGGCCCACCTCGCGGAGGCCGACCGGATCGCCGAGCGGACGACGACCCTGCTCGTCAACGAGGGCGACCTGCTGCCGCTGTCCCGGCGCGAGCACCCCCGGCTGCTCGTCGTCGGCGCCGACCCGGCCTCGCCGTCCGGCACGACCGGCCCGCCCACCGGCGTCCTCGCGACCGCGCTGAGCGAACTCGGCTTCTCGGCAAGGGCGTTGTCCACCGGCACGGCACCCTCCGCGGCGGTCGTCGACCAGGCCGTGGCGGCCGCGCAGGACGTGGACGCGGTGGTCGTGGGGACGTACAACGTCACGGCGACCAGCTCGCAGAGGACGCTGGTCGAGCGGTTGCTGGCGACCGGGAAGCCGGTGGTCGCGGTGGCCGTCCGCAACCCGTACGACGTGGCCCATCTGCCGGGCGTCCGCGGTTATCTGGCGTCCTACTCCTGGACGGACGTGGAGGTGCGGGCGGCGGCACGGGTCATCGCCGGGAAGGTACGGCCGCGCGGCAAACTGCCGGTGCCGGTGCAGCGGGCGGACGATCCGGGGCGTGTGCTGTATCCGGTCGGGCACGGGCTGTCGTACTAGGCGTCGACCGGACGTAGGGTGCGGTACGCCACGCACCCGGCGTACCACCCCCAAACAGGCGCAAAGCGCGCTGTGTGTCTGGCGTGTGCCCGCTGCGGCGGGTCACGCTGGACGGGGTGGGGGGAATGACCATGCGGCGGACCACGCGGCGAAAACGGTGTGCGGGCATTGTGCTCGCGGGCCTGCTGCTGGGCTGTCAGGGCCCCGCGGCGGAGCGCGGCCCGGGCCCCGGTGGTCCGACGGCGCCGGCCGCCGCCTCCGGGTTCGGGGCGGTGTTCCTCGCCGTCGACGAGTGCAGTTCGTTCGGTACGACCAGCTTCACCGAGGTCCCCTGTGCCGGCGAGCGCGCCGCCGCGCGGGTCGTGGCGCGACACGCCGGCCGGGCGGGTGACGGTCCGCCCTGCCCCGGGACAACCGACTTCGTGCTGCACATCAGTGAGCAGCGGCTCTCCCCCGACGAGGACGGCGACGGCGCCGTCCCCGCGGGCTACGCATGCATGCGCGCGCTCCAGCCGCCGCATCCCGGCGACCCGGGCGGCGGCGGGGGGCCGCGCACGATCGTCGGGGACTGTGTCCACGACGCCGGGGGCGGGAAGGTGCGCGAGACGGCGTGCGACGGCGGGGGCCGCGAGAAGCCGGAGTTCCAGGTGACGGAGGCCGTCGCCGCGCGCTCCGGCTGCCCGGCGGCCACCGCCCTGTACGTCCAGCTGGGCGGCGCCCGCCCGGTCGGCTGTGCCCGCCCGGTGTAGGGCGACGGGCGGGCACAGCACCGGGGTTACGGACGCAGCGTCCGTTCCGCGCCCCGCTTGTCGAGCCGGGCGTCGTACTTGGCCAGCGGCTCGGCAACCGCCGGGTCGGCCTCGACCGCGGTGGACGCCACTCCGGCCCACTTCAGGATCCTGGCCGTGGCCAGCGCCTTCTGCTTCTCCTGCAGACCGGCCACGTTGGCGCCGTGGTTGGCGCCCGGCGCGGTGAAGACGTAGGAGTCACGCGCGCCGTTGCCGAGGCGGAACCGCTCGGCGCCCCACGGGTCGTTCTCGCCGTAGACGAAGAGCATGTGCCGCGCGTTGTGGCGGACCCAGCTGTCGACGTCCTTCATGGCGCCGTCCCGGAACTCCATCGGGATCGAGCGCGGCACGAAGTACCGCGGCGGCAGATAGCCGTACCGGACGTACTTCTTCTCGATGTGCGGGAAGACGATCGTCGGCGCGCCGAGCTGCGTGCCCGCCTGGTAGTAGTACGGCGTGTACGGCTCCAGGCCCTGGTCGGTGTAGAAGGAGAACCCGGCGATCGTGTCGATGGAGTTCCAGATCTCCTCGTCGGTCGCGTTCTTCGCGTCCGCCGGGACGGTGCCGCAGTCGGACAGCAGGCTGTACTGCCAGAAGCCCCAGACGTAGTCGAGGACGGTCGCCTCGTACGCCTTGTCGAGGCTGCCCACGGTGTCGAAGGTGTAGCCGTTCTCGGCCGCGTACGCCTGGTACCGCTGCTCCAGCGGCTCCCGGCGCACCAGGGCCTCGCGCTGCACGCCGTTCAGCCGGTGACGGCACTCCTTGGTACCGACGCCGGCGAAGAAGCGGTCGTACGCCGTGTCCTCGTCGTTCACGACGTCGTTGGGCGCGACGTAGGCGACGACGCCGTCCATGTCACGGGGGTAGAAGCGCTCGTAGTACGTGGCGGTCATGCCGCCCTTCGAACCGCCCGTGGAGATCCAGTTCTTGGAGTAGATCCGCTTCAGCGCCGTGAAGACGCGGTGCTGGTCGCTGGCCGCCTGCCAGATGTCCAGCTTGGTCCAGTCGGCCGGGCTGGGCCGGGACGGCGTGAAGAAGCGGTACTCCATGGAGACCTGGTTGCCGTCCACGATCTGGGTCGGCTCGCGGCGGCTCGGGGTGGTGGAGACGTTGTAGCCGCCGGTGTAGAAGACCGTCGGCCGCGAGGCGTCCTTGTGCAGCACGGTGATCCGCTGCTGGAACGTGCCCCTGGAGGGCTTGCGGTGGTCGACCGGCTGTGCGTAGTTGAGGACGAAGAAGCGGTAGCCGGGGTACGGCTTCTCCTCGATCAGGCTCATCCCGGGTATGGAGAGCAACCGGTCCTTGATGTCGGTGGCCTCCGGCTGGGCCGCGGTGGCCGCCCCCGCCGTGCTCAGCGTGCCTATGAGCACGGTGAGCGCGAGCAGCCATCTGAGCGCCTTGCGCATGCACCCTCCCTGTAAGAACAGATGTGCGCCGGAAGCTATCGGAGCAACACACCTGTGCACCAGGGTGGTTGGCGTATCAGCAGGTCAGCACAGTATCCAGCCGGAGCTGACCGACCCGCGGCCCACCGCGCCCTTCACCCACACGCAGCGCTGCCCGGCGTGCACGGTCACCGGGCCTGCGCGGTGGGCGTACCGACCCTCGTCGACGACCGGGCGGTTGCCGCGCGCCTGCACGCTGACCGACATCGACCGCTTGGGGCCGGGGTCTTTGGGGAGCGTGACGGCGCAGACGTACCCACCGCGCTTGTAGACGTGCACGGCGCCGGTGGCGAACGGCAGCGTCCTGACCTTGCGTCCGGCGCAGGTGGACGCCGCCGCCCGCGCGTCCGCCGGTGCGGCGAGTGCCAGCAGTCCGGACGCGGTCAGCAGGGCCACGCCGAGCGCCATCCGACGTCGTATCGCACCCGTGTCCACAGTCGTAGCCTCCGCGCCCCTCGGATCGACGTACGGATGTACGGACGCACGACGTACGCCCGATGGTTGCGCAGACCTCGGACGCCTACGGTGCCCTCACGCTCCGCACACCCGCCGGCGTCAGGCCACCGCGGGCTCCTCCTCGCCGACGAAGGTCCGCCACAGCGCGGCGTACGTTCCGCCGCGTCGGAGCAGTTCGTCGTGGGTGCCGTCCTCCACCACGCGGCCGTGGTCCATCACCACGACCCGGTCCGCACGGGCGGCGGTGGTCAGGCGGTGGGCGACCACGAGCGTCGTGCGGCGGCCGGCCAGCCGGTCCGTCGCCTGGTTGACCTGTGCCTCGGTCGCGAGGTCCAGCGCGGCCGTCGCCTCGTCGAGGAGCAGGACGTCCGGGTCGACGAGTTCGGCGCGGGCCAGCGCGATCAGCTGGCGTTGCCCGGCGGAGAGGTTGCGGCCGCGTTCGGCGACCTCGTGGAGGTAGCCGCCCTCCAGTGTCGCGATCATCTCGTGCGCGCCGACCGCGCGGGCCGCCGCCTCCACCTCGGCGTCGGTGGCGTCCGGACGGCCGTAGGCGATGGCGTCACGGACGGTGCCGGGGAAGAGGTACGCCTCCTGCGGTACCACACCCAGGCGGTGCCGGTACGCGGTGATGTCGAGGTCGCGCAGATCGGCGCCGTCGACGGTGACCCGGCCAGCGGTCGGGTCGTAGAACCGCGCCACCAGCTTCACCAGCGTCGACTTGCCCGCGCCGGTCTCGCCGACGAACGCGACGGTCTGCCCGGCGGGGACGGTGAGGTCGATGCCGCTGAGGGCCTCCTCCTCGTCGCCGTAGGAGAAGTGCACGTCCTCGAAGGCGATGTCGCCCCGCAGGGAGAGGACTTCGCGGGGTTCGTCGGCGGACTTCGTCGACGTCGGCTCCCGCAGCAGTTCCTGGATCCGGCCGAGCGAGACGGACGCCTGCTGGTAGCCGTCGAAGACCTGGGAGAGCTGCTGGACGGGGGCGAAGAAGAGGTCGATGTAGAGCAGGTAGGCCACCAGCGCGCCCGTGGTGAGGGTGGCCGCCTCCACCCGCCCGGCACCCGCCCAGAGCACGGCCGCCGCGGCGGCCGACGACAGGAGCTGCACGAAGGGGAAGTAGACGGAGATCAGCCACTGACCGCGTATGCGGGCCTGCCGGTAGCTGTCGCTGCGCTCGGCGAACCGCCGCCCGCCGTCCCCCTCGCGCCGGAACGCCTGCACGATCCGCAGCCCGGAGACCGTCTCCTGGAGGTCGGCGTTGACCGTCGACACCCGCTCGCGGGCGAGTTCGTAGGCCTTCACGCTCGCCTTGCGGAAGAAGTACGTGGCGATGATCAGCGGCGGGAGAGTGGCGAAGACGACGAGCGCGAGCTGGACGTCGATCACCAGCAGGGCGCCCATGATCCCGAAGAAGGTGACCACGGAGACGAAGGCGGTGACCAGGCCCGTCTGCAGGAACGTCGACAGCGCGTCCACGTCGGTGGTCATCCGGGTCATGATCCGGCCCGTCAGCTCCCGCTCGTAGTAGTCGAGTCCGAGCCGCTGGAGCTGGGCGAAGATCTTCAACCGCAGCGAGTAGAGCACGCGTTCGCCGGTGCGGCCGGTCATCCGGGTCTCGCCGATCTGCGCCACCCACTGGGCGAGCACCGCGACCAGGGCGAGCAGCGAGGCGGCCCAGACGGCACCGAGGGCGACCTTCGTGACACCGCTGTCGATGCCGTGCCGGATCAGCACAGGCAGCAGCAGGCCCATGCCGGCGTCGACGGCGACGAGGCCGAGGCTGACCAGCAGGGGCGCGCCGAAGCCCCGCAGCAGCCGCTTCAGCCCGTACGACCGTTCGGACCGCACGGCGCGGGCCTCGTCGATGTCGGGGGTGTCGGTGGCCGGGGGCAGGGCGTCGACCTGGGCGAGCAGCTCCGGGGTGGCCGGGGTGCCGGCCAGGGCGGCGTCCTTGGGTTCGCGGTCACCGGTCCACAGGTGGGGCGTGACCCCGCGTTCGGCGTCGAACTCGGCGTCCAGCTCGTCGCGGACGGAGGTGTCCTCCCGGGGCACGGCCGGCGGGGCGTGGCCCGGGGAGACGCCGCCGAGTTCGTCGGGGTCGGTGAGCAGACGGCGGTAGAGGGCCGAGCGTTTCTGGAGCTCGTCGTGGGTGCCGATGTCGGCGAGCCGGCCGGCGTCCAGGACGGCGATGCGGTCGGCGAGGTTGAGCGTGGAGCGCCGGTGGGCGATCAGCAGGGTCGTACGACCCTCCATGACGTGCCCCAGCGCCTCGTGGATCTCGTGCTCGACGCGGGCGTCCACGGCGGAGGTGGCGTCGTCGAGGACGAGCAGACGCGGGTCGGTGAGCAGGGCGCGGGCGAGGGCGATGCGCTGGCGCTGGCCGCCGGAGAGGGTGAGGCCGTGCTCGCCGACCGTGGTGTCGTAGCCGTGCGGGAGTTCCCGGATGAAACGGTCCGCCTGGGAGGCGCGGGCGGCGGCCTCGATCTCGGCGTCGGTGGCGTCCGGATGACCGTAGGCGATGTTGTTGCGGACCGTGTCCGAGAAGAGGAACGAGTCCTCGGGGACCAGCCCGATCGCGGCCCTGAGCGAGTCGAGGGTGAGTTCGCGGACGTCATGGCCGCCGACGAGGACGGCGCCGCGGCTGACGTCGTAGAAGCGCGGCAGGAGGAGGGAGACGGTCGACTTCCCGGAGCCGGAGGAGCCGACGACCGCGAGGGTCTCGCCGGGGCGGATCTCGAAGGTGAGACTGTCGAGCACCGGCTTGCCGGTGTCGTAGCCGAAGGACACGTCGTCGAACTCGACGGTGGCGGGCGCGTCGGCGGGGAGGTCGTGGGTGCCGTCCCGCAGTGACGGCTCGGTGTCGATCAGCTCCAGGACGCGCTCGGTGCCGGCGCGGGCCTGCTGGGCGACGGTGAGGACCACGGCGAGCATGCGGACGGGGCCGACGAGCTGGGCGAGGTAGGTCGAGAAGGCGACGAACGTGCCCAGCGTGATGTGGCCGCGCACGGCCAGCCAGCCACCGAGGGCGAGCATCGCGACCTGTCCGAGGGCGGGGACGGCCTGGAGGGCGGGGGTGTACCTGGAGTTCAGCCGGATGGTGCGCAGGCGCCCGGCGTAGAGCTTCCTGCCGACCTCCCGGAGCTTGCCGGTCTCCTGTTCCTCCTGCCCGAAACCTTTCACCACGCGTACGCCGGTGACGGCGCCGTCGACGACGCCCGCGACGGCGGCGGCCTGGGCCTGGGCGTACCAGGTCGCCGGGTGGAGCTTGGTGCGGCTGCGCTTGGCGACGAACCAGAGGGCGGGGGCGACGGCCAGCGCGACCAGGGTGAGCGGCGGTGACAGCCACGCCATGATCACCAGGGAGATCACGAAGAGCAGGAGGTTCCCGATGGTCATCGGGAGCATGAAGAGCAGGCCCTGGATCAGCTGGAGGTCGCTGGTGGCCCGGCCGACGACCTGCCCGGTGGACAGCTCGTCCTGCCGCCGGCCGTCGAGCCGGGTGATCGTCCCGTACATGTCCGTCCGCAGGTCGTGCTGGACGTCGAGGGCGACCCGGCCGCCGTAGTAGCGGCGGATGTAGGTGAGGACGTAGACGAGGAGGGCGGCGCCGATGAGCAGGGCGGCCCAGGGCGCCATGGCGCGGGTCCTGTCGCCGACCACGTCGTCGATGATCACCTTGGTGATCAGGGGGACGAGGGCCATGACGGCCATGCCGGCCAGCGACGAGCCGAGGGCCAGGACCACGTCCTTCGGATAGCGCCAGGCGTAGCCCCACAGCCGTCGTGCCCATCCCCGTTGCGGTCCCACGCGGGTGCCCTCCGATCGTCCTGATCTACCGCAAGGCACCAACGCGGACGGGCGCCGTTTTCATCCCGCCGCGACAAGCCGAGGACGTGATCAAAGACGCACCCGCAAGGAGTGGAACCGGGTCGTCCGCGCGGCGTTCTCGTTGTCGTCACTGGCCAGGAGGACGTTCAGGCGGCCCTTCGACCTGCCGGTGACGGTCATGGACTCGATGTCGTCCGGCAGCGGATCAGGCTGCGGCTGCTTGGCCGTCGCTCCCAGTGACGGACAGTCACCAGGTCCGCGAGCAGGGTCTTCCCTGATCTGGCGTACGTCGTCCTGGCCGGTCAGCGTGTCGATGCCGGACGTGTCCGTGGCGCGGCGCGGGTCGGCCAGGTAGAGGCGGACGGTGTTGCCGACGCAGGCGGTGAAGCCGCGTTCCAGGACGAGGAGACGGCCGTCGGGGGTCGCGGTGACCTCGGGGACGCCCAGGCCGGTGTCGGTGCGGTAGGCGTACTGGGCGCCGAGCCGGAAGCCGCCCTCGCCGTGCCGCTGCCAGGTCTGGAGACGGACGATGCCCGCGGTGTCGCCGGCGAGCGCGTACTCCATGGAGGCGAGCAGGGTGCGACCGCCGTGGAGGAGGGTGAGGCCCTCGAAGGTGCCGTTGGTGACCGCGCGGCCCGCCGGGGCGACGCGGAGGGCGTCCGGGACGGGAAGACGTTTCGAGGATCCTGCCGTCGTGGGAGTGCCGCCGTACGGCGGGCTCGGTCTCGGAGGAGACGAGGTACGTGCCGTCCCGGTCCACGACCAGCCCCTCGGAGTCGAGGGCGGCACCGCTCTCGACGGCGAGCTGCGTGCCGCGCTTCGGCTGGAGCGCCCGGGGGTTCAGCGCGAACAGGCCTGGCGGGCCCGCGAGTTGCCCCCGGCCTGGGCCGTCCCGGTGGCGGTCAGGCAGGCGGCCGCCGCGAGACCGGCGGTGACGGCGGCGAGTGCGGTACGCACGGTTCTCAGGCGCATGGGCGTCACCGTAGGACGCTCCGGTGACGGAGGGACGGCCTCTGCAGGCCGTGCACACCGGCGAGGTCGGGCTCCTCCGACCCCGTACGGCGGCCCAGCCGGCCCTGCGCGGCGCCCCATTGGGTCACCAGTTCACCCCTGGCCCGAATGGCCCAGATGCGTAGCCGCGAACATCCGCAGCAGGGCGGGGAGTACGACCACCGACGGGCCCGGTGACGTCAGTGCCTTCGTGAGGTCGGCCTCCAGGGCCTCCGGTGTCGTGCGGACGCCCGGGACACCGAAGGACTCCGCCAGTGCCACGTAGTCCGGACGGGTCAGTTCCGTCGCCGTGGCCTGGCCGAAGGCGTCGGTCATGTACTCGCGCAGGATGCCGTAACCGCCGTCGTCGACGATCAGCCAGGTGACGTTCAGGTCGTACTGCCGGGCCGTCGCCAGCTCGGCGATCGAGTACAGCGCGCCGCCGTCCCCCGACACCGCCAGCACCGGCCGGGTCGGGTCGGCGGCGGCCGCGCCCAGCGCCGCCGGGAAGCCGTAGCCGAGGCCGCCGGCGCCCTGGGCGGAGTGCATGGTGTTGGAGCCCTTGGGGTCGAAGGCCGACCAGGCCCAGTAGGCCAGGATCGTCATGTCCCAGAAGGACGGGGAGTCGGCGGGCAGCGCCCGGCGGACGCACGCCAGCACGTCCTGTTCCAGGGTGAGTTCCTGGGCGGCGATCCGCTCGGCGACCTTCGCGAGGACCGCACGTACGCGCTCCGGCGCCGACGGGTCCGCCCGCTCCGTCACCGTCTCCAGCAGCGCCTGCAACGCCAGCCGCGCATCCGCGTGGATGCCCAGCGCCGGGTGGTTGGACTCGAGCTTGCCGAGGTCGGCCTCGATCTGGACGACCCGGCCGCGCGGCTTGAACGTGTGGTAGTTGGAGGAGAGTTCGCCGAGGCCCGAGCCGACGACGAGGAGTACGTCCGCGTCCTCCAGGAAGTCCGTGGTGTGCCGGTCCTCGATCCAGGACTGGAGCGACAGCGGGTGGGTCCAGGGGAAGGCGCCCTTGCCGCCGGGGGTCGTGACGACCGGTGCCTGGAGGGCCTCCGCCAGCTGACGGAGCTTCTTCGAGGCGTCGGCCCGGACCACTCCGCCGCCCGCGATGATCGCCGGGCGGGCCGCGTTCGAGAGCAGGTCGGCCGCCACAGCGGTGAGTTCGGGGCGTGGCGGCAGTTCCTCGGGGAAGGCGTCGCCACCCGTCACGACCGGGATCGACGTCTCGGCCAGCAGCACGTCCTGCGGGATCTCCACCCACACCGGCCCGTGCGGGGCGGTCAGGGCCGACTTCCAGGCCGCGGCGACGGCGGAGGGGATCTGGGACGGGGTGCGTACGGTGTGGACCGACTTCACCACGCCCCGGAACGAGGCTGCCTGGTCGGGCAGTTCGTGCAGATAGCCGTGCCGGCCGCCGCCCAGGCCGGCCGTCGGGATCTGGCTGCTGATCGCCAGCACGGGCGCCGAGGCCGCCGCCGCCTCCTGGAGCGCGGCCAGCGAGGTCAGCGCCCCCGGTCCCGTCGACAGCAGCAGCGGCGCCGCCTCGCCGGTGATCCGGCCGTACGCGTCCGCCGCGAAACCGGCGTTGTTCTCCACCCGCAGCCCGATGTACCGCAGGTCGGACCGCCGCAGCGCGTCGAACATGCCGAGCGCGTGCTGACCGGGCAGGCCGAAGACCGTCGTCGCGCCGAGCCCGGCCAGTGTCTCCACGACCAGGTCTCCGCCGTTGCGCCCGGGCGGCGGGTTCAGGGCCGCCGTGATCTGCGCGGCCGTCGGACGGAGTACCAGGTCGTGGTCGTGAGTCACTTCGCGCGCGCCTCGGCAATCTGGCGGGACATGATCGTGGTCAGTTCGTACGCCGTGTGGGAGGCCGCCACCGACGTGATCTCCGCGTGGTCGTACGCGGGGGCCACCTCGACGACGTCGGCCGACACCAGGTTGCACGATGCCAGACCGCGCAGGATCTCCAGCAGCTCGCGGGAGGTCATGCCACCGGCCTCGGGGGTGCCCGTGCCGGGCGCGTGCGCCGGGTCGAGGCAGTCGATGTCGATGGAGATGTACAGCGGACGGTCGCCGATGCGCTGACGCAGCTGGTCGGCGACCTCGTCGGCGCCCCGGCGGTAGACGTCCGCGGAGGTGACGATGCCGAAGCCCATCTTCTCGTCGTCGGTCAGGTCCTGCTTGCCGTACAGCGGGCCGCGCGTACCGACGTGGGAGAGCGCCGAGGTGTCGAGGATGCCCTCCTCCACCGCGCGGCGGAACGGCGTGCCGTGCGTGTACTCGGCGCCGAAGTACGTGTCCCACGTGTCGAGGTGGGCGTCGAAGTGCAGCAGCGCCACCGGGCCGTGCTTCTTGGCCACCGAGCGGAGCAGCGGCAGGGCGATCGTGTGGTCGCCGCCCAGCGTCATCAGGCGGGCGCCGGTGCCGAGCAGGTCGTCGGCCGCCGCCTCGACGGTCTCCACGGCCTCGTTGATGTTGAACGGGTTCACGGCGATGTCGCCGCCGTCCGCGACCTGGGCGAGGGCGAACGGAGAGGCGTCCTGCGCCGGGTTGTACGGCCGCAGCAGCCGGGACGCCTCGCGGATCGCGTTGCCGCCGAAGCGGGCGCCCGGCCGGTACGAGACGCCCGAGTCGAACGGCACACCCACGACGGCGACGTCGGCGGTGCCGACCTCGTCGAGGCGGGGCAGCCGGGCGAAGGTCGCGGGGCCGGCGTACCGCGGGACGCGGGACGAGTCGACGGGGCCGCGGGGTGTCGGCGTCTCGTTGCTGCTCATCGGGAATTGCCTTCTCTCTCACGCTTCATCGCGTATGCAACACATATGCGACATGCGCTGCTTGCACTACTTGTCGTACGACTTTACCGGTGGGCCGGGACCGGCTCGGACTCGGGCTCGGGCGCCTGCCCGGCGAGCCGCTCGCGCCAGGCGGCGAGCACGGCGGCGTCCGTGGCCGGGGTGGCCAGCGAGACGATCACGTAGGCGGCGAGGGAGGCCAGCAGGCCGTAGTAGATGGGCTCGTTGGCGAGGATGCCGTTGGTGGCCATCAGGACGACCACGGAGATGCCGCCGACCCCGACGCCCGCGAGCGCGCCCTGGACCGTGCCGCGCTTCCACAGCAGTCCGCCGAGGATCGGGACCAGCAGACCGCCGACGAGCAGGTTGTACGCCACGGTCAGCGCCTGCACGACGTCGTTGAGCGCGATCGCCGTGAGGATCACGGCGATGCCCATGAGCAGGATGAAGACGCGGTTGCCCTTGACCTCGTCGTGCTCCTCCTCCGCGGTGCGCACCAGGCCCCGCAGCCGCGACCAGATGTCGTTGTTGGCGACGGTGGCGCAGGCGATCAGGGCGCCGGAGGACGTGGACATCACGGCCGCGAGGGCGGCGGCGAGCACCAGGCCCCGCACACCGACGGGGAGTTCGTCCTTGACGATCGTCGCGAAGGCGTCGTCCGCGCTGGCCAGGTTCGGGTAGAGCACCTTGGCCGCGGTGCCGATGACGGCGCCGGCGAGCGCGTAGGCCAGGCAGTAGGTGCCGGCGACCGTGCCGCCCCACTTCGCCGTCCTGTCGTCGCGGGCCGTGAAGACGCGCTGCCAGATGTCCTGACCGATCAGCATGCCGAACGTGTAGATCAGGACGTATGTGAAGATCGTCTCGCCGCCGATGCCCAGGGGGTCGAAGTACTCCGTGGGCAGCTGGGCCTTCATCTCGCTGAAGCCGCCGGCCTTGACGACCGCGATCGGCAGCAGGAGCAGCAGCACGCCGATCGTCTTGACCACGAACTGCACCATGTCGGTCAGCGTGATCGACCACATGCCGCCCAGGGTCGAGTAGGCGACGACGATCGAGCCGCCGAGGACGATCGCGAGGGTGCGGTTCATGTCGAAGAGGACGTCGAAGATCGTGGCGTACGCGATGGTCGACGTCACCGCCAGCATGAGGGTGTACGCCCACATGACCACGCCCGAGATCACGCCCGCCCGGCCGCCGTAGCGCAGGTCGAGCATCTCGGAGACGGTGTAGACCTTCAGGCGGGCGATACGGGCGGAGAAGAAGATCGACAGGGCCAGCAGGCCGAGGCCGATGGTGAAGACCATCCAGGCGCCGGAGAGGCCGTACTGGTAGCCGAGGCCGACGCCGCCGATGGTGGAGGCGCCGCCGAGGACGATCGCGGCCATGGTGCCGGAGTACATGGCCGGGCCCAGGCGGCGGCCGGCCACCAGGAACTCACTCTTCGACTTGGCGCGGCGCATGCCCCACCAGCCCATGGCCAGCATCCCGGCCAGATAGACGACGATCACGATGTAGTCGACGGCCATGGGGCCCTCCTTCGCGCACTCTCGGTGGCGTGTCGTGCAGATGGGAGTTGTCCGGTGTGACGGCGCGGGGACATCCGCCCGTACCCGCGGCTGCCGGTCTGGACCGACCTTAGGTGGCCGGAAAGCGACTGCGAAGTGTACGTTTCATCCATTCATGCGGAACGGGCTGGAGGAAACGTACACAGCATGTCCGAGACACCGGCCCTCCCTCCGACTCCCGCGGTTCCCCTCTCGGCCCTGCTGGCCAGGGAGGACCTCGCGCTGCGCCAGATCGCCGGGCCGTCCGGTCCCGAAATCGTGCTGCACGGGGCGCACACCTCGGAGATGTCCGATCCGTACCCGTATCTGCTGGGTGGCGAGCTGCTGCTCACGGCCGGGGTGCACATTCCGGATGCGGCGGGGTCGGGCACGTACTTCGACGACTACGTCTCGCGGATCGTCGCGGCGGGCGGCGCGGCCCTCGGCTTCGGGGTGGCCCCGGTGCACGACACGGTGCCGCGCGCGCTGGTCGAGGCCTGCGAGGCATACGGCCTGCCGCTGCTGGAGGTCCCGCCCCGGACCACCTTCTCCGGCGTCGCCCGCGCCGTCTGGCAGCTGATCGCCCGGGCCCGGCTCACCGAGCTGCGCCGGGTGACGGAGGCCCAGCAGAGCCTCGCCACGGCCGCCGCCCGCCCGGACCCGGTGCCGTCGGTACTGCGCCAGCTGTCCCAGCGGGTGAGTGGCTGGGCGGTGCTGTACGGCCCCGACGGCGCCCGGATCGCCACCGCGGGCAGGCCCCCTTCGGACGAGGCACGACGGGCCCTGGAGGAACTGACGGCGGTGGTACGCCCGGGCACCGACCGCCCGTCACCCGCCGAGAGCCGGACCACTCACACGCCGCCTGCCACCCCGCGAGGCACCCCACCGCCAACCGCCACCCACCCCGGGCCCCCGCAGACGGGCACGCCACGCACGACCCCACCGCCCACCAGCGCCACCCACTCCGCCCCACCGACCACCAGCTCTCCGCGCACGACCCCAGCGGCCACGCCGCCCACACGCCCCACCGCACCCGCCACCACCAGCCCTCCGCGCACCGCCCCACCGCCGACATCCCCCTCCCGCCCCGCTCCCTCGTCCGCCGCCGACGCTGTCGGTGGTACGCACCTCTCCGCCTACGCCCTCGGGGCCGGGCAGGGGTTCGTGCTCGGGATCGCCGCCCCCCAGCGTGAACCCGCCGATCACGCGATCGCCTCCGTCGCCTCCGTGCTGCTCTCCCTCCTCACCGGCGAGCACCACAGCGGCGCGGGCGCCGCGCGCTCCTCCGCGCTGGTGCGGCTGCTGCTGGGGGCCGGGCCGGAGACGGTGGCTCCGCTGCTCGGGGCCGAGCGGTGGCTGGTCGTGCACGCGCGGCCGGACGCGCACGCCCCCGACCCGGTCGCCGCCTCGGCGCTCGGCGCGGCGCTGGGCTCGCCGCTGGTGGACGTCGCCAAGGACGTCGTACGCGTCCTGCTGCCCGCCGATCGTGAACCGGCCCCGCAACCCGGCTGGACCCTGGGCGTCAGCGCCTCCGCCGGCCCGCGGGAGTGGCCGGCCGCGGACACCCAGGCGGCCCGTGCGCTGGCCCGCGCCCGGGCCACCCGCACGGCGCTGGTACGGCACGGCGGCCGGCAGGCGCTGGCGGACCTGGTGCCGGGCGGCGAGGCGGAGGCGTACGCCCGCGCGCTGCTGGGCCCCGTGGCGGGCAACACCGCCCTCACCGACACCCTGCGCACCTGGCTGTCGCTGCACGGCAGTTGGGACCGCACCGCCGTCGCCCTGTCGGTGCACCGCAACACCGTCCGGCAGCGGATCACCCGGTGTGCCGCGCTGCTGGAGGTGGACGTGGACGATCCGGACGTGCGGATGGAGCTGTGGTTCGCGCTGCGGCAGCTGTGACCCCGGGTGAGTGACCCACGTCCCAGCGTGCGGGACGCCGGGGACGGGCCCGGGCTCGTACCGCACAATAAGAGCCATGCCGATATCCGGGACACCCAGCCGCGCCGAGCTCGTCGAGCACCTTGTGAAGACCCGTATCGCGGGCGACGTCGCCACCCCGCGAGAGAACAACCTCTCCCACTACCGCCAACTGTCGAACGGCGTCCGCAACTTCTGGCTCGGCCTGGAGCTCGGCGACCGCTGGACCGACGAGCAGGACGTGCTCGCGGTGATGGCGGAGCGGGTCGGCGTGAACGACGACGCCGAGTACCGGCACGGCCAGGACACCATCGACCCCGAACTGACGGTCGCCGCCCTGGAGCGCCTCGCGGCCCGGCTGCGCAAGGCGGCGGACAGCGGGCAGCGGGTGCTCTTCGCGACCGGCCACCCCGGCGGCCTGCTCGACGTGCACCGCGCCACGGCGGCCGCGCTGCGCGCCGCGGGCTGCGAGATCGTGGTGATCCCGGACGGGCTGCAGACGGACGAGGGTTACGTCATGCAGTTCGCGGACGTGGCGGTGCTGGAGCACGGCGCCACCCTGTGGCACACCCACTCGGGCGAACCCATGAAGGCCATCCTCACCGCCCTGGAGCGCGAGGGCCGCCCGCTGCCGGACCTGGTCGTCGCCGACCACGGCTGGGCGGGTTACGCGGGCCGGCACGGCGTCGACTCGGTCGGCTACGCCGACTGCAACGACCCGGCCCTGTTCATCGCGGAGGCCGAGGGAACCGTCCAGGTGACGGTCCCCCTCGACGACCACGTGGTCAGCCCGCGCCACTACGACCCGATGACGGCGTACCTGCTGTCGGAGGCGGGGCTCAGCTAGTACGCGGGATCCGGACGACGCCTTCCTGGATCACCGTCACGGCGAGGCGGCCGTCCTGCGTGTAGATGCGGGCCTGGCCGAGGCCCCGGCCGCCGTACGCCGACGGGGACTCCTGGTCGTACAGGAGCCACTCGTCGGCGCGGAACGGACGGTGGAACCACATCGCGTGGTCCAGCGAGGCCCCGACGACGTCACCGACGGCCCAGCCGCCGCGGCCGTGCGCGAGCAGCACGGAGTCGAGGAGCGTCATGTCGGAGACGTACGTCGCCAGTACGACGTGCAGCAGCGGGTCGTCGGCGAGCTTGCCGTTGGTGCGGAACCACACCTGCGAGTGCGGCTCGCGCGGCTCGCCGAACCTGCCGTACGGCGGCTCGTCGACGTAGCGCAGGTCGACGGCGGCACGCGCCTCCAGGAACTTCTCGACGACCTGCGGCGGGATGTGGCCGTACCCGCGCAGCCGCTCCTCGGAGGTGGGGAGCGTCTCGGGGTCGGGTGCGGACGGCATCGAGTTCTGGTGGTCGAAGCCTTCCTCGTGCTTCTGGAAGGACGCGGAGAGCGCGAAGATCGGCTGCCCGTGCTGGACCGCCACCACCCGGCGGGCGGTGAAGGAGCGGCCGTCGTTCATCCGGTCGACCGTGTAGACGATCGGCGCGCCCGGGTCGCCGGTGCGCAGGAAGTACGCGTGCAGGGAGTGCGGGTGCCGGTCCTCGGGGACCGTACGCCCGGCGGCGACGAGCGCCTGGGCCGCGACCTGTCCGCCGAAGACGCGCGGGACGACGGCGGACCGGGACTGGCCGCGGAAGATGTTCTCCTCGATCTGCTCCAGGTCGAGCAGATCGAGGAGACCCTGTAGTGCCTGGTTCATGGCACCTTTTCTACTGGCCGGTAATTGCGGGAACCTTACAGGCCCATGTCCTTCGCGATGATCGACTTCATGATCTCGCTGGTCCCGCCGTAGATGCGGTTCACGCGGTTGTCCGCGTACAGGCGGGCGATCGGGTACTCGTTCATGTATCCGTAGCCGCCGTGCAGCTGGAGGCAGCGGTCGATCACGCGGTGCGCGACCTCGGTGCAGAACAGCTTGGCGGAGGCGGCCTCGGCGGGGGTCAGCTCACCGGCGTCCAGAGCCTCCGTGGCGCGGTCGGCGACGGCCTCGGCGGCGTCCACCTCGGCCTGGCAGGCGGCCAGCTCGAACTTGGTGTTCTGGAAGTGGGCGACCGGCTTGCCGAAGACCGTGCGGTCCTGCACGTACTGCTTGGCGAACCGGACGGCGGCCTTGGCCTGCGCGTAGGCGCCGAAGGCGATGCCCCAGCGCTCGGACGCGAGGTTGTGGCCGAGGTAGGAGAAGCCCTTGTTCTCCTCGCCGAGCAGGTCCTCGACCGGGACCTTGACGTCGACGAAGGCCAGCTCTGCCGTGTCGGAGGTGCGCAGACCCAGCTTGTCCAGCTTGCGGCCGACCGAGTAGCCGTCGGACTTGGTGTCGACGGCGAAGAGGGAGATGCCGAAACGGCGGTCCTCGGCGGTCGGGGCGGAGGTCCGGGCGCAGACGATGACCTTGTCGGCGTGCACACCGCCGGTGATGAAGGTCTTGGCGCCGTTGAGGACGTAGTGGGTGCCGTCCTCGGAGAGCTTGGCGGTGGTCTTCATGCCCGCGAGGTCGGAGCCGGTGCCCGGCTCGGTCATCGCGATGGCCCACATCTCCTCGCCGGTGACGAACTTCGGCAGGTAGCGCTTCTTCTGCTCGTCCGTGGCCAGCATCTTGATGTAGGGCAGAGCGAGCAGCACGTGCACGCCGGAGCCGCCGAACTGGACGCCCGCGCGGGCGGTCTCCTCGTACAGGACGGCCTCGAACTTGTGGCTGTCCATGCCCGCGCCGCCGAACTCCTCGGGCACGTTGATGCCGAAGATGCCCAGCTCACCGAGCTTGTGGTAGAACTCGCGCGGCGCCTGGCCGGCGGCGAACCACTCGTCGTAGACGGGCACGACCTCGGCCTCGATGAAGGCGCGCAGGGTCTCCCGGAACGCCTCGTGATCCTCGTTGAACACCGTACGGCGCACGCCGCCACCTCCACCGTCACATGTCTAAGCGCTTGCTCACCCAACCGTACCGGCGAGTACGAACCGCCGACAAGACCGGGCCGTGCGTAACGCTCGTCACGCCCGCGACTCAGCCGGCGGGCCACCACCGGGGCGCGGCCCAGGCCAGCGCGTAGCCGAAGCCGTTGACCGCCCAGTGCAGGGCCGCGGGCGCGAGCAGGCTGCCGGAGCGGCGGCGCAGCTCGCACAGCACCACACCGGCGGCGGCCGTGACGGCGACGGCCACCGCCACCGTCACCGCCACGTCCGCCGGGCCACCGCCGAACGCCGTCCCCACGGCGGCGTTGGAGCGGTTGAGGCCACGGGAGGGCAGCACATGCCACAGGCCGAACAGGAGCGAGGAGGCGGCAGTCGCCCACGCCGTGCCCCACCGGCGCCGGACCATGGCCCACAGCACTCCGCGGAAGGCGGTCTCCTCCAGCAGCACGGTGCCGACAGGCACGCGCACGAGGACGCTCCCCAGCAGTTGCCCGCCGGTCAGGCCGGCGGCGCGGGCGTCCTGGAACACCTCCCGGCCGGCCGGGACGGCGAGCAGGAGCAGGTAGCCGGCGAGGACCGCACCGGCCAGGTAGGGCGCCCACCGCGCCCCCCGGCGCAGCCCCGCCGCGTCGAGCCCCAGATCGGCCCGGGTCAGCCCGTCCCGGCGGGCGATCAGCAGCAGGACGGCCGTCGCGACGACGCACGGCAGGACGTACGCGAGGGGGCCGCGCACGAGCCGGTTGTTGACCAGGTTCGCGACGGCCAGGACAGCGACGACACAGACGACCCGCACCCTGCCTCCAGCAGTCCGGCAACACCCTCGGGGCCACTCCCGGCGGAGCGCCTACGCCGAGGCGAACGCCCCCCTGGCCATCCGGTGCAGCAGCTCCGCCGTGGCCTCGCGCCCCGGGAGCGAGCCCGGCCGGCCCAGGTGCGGGGTCGAGTTCAGCAGGCCGAAGACCGAGTGGACGGCGGAGCGGGCCGTCGGCTCGGGCAGTTCCGGGTAGACCTCGCGGACCACCTCCACCCACAGCTCGACGTACTGGCGCTGGAGCTGGCGCACCATCTTGCGGTCGCTGTCGCGCAGCCGGTCCAGCTCGCGGTCGTGCAGCGTGATGAGCGGGCGGTCGTCGAGCGCGAAGTCGATGTGCCCCTCGATGAGCGAGTCGAGGAGCGCCTCGGGGTCCCCGTCCGCCTCCGCCACCCGGCGCTTCCCGCCGGTCAGGAGCTGACCGCTGATCCCCACCAGCAGCTCGGCGAGCATCGCGTCCTTGCCCGGGAAGTGGCGGTAGAGACCGGGGCCGCTGATGCCCACCGCGGCGCCTATCTCGTCCACCCCCACGCCGTGGAAGCCGCGCTCGGCGAAGAGCCGCGCGGCCTCCTTGAGGATCTGTTCGCGGCGGGTCGGGGCGTCGGTTCGCGTGGCCATGGAACCAATTCTAGACAGGGAGGTTAGCGGTCGTTAACCTGAAGGAAATGCGTTAACGCTCATTAACAAGGTGAGGGGACCGCAAGGATGGACCAGGCACCGGAGCTGCACGGCGCGGCGGACCCCGCGTCGGCGGCCTGGCGGGTCAACGAGGCAGCGCACCTCGCACTCGTGGAGGAGCTGCGCGGCAAGCTCGCCGCCGCCCGGCTCGGCGGGGGCGAGAAGGCACGCGCCCGGCACACCGCGCGCGGCAAGCTGCTGCCGCGCGACCGGGTCGACACCCTGCTCGACCCCGGCTCGCCCTTCCTGGAGCTGGCCCCGCTCGCCGCCGACGGGATGTACGACGGCCAGGCCCCGGCCGCCGGCGTCGTCGCCGGCATCGGGCGGGTCGGCGGCCGGGAGTGCGTCGTCGTCGCCAACGACGCCACCGTCAAGGGCGGGACGTACTACCCGATGACGGTGAAGAAGCATCTGCGCGCGCAGGAAGTGGCCCTGGAGAACCGGCTGCCCTGCCTCTATCTGGTGGACTCCGGCGGCGCCTTCCTGCCCATGCAGGACGAGGTCTTCCCGGACCGCGAGCACTTCGGCCGGATCTTCTACAACCAGGCCCGGATGTCCGCCGCCCGGATCCCCCAGATCGCCGCCGTCCTCGGCTCCTGCACCGCCGGCGGGGCGTACGTCCCGGCGATGAGCGACGAGGCCGTCATCGTCCGGAACCAGGGCACGATCTTCCTCGGCGGCCCTCCGCTGGTGAAGGCCGCCACCGGCGAGGTCGTCACCGCCGAGGAGCTCGGCGGCGGCGAGGTGCACTCCCGTGTCTCCGGCGTCACCGACCACCTCGCGGAGGACGACGCCCACGCCCTGCGGATCGTGCGGAACATCGTCGCCACCCTCCCCGCGCGCGGACCGCTGCCCTGGGAGGTGAAGCCGGCGGTCGAGCCCAAGGCCGACCCGTACGGGCTGTACGGAGCCGTGCCCGTCGACTCCCGCACCCCCTACGACGTCCGCGAGGTCATCGCGCGCGTGGTCGACGGTTCCCGGTTCGCCGAGTTCAAGGCCGAGTTCGGGCAGACCCTCGTCACCGGCTTCGCCCGGATCCACGGCCACCCGGTCGGCATCGTCGCCAACAACGGCATCCTCTTCTCGGAGTCCGCCCAGAAGGGCGCCCACTTCATCGAGCTGTGCGACCAGCGCGGCATCCCGCTGCTGTTCCTGCAGAACATCTCGGGCTTCATGGTCGGCAAGGACTACGAGGCCGGCGGCATCGCCAAGCACGGGGCGAAGATGGTCACCGCCGTCGCCACCACACGGGTCCCGAAGCTGACGGTCGTGGTCGGCGGATCGTACGGCGCGGGCAACTACTCGATGTGCGGCCGGGCGTACTCGCCCCGCTTCCTGTGGATGTGGCCCAACGCCAAGATCTCCGTCATGGGCGGCGAACAGGCCGCCTCGGTCCTCGCCACCGTCAAGCGGGACCAGTTGGAGGGCCGCGGCGAGGCCTGGCCCACCGAGGACGAAGAGGCCTTCAAGGCGCCGATCCGCGAGCAGTACGACCGCCAGGGAAATGCCTACTACGCGACGGCCCGCCTCTGGGACGACGGGGTGATCGACCCCCTGGAGACCCGTCAGGTGGTCGGCCTGGCCCTGACCGCGTGCGCCAACGCGCCCCTGGGTGACCCCCAGTTCGGCGTCTTCCGGATGTGAGGGGACCGATGTTCGACACCGTTCTTGTGGCCAACCGCGGCGAGATCGCGGTCCGGGTCATCCGTACGCTCCGCTCGCTGGGCGTGCGCTCGGTCGCCGTCTTCTCCGACGCCGACGCCGACGCCCGGCACGTGCGCGAGGCCGACACGGCGGTACGGATCGGGCCGGCGCCGGCCGTCGAGAGCTACCTGTCCGTGGAGCGCATCCTGGAGGCGGCGGCCACGGCGAAGGCCCAGGCCGTCCACCCGGGGTACGGCTTCCTCGCCGAGAACGCCGCCTTCGCGCGCGCCTGCGCCGACGCCGGACTGGTCTTCATCGGGCCGTCGGCCGACGCCATCGCCCTGATGGGCGACAAGATCCGCGCCAAGGAGACCGTGGCGGCGGCCGGCGTCCCGGTCGTCCCCGGCGGCCGCGACCCCGAACTCGCGCGGGCCGCGCGGGAGCTGGGCGCCCCCGTGCTGCTCAAGCCCTCCGCGGGCGGCGGCGGCAAGGGCATGCGCCTGGTGCGGGACCTCGGCGTGCTCGACGACGAGATCGCCGCCGCCCGGCGCGAGGCCGCCGCCTCCTTCGGCGACGACACCCTCCTCGTGGAGCGGTGGATCGACCGGCCCCGCCACATCGAGATCCAGGTCCTGGCCGACGGCCACGGGGGCGTCGTCCACCTCGGCGAGCGCGAGTGCTCCCTCCAGCGGCGCCACCAGAAGGTCGTCGAGGAGGCGCCGAGCGTGCTCCTGGACGAGGCCACCCGCGCGGCGATGGGCGAGGCGGCGGTGCAGGCGGCCCGCTCCTGCGGGTACGTCGGGGCGGGCACGGTCGAGTTCATCGTCCCCGGCGGCGACCCGGACGCGTACTGCTTCATGGAGATGAACACCCGCCTCCAGGTGGAGCACCCCGTCACCGAGCTGATCACCGGGCTCGACCTGGTGGAGTGGCAGCTGCGGGTCGCGGCGGGCGAGCGCCTCGCCTTCACGCAGGACGACATCACCCTCACCGGCCACGCGATCGAGGCCCGCGTCTGCGCCGAGGACCCGACCCGCGGCTTCCTGCCGTCCGGCGGCACGGTGCTCGGCTTGCGCGAACCGCAGGGCGACGGCGTCCGCACCGACTCCGGCCTCAGCGAGGGCACGGAGGTCGGCAGCCTGTACGACCCGATGCTGTCGAAGGTCATCGCCTACGGCCCCGACCGCGCCACCGCCCTGCGCAAGCTGCGGGCCGCCCTCGCCGGGACGGTCGTCCTGGGCGTGCCCACGAACGTCGGGTTCCTGCGGCGGCTGCTCGCCCATCCGGCGGTCGCCGAGGGCGACCTGGACACCGGGCTGGTCGAGCGGGAGGTGGCGGGCCTCGTGACGGACGAGGTCCCGGACGAGGTCTACGCGGCGGCGGCGCTGCTGCGCCACGGCGCGTTGTCCCCCGCGCCCGGCAGCGGCTGGATCGATCCGTTCTCCGTCCCGCGGGGCTGGCGTCTGGGCGGCGAGCGGGCCTGGACGGCGCACCACTTGCGGGTGCCGGGGCACGACCCGGTGACCGTACGCCTGCGCGGCGCGGCGGACGGCGGGTTCGAGCTGCTGCTCGACGGCGCCGGGGCCCCGGTCCCGGTGTCCGCGGGCCCGGCCCCGGCCGGACCCGGTTCCCCGTTCACGCTCCGGCAGGGCGGCGTCGCCCACACCTTCGCCGCCCTGCCCGACGGCACCTGGCTCGGGCGCGACGGCGACGCCTGGCAGGTGCGCGACCACGACCCGGTCGAGGCGTCCCTCTCCCGCACCGCCCATGCCGGTGCCGACTCGCTGACCGCGCCCATGCCGGGCACAGTGACGGTGGTGAAGGTCGCGGTGGGCGACGCGGTCGAGGCCGGTCAGAGCCTGCTGGTGGTGGAGGCGATGAAGATGGAGCACGTCATCTCCGCCCCGCACGCCGGGACGGTCGCCGAGCTGGACGTGGCCCCGGGGACGACCGTCGCCATGGACCAGGTCCTCGCCGTCATCACGCCGACCGAGGAGGAACCGGCATGAGCACCCCCGACCCAGCCCTCCCCATGGTCGTACCGGCGCCGGGCCTGCCCGCCCGGATCCGGATCCACGAGGTCGGCCCCCGCGACGGCCTGCAGAACGAGAAGGCGCAGGTCCCGACGGAGGTCAAGGCGGAGTTCATCCGCCGGCTGGCCGAGGCGGGTCTGACGACGATCGAGGCCACCAGCTTCGTCCACCCCAAGTGGGTGCCCCAACTGGCGGACGCCGAGGAACTGTTCCCGCTCGTGCGGGACGTGCCGGTGGCCCTGCCGGTGCTCGTCCCCAACGACCGGGGGCTGGACCGGGCGCTGGCCCTGGGCGCCACCCGCGTCGCCGTCTTCGCCAGCGCCACGGAGTCCTTCGCGAAGGCCAACCTCAACCGCACGGTCGACGAGGCGCTGGCCATGTTCGACCCGGTGGTCTCCCGGGCGAAGGCCGAGGGGCTCCAGGTCCGCGGCTATCTGTCGATGTGCTTCGGCGACCCCTGGGAGGGCCCGGTGCCGGTGCACCAGGTCGTGCGGGTCTGCAAGGCCCTGCTGGACATGGGCTGCGACGAGCTGAGCCTGGGCGACACGATCGGCGTGGCGACCCCGGGCCATGTCGCCGAGCTCCTCACCGCGCTGAACGCCGACAAGATCCCCACCACCGCCCTCGGCGTGCACTTCCACGACACCTACGGCCAGGCACTGGCCAACACCCTCGCCGCGCTCCAGCACGGCGTCACGACGGTCGACGCCTCGGCGGGCGGCCTCGGCGGCTGCCCGTACGCCAAGAGCGCCACCGGCAACCTCGCCACCGAGGACCTCGTGTGGATGCTGCACGGCCTCGGCATCGACACCGGCGTCGATCTCGGCCGTCTCACCGCCACCAGCGTGTGGATGGCCGGCCGACTGGGCCGACCCAGCCCGTCCCGCACCGTAAGAGCCCTCTCCCACCAGGAGCAGTGACGCACCATGGACCACCGCCTCAGTCCCGAGCTGGAAGAACTCCGCCGCACGGTGGAGGAGTTCGCGCACGAGGTCGTCGCCCCCAAGATCGGCGACTACTACGAGCGGCACGAGTTCCCGTACGAGATCGTCCGCGAGATGGGCAGGATGGGCCTGTTCGGGCTGCCGTTCCCGGAGGAGTACGGCGGCATGGGCGGCGACTATCTCGCCCTGGGCATCGCCCTGGAGGAACTGGCCCGCGTCGACTCCTCGGTGGCCATCACCCTGGAGGCGGGCGTCTCGCTGGGTGCCATGCCGATCCATCTGTTCGGCACCGAGGAGCAGAAGCGTGAGTGGCTGCCCCGGCTGTGCTCCGGCGAGATCCTCGGCGCCTTCGGCCTGACCGAGCCCGACGGCGGTTCGGACGCGGGCGCGACCCGCACGACGGCGCGGCGCGACGCGGAGACCGGCGAGTGGGTGATCAACGGCACCAAGTGCTTCATCACCAACTCGGGCACGGACATCACCAGCCTGGTGACGGTCACGGCCGTGACGGGCCGCAAGCCGGACGGCACGCCGCAGATCTCCGCGATCATCGTCCCGACCGGAACGCCGGGCTTCACGGTGGCACCCCAGTACTCCAAGGTCGGCTGGAACGCCTCCGACACCCGGGAGCTGTCCTTCGACGACGTCCGGGTCCCGGCGGCGAACCTGCTGGGCCAGGAGGGCCGCGGGTACGCCCAGTTCCTGCGCATCCTCGACGAGGGCCGGGTCGCCATCGCGGCGCTCGCCACCGGCCTGGCGCAGGGCTGTGTGGACGAGTCGGTGAAGTACGCGAAGGAACGTCACGCCTTCGGCCGGCCGATCGGCGCCAACCAGGCCATCCAGTTCAAGGTCGCCGACATGGAGATGAAGGCCCACACGGCCCGCCTCGCGTGGCGGGACGCGGCCTCCCGGCTGGTGGCGGGCGAGCCCTTCAAGAAGGAGGCGGCCCTGGCGAAGCTGTACTCCTCCACCATCGCGGTGGACAACGCCCGTGACGCCACCCAGATCCACGGCGGGTACGGCTTCATGAACGAGTACCCGGTGGCCCGGATGTGGCGGGACTCGAAGATCCTGGAGATCGGCGAGGGCACCAGCGAAGTGCAACGGATGCTGATCGCCCGCGAGTTGGGGCTCGTGGGCTGAGCCACCGCCCGCCCGGCCGACGGACGGCGGCGCCCCTGGAGGGCCCGCCCCTGGACAAGTTCTGAGGTTAGGCTAACCTACCTTCGAATTGTCCGGCGGGCCCTCCGCCCTGTTCGAAAGCAGCCATTCCCATGTCCAACGCCCGTGCCACCCACCTCACCCGTCGCGGCATCCTCGCCGCCGGCGGTGCCCTCGGCCTCGGTGCCGTGCTCGCCGCCTGCGGCGACGAAGACACGAACAGCGGCGGCTCGGACGCGAAGGCCTCCGCCAAGGCCTCCGGCCCCTGGTCGTTCAAGGACGACCGCGGCGAGACCGTGAAGCTGGACCAGGCCCCGGCGAACATCGCCGCCTTCGTCGGCGTCGCCGCCGCCCTGTACGACTACGGCATCGAGGTCAAGGGCGTCTTCGGCCCGACCACCACGCAGGACGGCAAGGCCGACGTCCAGGCCGGCGACATGGACGTCAGCAAGCTGACCGTCTTCGGCAACGTCTGGGACCAGTTCAACGTCGAGCAGTACGCCGCCTTCCAGCCGGACGTGCTGATCTCCACCACCTTCGACAGCGCGGGCACCCTGTGGTACGTCCCCGAGGCCTCCAAGGACAAGATCGCCAAGCTCGCGCCGAGCGCCGCCATCTCCGTCTACGACCGCCAGCTGACCGCGCCGCTGCAGCGCATGTGGGAGCTCGCGGAGTCGCTCGGCGCGGACATGAAGGCCGACGAGGCCGTGAAGGCCAAGCAGGAGTTCGAGGCGGCCGCCGAGCGGCTGCGCAAGGCCGCCAAGTCCCGGCCCGAGATCAAGGTGCTGGCCGGCTCCGCGAGCCAGGAGATCTTCTACGTCTCCGGCACCAACCTCTCCATCGACCTGGAGTACTTCAAGGCGCTCGGCGTGAACTTCGTCGAGCCGCCGGAGAAGGCCAAGTCCGAGGGTGGCGGCTGGTTCGAGTCGCTGAGCTGGGAGAACGTCGACAAGTACCCGGCCGACATCATCATGATGGACGACCGTTCCTCGACGATCCAGCCCGCCGACATCGCCGAGGGCACGTGGAAGAAGCTGCCCGCGGTGAAGGCGGGCCAGGTCATCGCGCGTTCCCCCGAGCCGATCCTGTCGTACGCGAAGTGCACGCCGCTGCTGGTCGATCTGGCCGAGGCCATCGAGAAGGCCAAGAAGGTCAGCTGACACCCGCGCCCAGGTGATCCCCCCTGACGTCGCATCAGGAGCCACCCCATGACGACGGCCGTGGCCGCCCCGTTCCGTTTCTTCTCCCTGCAGGTCGTGCGGACGAGGCGGCTCGGCCCGTCTCTCGTCCGGGTCACCTTCGCCGGGGAGGACCTGCGGCACTTCTTCTCCGACGGGCGCGACCAGTCCCTGTCGCTGTTCCTGCCGCAACCCGGCCGGCGCGAGCCGCGGGTTCCGGTCGAACTCGGTGACGGGTGGTGGCAGGGCTGGCGTGAACTCCCGGACGGCGTACGGGCCGTGATGCGGTCCTACACGCTGCGGGCACTGCGCCGGAATCCCGACGAGATCGACATCGACTTCGTCCTGCACACCCCGGCCGGACCCGCCTCCCACTGGGCCTCCCGGGCCGCCGCCGGGGACCGGGTGCTGCTGCTCGGACCGGCGGTCGCGGACAACCGGGCGATCCGGTTCCGTCCGCCGCAGGACACCGACCTGGTGGTCGTCTGGGGCGACGAGACCGCCCTACCGGCCGTCTCGGCCATCCTGGAGTCGCTGCCGGCCGGCCTGCGCGTGCGCGTCTGGCTGGAGGTGCACGACGCCGGGACCATCCAGGACCTGGCGACCGCGGCGGACGCCGACATCACCTGGCTGGTGCAGGACGCACAGGCCGCCGAGAGCTCCCCCATGGCTCTCGGCCCTCTGCGCGACGCCCGACTGCCGCCCGCCGAGCGCCCGTACGTCTGGATCGCGGGCGAGTCCTCCTGCGTGAAGCGGTTGCGCCGGCACTTCGTGGGCGAGCGCGGCATCGACCGCCGCCGGGTCACCTTCGTCGGTTACTGGCGACAGGGGCTCAGCGAGGAGCAGTTGCGCGAGCGGGGCGAGTAACTGCCCGCCGCCAGGCGGTCGTTCACAGTGACGGCTGTCACGGCACGGGGCCGCGTTTGACCAGAGGTACTTAGCTTAGGCTAACCTAAGTTAAACGCGGCCTTCACCCGTCCCGTCACGGACCGTCCCCACCGGAGGACCCCCCCATGCGCTCGCACCTGCTCAATGACACGACCGCGGAGCAGTACCGCCGCTCCGTGACCGATGGAGTAGAGCGGGTGGCGGCGAAACTCGCCACCACCGACCGTCCGTTCACCGGCGTCACCGTCGACACCCTCTCCCCCCGCATCGAGCAGATCGACCTCGACCAGCCGCTGCACGACACCACCGCGGTGCTGGACGAGCTGGAGGACGTCTACCTCCGCGACGCGATCTACTTCCACCACCCCCGCTACCTCGCCCACCTCAACTGCCCGGTCGTCATACCGGCGGTGCTCGGCGAGGCGATCCTCTCCGCCGTCAACTCCTCCCTCGACACCTGGGACCAGTCGGCAGGCGGCACCCTGATCGAGCGCAAGCTCATCGACTGGACCACCGAGCGAATCGGCCTCGGCCCCGCCGCCGACGGGGTGTTCACCTCGGGCGGCACCCAGTCCAACCTCCAGGCGCTGCTGCTGGCCCGCGAGGAGGCCAAGCCAGGGCCGGCGGGGTGGGAAGAAGGGCGCTCCCTGGCGAAACTGCGCATCTTCGCCTCCGACGTCAGCCACTTCAGCGTGAAGAAGTCGGCGAAACTGCTCGGCCTCGGACCCGACGCCGTCGTGGCGATCCCCGTCGACCACGACAAGCGGATGCAGACCGTCGCGCTCGCCAACGAGCTGGAGCGGTGCAAGGAGGACGGCCTCGTCCCCATGGCCGTCGTCGCCACCTCCGGCACCACCGACTTCGGCTCGATCGACCCGCTCCCCGAGATCGCCGAGCTGTGCTCCCAGTACGGCACCTGGATGCACGTCGACGCGGCCTACGGCTGCGGGCTGCTCACCTCGCTCAGGCGCCGGGCCCTGCTGGACGGCATCGAGCGGGCCGACTCGGTCACCGTGGACTTCCACAAGTCCTTCTTCCAGCCGGTGAGTTCGTCGGCCGTGCTGGTCCGGGACGCCGCCACCCTGCGCCACGCCACCTACCACGCGGAGTACCTCAACCCGCGCCGCATGGTGCAGGAACGTATTCCCAACCAGGTGGACAAGTCCCTCCAGACCACCCGCCGCTTCGACGCCCTCAAGCTCTGGGTGACCCTGCGCGTGATGGGCGCCGACGGCATCGGACAGCTCTTCGACGAGGTGTGCGACCTGGCCCAGGAGGGCTGGAAGCTGCTCGCCGCCGACCCGCGCTACGACGTCGTGGTCGAGCCCTCCCTGTCCACCCTGGTCTTCCGCTACATCCCGGCCGCCGTCACCGACCCGGCCGAGATCGACCGCGCCAACCTCTACGCCCGCAAGGCCCTGTTCGCCTCCGGCGAGGCCGTCGTCGCGGGCACCAAGGTGGGCAACCGCCACTACCTGAAGTTCACCCTGCTCAACCCCGAGACCAAGGCGTCCGACATCGCCGCCGTCCTCGACCTGATCGCCGGCCACGCCGAGCAGTACCTGGGAGAATCCCTTGACCGCGCTTCCTGACACCACGAAAAAGACCTACGACTTCGTGGGGATCGGGCTCGGCCCCTTCAACCTCGGCCTCGCCTGCCTGACCGAGCCCATCGCCGAACTCGACGGCGTCTTCCTGGAGTCCAAGCCGGACTTCGAGTGGCACGCGGGCATGTTCCTGGACGGCGCCCACCTCCAGACGCCGTTCATGTCGGACCTGGTGACGCTGGCCGACCCGACCTCCCCGTACTCCTTCCTGAACTACCTGAAGGACAGGGGACGGCTGTACTCGTTCTACATCCGCGAGAACTTCTACCCGCTGCGCGTCGAGTACGACGACTACTGCCGCTGGGCCGCGAACCAGCTGAGCAGCGTCCGCTTCAGCACGACGGTCACCGAGGTGACGTACGAGGACGAGCTGTACGTCGTGCGCACCACGGCCGGCGAGGTCTTCCGCGCCCGTCACCTGGTCCTCGGCACCGGCACCCCGCCCCACATCCCGGACGCCTGCCAGGGCCTCGGCGGTGACTTCCTGCACAACTCCCGCTACGTCCAGCACAAGGCGGAGCTCCAGCGCAAGGAGTCGATCACGCTGGTCGGCAGCGGCCAGTCCGCCGCCGAGATCTACTACGACCTGCTCGGCGAGATCGACGTGCACGGCTACCAGCTGAACTGGGTGACGCGCTCCCCGCGGTTCTTCCCGCTGGAGTACACCAAGCTCACGCTGGAGATGACCTCCCCGGAGTACATCGACTACTACCGCGAGCTGCCCGAGGCGACCCGCTACCGCCTCACCACCGAGCAGAAGGGCCTGTTCAAGGGCATCGACGGCGATCTCATCAACGAGATCTTCGACCTGCTCTACCGGAAGAACCTCGGCGGGCCGATCCGCACCCGGCTGCTCACCAACTCCGCGCTCACCGGCGCCCGGTACGAGAACGGCACGTACACGCTGGGCTTCCGCCAGGAGGAACAGGAGCGGGACTTCGAGCTCGACACGCAGGGCCTGGTGCTCGCCACCGGCTACAAGTACGCCGAGCCGGAGTTCCTGAAGCCGGTCCGCGACCGTCTGCGCTACGACTCCCAGGGCAACTTCGACGTCGCCCGCAACTACGCCGTCGACGTCACCGGCAGAGGCATCTTCCTCCAGAACGCCGGCGTCCACACCCACAGCATCACCTCGCCCGACCTGGGCATGGGCGCGTACCGGAACTCGTACATCATCCGCGAGCTGCTCGGCAGCGAGTACTACCCCGTCGAGAAGTCCATCGCGTTCCAGGAGTTCGCCGTATGAGCATCGGCAAGTTCACCGTCCGCCCCCTCGACCCCCTGAAGGACGCCGAGCTGCTGCACAGCTGGGTCACCCACCCCAAGGCGGCCTTCTGGATGATGCAGGACGCGAAACTGCAGGACGTCGAGCGCGAGTACATGCGCATAGCGGCGCACGAGCACCACCACGCCCATCTCGGCCTGCACGACGGCGCACCGGCCTTCCTGATGGAGCGGTACGACCCCCGTCACGTCGAGCTGGTCGGCCTGTACGACCCCGAGCCCGGCGATGTCGGCATGCACTTCCTGGTCGCCCCCACGGACCGGCCGGTGCACGGCTTCACCAGGGCCGTCATCACCGCCGTGATGGAGGAGCTGTTCGCCGACCCGGGCACCCGGCGGGTCGTGGTCGAGCCCGATGTGAGCAATGAAGCGGTGCACGCGCTGAACGAGGCCGTCGGTTTTGTGCCCGCACGAGAGATCGACAAGCCGGAGAAGCGCGCGCTGCTCAGCTTCTGCACGCGCGAGCAGTTCGTGGCCGCCCGAGGAGTAGCCGTATGACCCTGTCCGACGCCGTGGCGCACCTTTCCCCCCACCGCTGGGCGCGGGCCAACCGCCTCCTGATCCGCAAGGCCCTCGCCGAGTTCGCCCACGAGCGGCTCCTGTCGCCGGAGTCCACCGGTGACGGCGGCTATGTCGTCCGCAGCGACGACGGCCTGACGCGGTACACCTTCACGGCAGTGGTCCGGGCCCTGGACCACTGGCAGATCGACGCCGACTCCATCGCCCGGCACCGCGACGGCGCCGAGTCGGCTCCGGCCGCGCTGGACTTCTTCATCGAGTTCCGGCAGGCGCTCGGCCTGAGCGACGAGATCCTCCCGGTCTACCTGGAGGAGGTCTCCTCGACCCTCTCCGGCACGTGCTACAAGCTCACCAAGCCGCAGATCCCGGTCGGCGAGCTGGTGACCGGCGGTTTCCAGGCCATCGAGACCGGCATGACCGAGGGCCACCCCTGCTTCGTCGCCAACAACGGCCGGCTCGGCTTCGGGATCCACGAGTACCTCTCGTACGCCCCCGAGACCGCGAGCCCGGTCCGGCTGGTGTGGCTGGCCGCGCACCGCTCGCGCGCCGCCTTCACGGCCGGCGTCGGCATCGAGTACGAGTCGTTCCTGAGGGAGGAGCTGGGCGCGGAGACGGTCGAGCGGTTCGGCCGGCAGCTCACGGACCAGGGCCTCGACCCCGCCGACTACCTCCTCATCCCCGTCCACCCCTGGCAGTGGTGGAACAAGCTCGCCGTCACCTTCGCCGCCGAGGTGGCCCAGCGGCACCTCGTCTGCCTCGGCGAGGGCGACGACGAGTACCTGGCCCAGCAGTCCATCCGTACCTTCTTCAACGCCACCCACCCCGAGAAGCACTACGTGAAGACGGCCCTGTCCGTCCTCAACATGGGCTTCATGCGCGGGCTCTCGGCCGCCTACATGGAGGCCACCCCGGCGATCAACGACTGGCTCGCCCAGCTGATCGAGGGCGACCCGGTGCTGAAGTCGACGGGCCTGTCGATCATCCGGGAGCGCGCGGCGGTCGGCTACCGGCACCTGGAGTACGAGAAGGCGACGGACCGCTACTCGCCGTACCGCAAGATGCTGGCCGCGCTGTGGCGGGAGAGCCCGGTGGCCTCGCTCCGGCAGGCCGAGTCGCTCGCCACCATGGCCTCGCTGCTGCACGTCGACCACGAGGGCCGGGGTTTCGCGGCCGCGCTGATCGAGCAGTCGGGCCTCACCCCGCAGGAGTGGCTGCGCGGCTACCTGCGCGCCTACTTCACGCCGCTGCTGCACAGCTTCTACGCCTACGACCTGGTGTACATGCCGCACGGCGAGAACGTCATCCTGGTCCTGAAGGACGGCGCCGTCGAGCGCGCGATCTACAAGGACATCGCCGAGGAGATCGCCGTCATGGACCCGGACGCGGTGCTGCCGCCGGCGGTGGAGCGGCTGCGCGTCGACGTCCCCGAGGACAAGAAACTCCTGTCGATCTTCACGGACGTCTTCGACTGCTTCTTCCGCTTCCTCGCCGCGAACCTCGCCGACGAGGGGGTCCTGGAGGAGGACGGCTTCTGGCGCACGGTCGCGGAGGTCACCCGTGAGTACCAGGAGTCGATGCCCGAACTCGCCGACAAGTTCCGGCAGTACGACATGTTCGCCCCTCGGTTCGCGCTGTCCTGCCTGAACCGGCTCCAGCTGCGCGACAACAAGCAGATGGTGGACCTGGCCGACCCGGCGGGCGCGCTCCAGCTGGTCGGCGATCTGGAGAACCCGATCGCCGGGTTCTGACCCCCAAGGACAGGCGGGCACCCCGGAGTACGGTCCTGCGGGGTGCCCGCCGTCATCTACTCAGCCGGCCAAGGGACCTGCGGCGCCCGGTAGTACCCGATCCCGAGCGCCTCCCACCGCGGCCCCTGGGCCGCGAGCCGCTGCTTGTAGCCGTCCCAGCCGTGAGCGGCACGGGGCGACCAGCCGAGCTCGGCGACGCCCGGCAGCCTCGGGAAGGCCATGTACTCGATATGGCGGGAGTTCTCGAGGGTCTCCGACCACAGCGGCGCCTCGACGCCCTTGACCGCCGACGCGGGCGCTCCAGGAAGATAGGCGCCCGGGTCCCAGTCGTAGGACCGCCGCACGTCGACGTATCCGGCCCAGGACAGCCCGAGCGGGGTCTGGGCGTCGTACTTCATGTCGAGGTAGACCCGGTCGGCCGGGGACAGGACGAGCCCCGTGCCGTTCCGCGCGGCGGCCGCGACCTGCTCCTTCTCCGCGGCGCCGGTGCCGTCCAGGCCCCAGTACTGCGCGATGGCGCCCTTGGCCGGGGTCGCGCCGGTCAGCTGGTGCCAGCCGACGACCGTCTTGCCGTACTTGGCGACGACCGGCTGCACCCGGTCCATGAACTTCACGTAGTCCTCGTGGCTGGTGGAGTGCGCCTCGTCGCCGCCGATGTGGAGATGGCGGCCCGGGGTGAGCGCCGCGATCTCCCGCACCACGTCGTCCACGAAGTCGTACGTGATCTCCTTCGGCACGCACAGCGAGCTGAAGCCGACCTGGGTGCCGGTGTAGAGCGGGGGCGCCACGCCGTCGCAGTTCAGCTCGGCGTACGAGGCGAGGGCCGCGTTGGTGTGGCCGGGCATGTCGATCTCGGGGACGACCTCCAGGTGCCGGGAGCCCGCGTAGCGCACGATCTCCTTGTAGTCGGCCTTGGTGTAGTAGCCACCGGGACCGCCGCCGACCTCGGTCGAGCCGCCGTACGTCGCCAGCCGCGGCCAGGAGTCGACGGCGATCCGCCAGCCCTGGTCGTCGCTGAGGTGCAGATGCAGCTTGTTGAACTTGTAGAGCGCCAGCTGGTCGATGTAGCGCTTGACCTCCTCGACGCGGAAGAAGTGCCGGGACACGTCCAGCATCGCGCCGCGCCAGCCGTAGCGCGGGGTGTCCTTGATGGTGCCGCCCGCGACGACCCAGGGGCCGGGCTGTACGGAGTCCCGCTCGACGGCGGCCGGCAGGAGCTGGCGCAGGGTCTGGACGCCGTGGAAGAGGCCGGCCGGGCGGGCGGCGGTGATGGTGACGCCACTGCGGCCGGAGTCCAGGCGGTAGCCCTCGTCGCCGTAGGGGCCCTTGGCGAGCCGCAGCCGGATGCCTCCGTCGCCGTGGGTGGTGACGGGGAGGCGGTAGCCGGTCGAGGGGCGCAGCACGTCCGCGAGATAGCCGCCGACCCCGCGGGCCTCACGGGAGTCGTCGACGCGGATGCGGGTGCGCTCGGTGATGCGGTACGGCGATCCGCCAGGGTCGACGGAGGCCGGGGCGGGGATCACGTCGCCGAGCGCGGCCCGGGTGCCGGAACCGGCAGCGGTAGCAGGCGCCGCCGCGGTGAGGGAGGCGCCGACCGCGGTGACGAGCAGCAGCGAAGCCAGAAGGCGAGGCGCTCGATGGTGCAGTTTGCGGTGCTGTCTCACAAACGTCCCTTCCTGGAGCTCCAACAGGTATGGACCACTCTCTCGCGAGACCGGTGAAACAATCCCTCGCATGGCGGAAATCATCCAGAAGGACGGCACGTGGATCTTCGACGGCGACGCCCTGCGCCTGACTCCCGGACGGGACAAGAACGTCGGTCTGCTCCGCAGGACACTGGGTGAACTGGTCGTGCCGCTGCGGGCGTTGGCGGGCATCTCCTTCGAGCAGGGCCGCAGGGCAGGGCGGCTGAGGCTGCGGTTGCGGGACGGCGCCGACCCGCTGCTGCACGCCACCGCCGGCCGGCTCGACGAACCCCACGACCCCTACCGGCTGACCGTCGAGTCCGACCGCTACGGCGTCGCCGAGTACCTGGTGGACGAGGTGCGCCAGGCGCTGCTGCTGGACCAGGTGCCCTCGGACCCGGTCTCCGAGTACCTGCTGCCGGGCCCGTCCGTGCCGTTGTCGGCCGCCGCCGGGGACGGCACCGCGAGCTTCGACGGCGAGCAGGTCCGCCTGGAGTGGAACTGGAAGACGGAGGACGCCAAGGCAGCCGCGGGCACCCGCACGCTCGCCGTCACCGACATCGCGGCCGTGGAGTGGCATCCGGCGGCCGGCCTGGAGAACGGCTACCTGCGCTTCACGGTGAAGAACGCCCCGACCAAGGCGCCGCCCAAGTACGACCCCAACTCGGTCGAGCTGTGGGGCTTCAAGAAGGACCCCCTGATGGCCCTGATCGCCGCCGCCGTCCAGGCCCGGCTCCCGCACCCGGCGGCCCCGGCGCCGGCCGCCGCCCTGCACGGCCCCGCGCAGGAGCCGGAGCCCGCCGCGGGCGCCCGCGAGGACGACCACGACGCGCTGCTGCGGCGCCTGCGCGAGCTCGGCGAACTGCACCGCACCGGCGTGCTGACCGACGAGGAGTTCGCCCTGGCCAAGCAGGCGATCCTGAAGCGGATGTGACCCCGCCCGGCCGATCGGCCGAGGACACGACACCGCCCCCCTGCCCGAAATCGGGCAAGATTGTTGCGAAAGCTTCGCCGGTACCCCAGGATCTACCGGGTGCACGACGAACTCGTTGATCATCTGACGCGCTCCACGCCCCTCAACCGGGGTGAGGCGCTGCGCGTGATCCAGGACGTGCTCGCCTACTTCGACGAGACGACCGAGGAGTTCGTCCGTCGCCGCCACCGCGAGCTCCAGGCCCAGGGTCTGGTCAACGCGACGATCTTCGAACAGATCTCGGCGGACCTGAAATACCGGGCGGTGGCACCGCCGGAGCTCACCCTCCGGCAGCTGCGCCGCATCGTCTACGGCTGAGGGAATACATCTCTATGTGCGGAATCGTCGGATACATCGGGAAGCGCGACGTCGCCCCCCTGCTCCTGGAAGGCCTGCAGCGCCTGGAGTACCGCGGCTACGACTCGGCCGGCATCGTCGTCACCTCCCCCAAGGCCGCCGGCCTGAAGATGGTCAAGGCCAAGGGCCGGGTGCGCGACCTGGAGGCCAAGGTCCCGGCGCGCTTCAAGGGCACCACCGGCATCGCCCACACCCGCTGGGCCACCCACGGCGCCCCGTCCGACGTCAACGCCCACCCGCACCTGGACGCCGAGGGCAAGGTCGCCGTCGTCCACAACGGCATCATCGACAACGCCTCCGACCTGCGCCGCAAACTGGAGGCGGACGGCGTCGAGTTCCTCTCCGAGACCGACACCGAGGTCCTCGTCCACCTGATCGCCCGCTCGCAGGCCGAGAAGCTGGAGGACAAGGTCCGCGAGATCCTCCGGCTCATCGAGGGCACCTACGGCATCGCCGTCCTGCACGCCGACTTCCCGGACCGCATCGTCGTCGCCCGCAACGGCTCCCCCGTCGTCCTCGGCATCGGCGAGAAGGAGATGTTCGTCGCCTCGGACATCGCCGCGCTGGTCACCCACACCCGGCAGATAGTGACCCTCGACGACGGCGAGATGGCCACCCTCAAGGCCGACGACTTCCGCACCTACACCACCGAGGGCACCCGCACGACGGCCGAGCCCACCACCGTGGAGTGGGAGGCCGCCTCCTACGACATGGGCGGCCACGACACCTACATGCACAAGGAGATCCACGAGCAGGCCGAGGCCGTCGACCGCGTCCTGCGTGGCCGGATCGACGACCGCTTCTCCACCGTGCACCTCGGCGGCCTGAACCTCGACGCCCGCGAGGCCCGGCGGATCCGCCGCGTGAAGATCCTCGGCTGCGGCACCTCGTACCACGCCGGCATGATCGGCGCCCAGATGATAGAGGAGCTCGCCCGCATCCCCGCGGACGCCGAGCCTGCCTCCGAGTTCCGCTACCGCAACGCGGTCGTCGACCCCGACACCCTCTACATCGCGGTCTCCCAGTCCGGTGAGACCTACGACGTGCTGGCGGCCGTCCAGGAGCTGAAGCGCAAGGGCGCCCGGGTGCTGGGCATCGTGAACGTCGTCGGCTCGGCGATCGCCCGCGAGGCCGACGGCGGCATCTACGTGCACGCCGGCCCCGAGGTCTGCGTGGTCTCCACGAAGTGCTTCACCAACACCTGCGTGGCCTTCGCCCTGCTGGCCCTGCACCTCGGCCGCACCCGCGACCTCTCCGTGCGCGACGGCAAGCGGATCATCGAGGGCCTGCGCAAGCTGCCCGCGCAGATCGCCGAGATGATGGAGCAGGAGGGGGAGATCGAGGAGCTGGCCAAGGGGTACGCCGACGCCCGCTCGATGCTCTTCATCGGCCGGGTCCGCGGCTACCCGGTCGCCCGCGAGGCCTCCCTCAAGCTCAAGGAGGTCTCGTACATCCACGCCGAGGCCTACCCCGCCTCCGAGCTGAAGCACGGCCCGCTCGCCCTGATCGAGCCCGCGCTCCCGACGGTGGCGATCGTCCCCGACGACGACCTGCTGGAGAAGAACCGCGCAGCGATGGAGGAGATCAAGGCGCGCAGCGGCAAGATCCTGGCGGTCGCCCACCGCGAGCAGGAGAAGGCCGACCAGACGATCGTGGTCCCGAAGAACGAGGACGAGCTCGACCCGATCCTGATGGGCATCCCGCTCCAACTCCTCGCCTACCACACGGCACTTGCCCTCGGCCGGGACATCGACAAGCCCCGCAACCTCGCCAAGTCGGTGACGGTCGAGTAGTTCCCTGCTCCGAGGCCGGACAAGAGGACGGACCCCATGTGTCGCCACCGAACACAGGGGGTCCGTCTCGTGTGCCGGGAAGCCGCCCAACTCCCCGGCCTGCGCCGCTAACCGGCAGCCGTCACCCCCCGGCCCGCGGCGCGTCGCGGAAGTGCCGTCGGCCAGTGCGCCAGCGCCGCGGTCGCCGCGTACCAGGCGACCGCCCCGGAGGCGACGGCGAACCAGCCGCCCGCCTTGCCCAGCGCCCCGCTGTCCGCGAACTGCCCGATGGCGAGCAGCAGGAGCGCGACGAAGAACAGTCCGTACATGGCCTGCCCGAGCGTGTCCCCACCGGCGAGCGTGAGGGTGAGGACGACGAGGGCGAACAGCAGCAGGAACAGCCCTGCGGCGTTGTCGGAGACGTCGGGCGAGACGGCCCAGGTGAACCAGAGCGCGCCGAGCGCGGCGAACGCGGTGCCCGTCCCGGCGTCACCTTCCCGGAACGCGAACAGTCCGGCGACGAACAGCGCGACGCCGCCTACGTAGTGAGCCAGTGTCACGGCGTCCGCCGCCGTCACTCCGTCGATCAGCCCGGTGTGACCGAGGCCGACGGCCAGCAGGGTGACACCGAGTGCGAGTCGGCCGACGATCGTGGTGGTGCTTCCCGCAGAGACGACGTTGTCCACGGCGGGCTCCCTTCATGCATGTGCAGTTGTACGGTGACCGGTATATGCCCTTCACAAGGGCACAAACACCTCTACGCGCCAGTAGATTCGCGTTGCGCACAAAGGGGGACGGCCCTGCCCACGGGGCATCTCACCTGGGCCAACGGGGAGTTACGGAATGACAACGACAGGACGCTTGGCACGCTTGGCCAACCGCCCCGCGACGGAGCCGAAGATGCGCCCGACGATGCCGTGCGTGGAGCCGACGACGATGGCGTCCGCCTCGTACTCCCGCCCGACCTCCTCGAGTTCGTGGCAGATGTCCCCGCCACGCTCGACGAGGATCCAGGGCACCTCTGCGAGATAGTCGGCGCAGGCCAGCTCCAGGCCGAGCACCTCGGTGCGGTGGTCCGGCACGTCGACGAAGACGGGTGGCTCGCAGCCGGCCCACACCGTGGTGGGCAGCCGGTTGGCCACATGGACGATGATCAGTCCTGAGCGGGAGCGGAGCGCCATCCCGATCGCGTACGCGAGGGCACGCTCGGAGGAGGTGGAGCCGTCGAAGCCGACGACTACGCCGTGCTTGAAGGCGGGATCGCACGCGTGGCGTGACTCTTCCGCCGCCAGGGGATCGGCCGCCGTCGGGTCGACGACCGGCCGCTTGCGGTCCGCGGGTTCGAAGAATTCGTGACCGGCCATGGCTGTCTCGGCGTTGTGATCCTTTATGGGTGGGACGACACTGTGCGGCGGAGCTGTGTCCGGGAATAATCTTCCCAACCCCATACCCCCAAGGGTACGGCGGCACGCCTCCTTCGCCCAGATCCCGCTCACGTCCGCGGCGGGTTCCAGGGAGCATGCACGAGGGGGCGCCCGTAACGCAATGGTTGCTGCCCCGTACAGGCGGTTCGCTCAGGATTCACCTACGCCGCCGACCCGACCCTGTATAGCAGTGACCGACCGGTGCGCCGGGCGTTGATCCACGTGAGCCCGCCACGACAGGGAGTAGTGATGTCCGCACCCCGCCCGACCCCCGAGACGCGCCCCGGGACCGCGTCCGGACCGGACGCGGTGACCGACCTGGTGCGGTGGGCCGTCTTCAGCTGCCTGCTCGTACCGGTGGTCCTCCTGTGGTGCGGCAGCTCCCTCGCGGGCGCCACCGGCACCGCCGTCGGCCTCGCCGCCGTCACGGCGGCCTGCCGGGCCCTGCTGCGCGGATCCGAGCGAGGCGCCGCCCGGCTGCGGGCGGCGGAGGGGGCGCCGCACCGGGGCCGGCATCAGCGCAGCGGTTCGGGGGCACACAGGGGTGGGCGACGCCCTGGCGGGCATACACCGGTCGCCTGACCGGTTTCCGCGCACGCGCCCGTATCTTTTCAGCCAACTTCTGGGGAGTGTGCATCAGCACCCCTCGGCACCCCCCAACCCCCGTTCGACCTGCACGGATAGGACCCCAGGGGGCGCACGCACCCTATGTGGATTGGCCACTGCGACAAGGCGCACTTCCCTGCGCGGCCCGCTAGTGCAACGCTTCGTGATCGAATGCTTCACGCCAAGTTGCCAAGTCGACAATGCGCCGGGTGATGAACTGGCCACACCGGCACAACGCGACACAGTAGATTCGATCTTGACTGTCTACGGCGGGGGACTCGTGCAGGACCGAGGGGAAACGTGCAGGAGCGACACAACCGAGGAGCCGCGACCACCGAGGGGGGCTTAGCAGTATGAGCCACGACTCCACTGCCGCGCCGGATACCGCGGCCCGGAAACTGTCCGGGCGCCGCCGCAAGGAGATCGTCGCGGTGCTGCTGTTCAGCGGCGGCCCCATCTTCGAGAGTTCCATACCGCTGTCGGTGTTCGGGATCGACCGCCAGGACGCCGGCGTCCCGCGTTACCGACTACTGGTGTGCGCGGGAGAGGAAGGCCCTCTGCGGACCACAGGGGGCCTTGAACTCACCGCGCCGCATGGCCTGGAAGCGATCTCCCGCGCGGGCACGGTGGTCGTGCCCGCCTGGCGATCGATCACCTCGCCACCGCCGGAGGAGGCGCTCGACGCCCTGCGGCGGGCGCACGAAGAGGGCGCCCGGATCGTGGGCCTGTGCACGGGGGCGTTCGTCCTCGCGGCGGCGGGCCTGCTGGACGGCCGCCCGGCCACCACGCACTGGATGTACGCGCCGACACTGGCGAAGCGCTACCCGTCGGTCCACGTGGACCCACGGGAGCTGTTCGTCGACGACGGCGACGTGCTGACGTCGGCGGGCACGGCGGCCGGAATCGATCTCTGTCTGCACATCGTGCGGACGGACCACGGCAACGAGGCGGCCGGTGCGCTGGCCCGCCGGCTGGTGGTCCCGCCGCGCCGGGCCGGCGGGCAGGAGCGCTACCTCGATCGGTCTTTACCCGAGGAGATCGGCGCCGACCCGCTCGCCGAGGTCGTCGCCTGGGCGCTGGAGCACCTCCACGAGCAGTTCGACGTGGAGACGCTCGCGGCACGCGCGTACATGAGCCGTCGTACGTTCGACCGCCGCTTCCGCTCGCTGACGGGCAGCGCGCCCCTGCAGTGGCTGATCACCCAGCGGGTGCTCCAGGCGCAGCGCCTGCTGGAGACGTCGGACTACTCGGTGGACGAGGTGGCGGGCCGCTGCGGCTTCCGCTCGCCGGTCGCGCTGCGCGGCCACTTCCGCCGCCAGCTGGGCTCGTCCCCGGCCGCGTACCGGGCGGCGTACCGAGCACGCCGCCCGCAGTCCGAGCGCCCCTCGGACAGCGACGGTCCGTCGAGCACGTCCGCGCCGATGACCGGCCCGCCGCAGCAGGCAGGCCCGCCGTCCACCCCGCTGCACCCGGAGGGCCCGGTGCCGATCCAGGCCCGCCGCACGGCGGCGGCCGGCGCGGTCGGCTCCGCGTCCCTGCCGGGGGACCACGCCCGGGAGACGTACGCCCGGGCCAGTCTGCCGGGGCAGCGAAGCGGGTCGTGACGGCGGCAACGGTGTGACGGGGTCCACAGGGTGCAAACCGCCCCTGTGGGCCCCCGGTACGGTCCCGGCGCCTGCACGGCAGACCTCACACGCGCGTCTCGGCCGTAGGGTGGACGCATGAACGATCGCATGGTGTGGATCGACTGCGAGATGACCGGTCTCTCGCTGTCCGACGACGCTCTCATCGAGGTGGCCGCCCTCGTCACCGACTCCGAGCTGAACGTACTCGGCGAGGGGGTGGACATCGTCATCCGCCCGCCGGACCGGGCGCTGGAGACGATGCCGGAGGTGGTCCGTCAGATGCACACCGCGTCCGGCCTGCTCACGGAGCTCCCGGGCGGCACGACCCTCGCGGACGCCGAGGACCAGGTCCTCACCTACGTACGTGAGCACGTCAAGGAGCCCGGCAAGGCCCCGCTGTGCGGCAACTCGGTCGGCACCGACCGCGGCTTCCTGGTGCGCGACATGCCCACGCTGGAGGACTACCTCCACTACCGCATCGTCGACGTCTCCAGCATCAAGGAGCTGGCCCGCCGGTGGTACCCGCGGGCGTACTTCAACAGCCCCGAGAAGAACGGCAACCACCGCGCCCTGGCCGACATCCGCGAGTCCATCGCGGAACTGCGCTACTACCGCGAGGCCGTCTTCGTACCGCAGCCGGGCCCCGACTCGGACACCGCGAGGACGATCGCCGCCAAGCACGTCCTGCCTGCTCAGCCCGCCTGACGAAGCCCGCGTGAGGGGCGCCGCGAAAGCCGTGCGCGAGCACCCCTTCGGACCCTGTACACTTTTTCTCGGCCGGTCGGGGAAACGACAGTAGAACCGCCGGTCATGGTGGGTGTAGCTCAGCTGGTAGAGCACCTGGTTGTGGTCCAGGATGCCGCGGGTTCGAGTCCCGTCACTCACCCTTTCCGACGGAGGGCTGATCCCTGATGAGGGATCAGCCCTCCGTCGTGTCCCGATGCGCCTCCGGGTCCGGCAGGACCTTCCGCAGCTCGGCCTCGACCTCCGCGCGCGTCGTCCCCTTCTCCTTCGCGTACTCGGTCACCGTCTGACCCAGATCGCGGTCGAGGTCGCGCCAGGCCCGCCACGCCGTCTCGTACGTCTCGCGCTGAGGCGCGTTCCAGCCGCCCTCCCGGGTCGGCGCACCGTAGGAGTCCCGAAGCTCCAGGACCCTCGTGTGCGCCTCGTCCGCGGCCCGCTGTTTCGCCAGAAGTTCCTCGAAGGTATGTGCCACGCGCGGATCCTATGCGCGGCCCCGGCGGCACGCGTCCCGACCGGGCCGTCCGCGCGGCGCCCCCTGACTCACCCGGCGCAAGCCGGCCGCTACGACGAGGCGCGCTCCACCAGCTCGGTCGCGAGCACCATCTGGCGCCGCTGCGGCCCCCGGGACACCACGGGGCGCCGGTCGGCGATCTCGGTGAGCAGCAGGTCGATCATCCGGCGGCCCATCTCCTCTATGGGCTGGCGGACGCTGGTGAGCGGCGGGTCCATGTGGCGGGCGATCGCCGAGTCGTCGTAGCCGACCAGGGCCACGTCCTCGGGGATACGGCGGCCGGCCTGGCGCAGGGCATGGCGGGCGCCGGCCGCGGTCACGTCGGAGGCCGCGAAGACCGCGTCGAGGCCGGGGGCGCGGCCGAGCAGCTCGGTCATGGCGCGCCGGCCGCCCTCCTCGGTGAAGTCACCCGCCTCGATCAACCGTTCGTCGGCCGGGTGCCCGGCGTCGCGCAGCGCGTCGCGGTAGCCGTCGATGCGCCGCTGGGCGCCGTAGACGTCGAGGCGGCCGGTGATGTGCGCTATCCGCCGGCGGCCCCGGGCGACCAGGTGCTCCACGGCGGACCGGGCGCCGCCGTAGTTGTCCGAGTCCACCGACGTGAGGGTCTCCTCGGCGGACCGCGGACCGCTGATCACCGCCGGGATCTCCAGCTGGGACAGCAGGTCCGGCAGCGGGTCGTCCGCGTGCACCGAGACCAGCAGGACGCCGTCCACCCGGTGCGCCGCGAGGTACTGGGCCAGGCGCCGGCGTTCCCGGTCGCTGCCCGCGAAGATCAGCAGCAGCTGCATCTCGGTGTCGGACAGCTCGGCGCCGACACCGCGCAGCATGTCGGAGAAGTACGGTTCGGCGAAGAACCGGGTCTCCGGCTCGGGGACGACGAGGGCGATCGCGTCGGTGCGGTTCGCGGCCAGGGCGCGGGCCGCGGTGTTCGGGACGTAGCCGAGTTCGGCGACCGCCGCCTGGACCGCCGCGCGGGTCGCGTCGCTGACCCGGGGCGAGCCGTTGATCACCCGGGAGACCGTGCCCCGGCCCACTCCGGCGCGCGCGGCGACCTCCTCCAGGGTGGGCCGGCCACCGCTCCGGCCCCGCGCTCCGTGGCCTGCCATGGGCTCCGCCTTCCGCCGCCGTTCATCACGCTGGCCTGGAATCTAACAGCCCCGCGTGCTGGGGTGACCTGCACCGCGGGCGCCCCGGACGGGCCAGAACCCGTCGCCCGCGCCCGCCGGACCGGACCCTCAGGTTCCAGTTAACAGCCCGATAACTGAACGCATCTTGCGCTGTCCGCTCCCTTGACACCCCCGCGGGAAGCGACGACTCTTCAACTCATCACTGGTGGGAGCGCTCCCACGGTACCTGACACCTACACAACCCGCACGTTCCCCGCCCGAGCCGCAGCGAGTACAACTTACGGGACCAACCATGCAGTTGGCCGGGGGGTCGGCACGTCAGGGCAACAGGAGGACGCAATGCGAGCACGTAAGTCGGTGGTCCTCGCGGCCATCGCGACGCTGGGCGCCGGGCTGCTGGCCGGCTGTGCCGACGACGGCGGCGACGAGGGCGGCTCCGGCTCGTCGGGCGGCGAGGGCAAGACCACGATCACCCTCGGCCTGTTCGGGACGATGGGCTTCAAGGAAGCCGGTCTCTACGACGAGTACATGAAGCTCAACCCGGACATCACCATCAAGGAGAACGTCACCGAGCGCAACGAGAACTACTACCCCGCGCTCGTCAACCACCTCACCACCAACAGTGGCCTGATGGACATTCAGGCCGTCGAGGTCGGCAACATCGCCGAGGTGGCCAAGACCCAGGGCACCAAGCTGCTCGACCTGTCGAAGTACGGCAAGGAGAGCGACTACCTGGAGTGGAAGTGGAAGCAGGCGGCCACCGCCGACGGCCAGACGATCGGTCTCGGCACCGACGTCGGCCCGATGGCCATCTGCTACCGCAAGGACCTGTTCGAGAAGGCCGGACTGCCCACCGACCGTGAGGAAGTGGGCAAGCTGTGGGCGGGCGACTGGGCGAAGTTCGTCGACGCCGGCCGCGACTACCAGAAGAAGGCGCCCTCCGGCACCACCTTCATGGACTCCCCCGGCGGTCTGATCCAGGCGATCCTCAGCAGTGAGACCGAGCGCTTCTACGACTCCTCCGGCGAGGTCATCTACAAGACCAACCCGGCCGTAAAGTCCGCGTTCGACCTGACCGCGGCCGCCGCGGAGGACGGACTGGTCGGCAACCAGACGCAGTTCCAGCCGGCGTGGGACACGACCATCGCCAACAGCAAGTTCGCCGCGATGTCCTGCCCGCCGTGGATGCTCGGCTACATCAAGGGCAAGTCGAAGCCGGACGCGGCGGGCAAGTGGGACGTGGCCGCGGCGCCCAAGTCCGGCAACTGGGGCGGCTCCTTCCTGTCCGTGCCCAAGTCCGGCAAGAACGCGGAGGCGGCGGCGAAGCTCGCCGCCTGGCTGACCGCGCCCGAGCAGCAGGCCAAGCTGTTCAAGGTGCAGGGCAACTTCCCGAGCACGCCGGCCGCGTACGACATGGACGAGGTCAAGAGCGCCAAGAACGAGATGACCGGTGACGCCCCGATCGGCGAGATCTTCGCCGAGGCCGCCAAGAGCGCCCCGGTCCAGGTGATCGGTCCGAAGGACCAGATCATCCAGCAGGGTCTGACCGACAACGGCGTGATCCTGGTCGCCCAGGGCAAGTCGGCCAAGGAGGCCTGGGAGACGGCCGTGAAGACCATCGACAACAACCTGGACCAGTGACCCGTATGACCACTGGGCACGACACCGCCGCCGCGTCCCCCTCGAAGGAGGGGGGCGCGGCCCCGGCCCGCCCGTCGGCCGGCGCGTCGGTCTCCGAGCAGGAGCGGCGGCGCCGGGCCCGGCTGTCCCGCCGCTGGCAGCGGGACATGCGCTGGAGCCCGTACGCCTTCGTCTCGCCGTTCTTCCTGTTGTTCCTCGCCTTCGGCCTGTTTCCGCTGGTCTACACGGGGTGGGCCTCGCTGCACCAGGTGGAGCTGACCGCGCCCACCGACATGAACTGGGTGGGCCTGCGCAACTACACCCGGATCTTCGACGACGACTTCTTCTGGAACGCGGCCCGCAACACCCTGACCATCGGCATCATCTCCACCGTTCCGCAGCTGCTGATGGCGATGGGCCTGGCCCACATCCTCAACTACAAGCTGCGCGCCTCGACCTTCTACCGGGTCGTGATGCTCGCTCCGTACGCCACCTCGATCGCCGCCGCGTCGCTGGTCTTCGTGCTGCTCTTCGGCCGCGACTACGGCATGATCAACTGGGCGCTCGGGGCCGTCGGCATCGACCACGTCGACTGGCAGAACGAGAGGTGGCCCTCCCAGATCGCCGTCTCGACGATCGTCATCTGGCGCTGGACCGGCTACAACGCGCTGATCTACCTGGCCGCGATGCAGGCGATACCGCAGGACCTCTACGAGTCGGCGGCGCTGGACGGGGCCAACCGCTGGCAGCAGTTCATCCATGTGACGCTGCCGTCGCTGCGGCCGACGATCCTGTTCACCGTCGTCGTGTCGACCATCGGCGCCTCGCAGGTGTTCGGTGAGCCGCTGCTGTTCGACGCGAACAAGGGCGCCTCGGGCGGATCCCAGCACCAGTTCCAGACGCTCGGCCTGTACCTGTACGAGCAGGGCTGGGTCAACCAGCACCTGGGCCGCGCCTCCGCCATCGCCTGGACGATGTTCCTGATCCTCATCGTGATCGGGATCGTCAACTACGTCATCTCGCGCCGGCTGCGCGCCAGTAGTCAAGGAGACCGGCCGTGACGACGACACTGACCAAGCCCCCGGCCGGGGAGGTCAAGCGCCCCCGGCGGCCCAAGGCCGCCCGCGCCGGCGGGACCCTGCACGCCGGGCCCGTCGCCTACGTGATCCTCGCCCTGTTCACCATCGGGTCGCTGTTCCCGCTGGTGTGGACGGCGATCGCCGCGTCCCGCGACAACCAGCGGCTGGCCGAGACGCCACCGCCGTTCTGGTTCGGCTCGAACCTGATGAACAACCTGGAGATCGCCTGGAAGGACGCCAACCTCGGCGAGGCCTTCCTCAACACCACCATCGTGGCCGGGATCTCGGCGCTCACCATCGTCGTGCTGTCGACGATCGCCGGGTTCGCCTTCGCCAAGCTGCGCTTCCGGGGCCGTAACGCGCTGATGCTCGTCGTCATCGGCACGATGATGGTGCCGCCGCAGCTCAGCGTGATCCCGCTGTACATGATGGTCGCCGAGCTGGACTGGACCGACCAGCTCCAGGCGGTGATCCTGCCGTCGATCGTGAGTGCCTTCGGTGTCTTCTTCATGCGCCAGTACCTGTTGCAGGCGCTGCCGGACGAGCTGATCGAGGCCGCCCGGGTGGACGGGGCGAGCAGCTGGCGCGTGATCTGGCACATCGTGTTCCCGGCGGCGCGGCCGGCGATGGCGGTGCTGGGCATGCTGATGTTCGTCCAGACGTGGAACGACTTCCTGTGGCCGTTCCTGGTGCTGACCCAGACGGGCAACCCGACCGTGCAGGTGGCGGTCGCGGGCCTGGGCCGCGGCTACACCCCGGACCAGTCCCTGATCATGGCCGGTGCACTGCTCGGCACGGTGCCCTTGCTGCTGGTCTTCGCGATCTTCGGCAAGCAGATCGTGGGCGGCATCATGCAGGGCGCGGTCAAGGGCTGACGCCCTGCCTTCTCGCGCAAGGGGCCGGGTCACCGCCGCCTCGGCCCCTCTTTCTCACGACCTTCCTTGGGAGCGCTTCCATGCCTGAACCCGAATCGCCGGTGTCCTTCCCGCCCGCCTTCCTCTGGGGCGCGGCCACCTCCGCCTACCAGATCGAGGGCGCCGTGCGGGAGGGCGGCCGCACCCCGTCCATCTGGGACACCTTCAGTCATACGCCGGGCAGGACGGCCGACGGCGAGACCGGTGACATCGCTGTAGACCACTACCACCGCTTCCGCGAGGACGTCGCGCTCATGGCCGAGCTGGGCCTGACCGCGTACCGCTTCTCCGTCTCCTGGTCGCGGGTGCAGCCCACGGGCCGCGGCCCCGCCGTCCAGGTCGGGATCGACTTCTACCGGCGGCTGGTCGACGAGCTGCTGGCGGCCGGGATCAGGCCGGCGGTCACCCTCTACCACTGGGACCTGCCGCAGGAGCTGGAGGACGCGGGCGGCTGGCCGGAGCGGGACACGGCGTTCCGGTTCGCGGAGTACGCGCAGATCGTCGGCGAGGCGCTCGGTGACCGGGTGGAGCAGTGGATCACGCTCAACGAGCCCTGGTGCAGCGCCTTCCTCGGATACGGCTCGGGGGTGCACGCCCCGGGGCGTACGGAACCGGCCGCCGCGCTGCGGGCGGCCCATCACCTGAACCTGGCGCACGGGCTGGGCACGTCCGCGCTGCGGTCCGTGATGCCGGCCCGCAACACGATCGCGGTGTCCCTCAACTCGTCGGTGGTCCGCCCCGTTTCGCAGGACCCGGCGGACCTGGCGGCGGCGCGGAAGATCGACGACCTGGCCAACGGGATCTTCCACGGCCCGATGCTGCACGGCGCCTACCCGCAGACCCTGGCGGCCGCGACGGCGTCGGTGACGGACTGGTCGTTCGTCCAGGACGGCGACCTGGCGGCCTGCCACCAGCCGCTGGACGCGCTGGGCCTCAACTACTACACCCCGACGCTGGTCTCCGCGGCGGACCCCGAGGCGAAGGGCCCGCGCCCCGACGGTCACGGCGCCAGCGCCCACTCCCCCTGGCCGGGCGCGGACGACGTGGCGTTCCACCAGACTCCTGGTGAGCGCACGGAGATGGGCTGGACCATCGACCCGTCCGGCCTGCACGAGCTGATCATGCGGTACACGCGGGAGGCGCCGGGGCTGCCGCTGTACATCACCGAGAACGGCGCCGCCTACGACGACAAGCCGGACCCCGACGGCCGCGTCCACGACCCCGAGCGCATCGCCTATCTGCGCGGCCACCTCGCGGCGGTCCGCCGGGCCCTCACGGACGGCGCCGATGTCCGGGGCTACTACCTGTGGTCGCTGATGGACAACTTCGAGTGGGCCTACGGCTACGGAAAGCGGTTCGGCGCGGTCTACGTCGACTACGCGACGCTGGAGCGGACCCCGAAGTCGAGCGCCCGGTGGTACGGGGAGGCGGCGCGGTCGGGGACGCTGCCGCCGGTCGAGGGCGCGTAGGCGGTCCGGGTCACCTGGGGGAGGAGGTCGGGGCGCGGCACCGGTGGGGGGAGTGCCGCGCCCCGGGCTTCGGTGGTTACTCGTAGGCCGCGAACGCCTTGGAGAAGGCGAACGCGCCCTGGTCGACCGAGCTGCAGGTGGCGTCGGCCGCGGGCTTCGGGCCGCCCGGGCACGCCTTGTCGCGGGTGCCGGACCACATGGACAGCCAGCCGAGGCCCTTCGACTTGGCGAAGTTCACCAGCTGGGTGGCGTCCTCGACCGTGAAGACCTCCGTGACGACGTCGTTGACGCCGATCATCGGCGTGACCGCGACCGTCTTCCAGGCCGCGCCGTCGGACAGGCCGAGCACGCTCTTGATCTGGGCCTGCGTGGCGGTGGCCGCCTGCTCGGCGTAGGTGCCCATGTCGCCGCTGTACGCGGGGCCGTAGTCCATCGCCATGATGTTGACGGCGTCGATCTTCACGCCGTTCCGCTCGGCGTCCGCGAGCAGGTCGACTCCCGGCTGGGTGAGGCCCTCCGGCATCGCCGGGAGGGTGAAGGAGACGTCCAGGCCGGGGTGTTCCTTCTGGAGCGTGGCGACGGCCTGGGCACGGCGGGTGTTGGCGGCCTTGTCGGGCAGCGCGCCGCCCTCGACGTCGAAGTCGACCTTGGTGAGGTCGTAGGCCTCGACGACCTTCCCGTAGGCCGCCGCCAGCGCCTCCGCCGACGAGCACGCCGTGGCCAGCTCGTTGCCGGCCGCCCCACCGAAGGACACCCGGACGTCGCCGCCCTTGGCCCGCAGGGCGCCTATCTGGCGGGCCACGGCGTCGCTCGCCAGGTCCGTCACCCCGCCCCACTTCGGCGTACAGCCGCCGCCGTCGGTGACGAAGGCGAGGTTGTAGTCCTTCACGCCGGTCGCCTCGGCGGCGGCGAGCAGGTCGAACGCCGGGTGGAGGGAGGTGTCGACGTACGGGGCGAAGCCGGCGGTCGCGGGGGTGCCGGTGCCGGTGCTCTGGGAAGGGGCGGCGGTCGGGGTGCCGGCCGGCGGCGCCGTGGGCTCCTGCGTCGGCGAGGCGGTCGGGGTTCCCGCCGGGGTTCCGGTCGGGGACGGGGCCTCGGTCGGGCGGCCCGTCGGCTCCGGGGTGGCGGAGTCGTCTACCGAGCACTTCGCGCCGTCGATCACGCAACCGGTCGGGGCGGCCGAGCCGTTGACGACCAAGCCGACGGTCACCGACTCGCCGGCGGCCAGGCCGTCCTTGTCCCAGGACGGCGGCCGCACGGTGACGTGCTGTCCGCTCACGCTCGACTCGCCGTTCCACAGTGAGCTGAGCTTCGCACCCGAGGGAAGGTCGAACTCCAGCGTCCAGCCGGTCTTCTCCCGGCCGCTGTTGTTCGTGACGACGTACTGCCCGGTGTACCCCGTCGACCAGTCACTGGTCCTGGTGTACGCCGCGCCGATCCCGGCCGCCTGCGCCGTACCGGTGAACAGGAACGCGCCGCCGCCCGCCACGGCCGCGGCGACGACACCGCCGATCGCCTTGTTCCTGCCGCTGATCCTGCGCCGGTGCGTGCTCATCACGTGCCTGCCTTCGCTGTTCACGGGGGTGTGTCGCGGCAGCACGCTAGCGAGCCGGAATCGGGCGAAGCGCCTGATCCAGACGATCGTCGGGGAACTTATGGTGCGCTTAAGAGAGGGATCCGGGGCGGTTAATGGTCGCGCTCGATCTGCCCGGTCCGCGGCGTCTCATGGACCCGCGGTGGCTGCGCCGCCCGGGCATCCGCTCGCGCGCGTCCAGCTGGATCCAGATCCGCACCTCGGTGCCGCCCAGCACCGACGAACCGATCCGTACGTCGCCGCCCGTCGCCTCCGCGAGCCGGCGCACGATGTCCAGCCCCAGGCCGGTCGACCCGTCGCTGCCGGAGCCCCGGCCACGCGCCATCGCCGCCTCGGGGTCGGCTATGCCGGGGCCCGCGTCGGAGACGAGCACGATCACCGCGTCCTCGCCGTTGTGCACGTCGACCGCGAAGGCGGTGCCCTCGGGGGTGTGCCGGAAGACGTTGCCCAGCAGGGCGTCGAGGGCGGCGGCCAGGTCGGCGCGGGCCACCGGGATGCGCACCGGCCGGTCCACGCCGGCCGTCCGCACCTTGCGGCCCTCGTCCTCGGCCAGCGCCGACCAGAACTCCATCCGCTCCCGCACCACCTCCGCCGCGTCACAGCCGGCGCCGGGACCGACCGCGGCGGTCTGCGGCTTGGCCTCCCGGGCGGTCCGGATGATCGTGTCGACCTCACGCTCCAGCTGGGCCACCGCGGCCCGGGTCTGCTCGGCGGCCGGCCCGTCCCCGAGCGAGGCCGCGTTCAGCCGCAGCACGGTCAGCGGTGTCCGCAGCCGATGGGACAGGTCCGCCGCCAACTCCCGCTCGTTCGCCAGGAGCTGGACGACCTGGTCGGCCATCGAGTTGAACGCCACGGCCGCCAGCTGCAGTTCCCGCGGTCCCTTCTCGGGCACCCGGGCGCCCAGCCGGCCGTCGCCCAGCTCGCGCGCGCCTTCGACCAGCCGCTGCGCCGGGCGCACCATCCGCGCGCCCAGCCGGTCGGCGACCGCGACCGACCCGACGATCAGCGCGAGCCCGACCCCGGCCAGTACCGCCCACGCCCTGCCCACGCCCTTGGTGACGGCCGCGTCGGGGATGAACACCTCGACGACGGCGAACTTGCCCGAGCTCAACGCGACCGGCTGGAGCAGCGCCGACCCGCCGGGCGCCGCGGCCGTCGAGGCACGGCCCATCTCCCGGGTGGCCTCGATGTCCGCGTCGGCGGCCCGCTGCCGCCCGACGCCGATGGCCTGCGCGCCCTCGCCGCCCGGTATGTGCAGGGCCATCATGTCGCCCGACCCCGCGGCGGCGACCGCGCGTTCGAGCTGGGCGCGGTCGGTGGTGATGGACAGCGCCGGCGCGATCTCCGCCGCGTCGCGCTCGGCGTTGGAGAACGCGCGGTCGCGGGCCATCTCCTTGACGACCAACCCGAGCGGCACCGCGAAGGCGACCACGACCATGGCGGTGACCGCCAGCGAGACCTTGACCAGTGCCCACCTCATGGCCGCGCCTCCGCTCCCGGCGGTTCCAGCTTCACACCGACGCCGCGCAGGGTGTGCAGATAGCGCGGCCGCGCGGCCGTCTCGCCCAGTTTCCTGCGCAGCCAGGACAGATGGACGTCGATGGTCTGGTCATCGCCATAGGACTGCTGCCACACCTCGGCGAGCAGCTCCCTGCGGGACACGACGACCCCGGGCCGCCCGGCAAGGAAGGCCAGCAGGTCGAACTCGCGCCGGGTGAGGTCCAGTCGGACGCCGTCCAGCTCGGCCTGGCGGCGCAGCGGGTCCACCGTCAGTCCGCCGACCCGCAGCACCGGGGACGGCGGGGCGTCGCCCGCGGCGGCCCGGGAGCGGCGCAGGACGGCGGCGATCCGGGCGGAGAGGTGCTCCACGGAGAAGGGCTTGGTCAGATAGTCGTCCGCGCCGTCGTTCAGCAGCCGGACGACCTCCGTCTCGTCGTCCCGCGCGGTGGCGATGATCACGGGGACGTCCGTGATGCCGCGCAGCATCTTCAGGGCCTCGGATCCGTCGAGGTCGGGCAGGCCGAGGTCCAGGATGACCACGTCGAAACGGAAATGGGCGACCTCGCGCAGCGCCTCCAGCGCCGTACCGACACTGCGCACGGTGTGCGAGGCGTCGGTCAGATGCCGGATGAGCGCCGAGCGTACGAACTGGTCGTCCTCGACCACGAGAACACTTGCCATGCGCCGCACCGTACGCCATACGAGAGAGCCGGGTCCGGCGCCTGTGGACAACCTGACGCCTGTGGACAACTCGTTGTCCACCGTGACCGGTGGGACGGCGGTGGCGTGGGTGAGGCAGTATGGCCCGCGATGCTCAGAGGAGTCGTACACGTACTGGCCTGGTCGCTCGCCACGGGCGCGGCGACCACCTTGTCGTGGTGGGGTGTCCACTCGGTCATGGCGGGCACGGTGTACGACCCGCCGCGTGCCCTGCCCGTCACCGCGGCCGACGCGAGCACGCGTGAGCCGGAGCCGCGGTCCACCGCCGCGAGCACGCGCCGGCCCGAACCGTCGAGGAGCCCGAGCTCCTCGCCGGCCACGCGGAAGCCGGCCACCTCCGCCTCTCCGAGAACCTCCCCGAGCCCGAGCGCTCCCGCCTCCGCTCGCGTGTCCGGGCATGTCAAGAGCTACGCCACCGAGGGCGGCCGGGCCGTCTTCGACCTCGGCGAGGCCTCCGCGACGCTGGTGTCGGCGACCCCGGACGCGGGCTGGTCGATGCAGGTGTGGAAGACGGAGACGTGGATCCGGGTGGAGTTCGCCGCGGGCGCCGAGCGGGTCTCGGTGTTCTGCACGTGGCACGACGGGCCGCCACGGGTGGAGATCGGTACCTACTAGGCCGCCCCCGCGTACAACGCCCTTGCCCCGCGCCTGGCGTTCAGCGGAAGACCGAGGGTGGCGGTGCCGGTGAGGCGACCGCCGCGGCGTCGGTCACCGGGGTGGCGCCTCCCGTGAAGTCGGAGAGCCTGCTGCCGTGTTCGACGCGGCCGGGGTGCGGGTCGGAGGCGGCGCGGCGGGTCAGTTCGGCGATCGGGAGGGGCTGGTCGCCGGCGACGAGGACCGCGTTCCCGAAGCGCTTTCCCCGGAGCACCGCCGGGTCGGCGATCAGGGCGAGCTCGGGGAAACGGGCGGCGGCCGTGGCGATCTGGCCGCGCAGGTGGGCGAGCGGCGGGCCGTCGGCGAGGTTGGCGGCGTACAGCCCACCGGGCCGCAGCGCCCGGCGGGCCTCGTCGAGGAACTCGGTCGAGGTGAGATGGGCCGGCGTGCGGGCCCCGCTGAACACGTCGGCGACGATCAGGTCGGCCCAGCCGTCCGGCACCTTGGCGAGCCCTTCACGGGCGTCCGCCGACCGCACTCGGATGCGCGCGCCCGGCGCCAACGGCAATTCGCGGCGGACCAGTTCGACGAGGGACGCGTCGCGTTCGACGACCTGCTGGGTGGAGCGGGGGCGGGTGGCGGCGACGTAACGGGCGAGCGTGAGGGCGCCGCCTCCGAGGTGCACGGCCTGGAGCGGCTTTCCGGGCAGGGCGGCGAGGTCGATGACGTGGCCGAGGCGCCGCTGGTATTCGAAGGAGAGATACGCGGGGTCGTCCAGATCCACGTGGGACTGCGGAGCCCCGTCGATCAACAGGGTCCAGGCCCGCGCCCGGTCCCGGTCCGGTATCAGCTGGGCGAGGCCGCCGTCGACGGTCTCTTCGACGGCTGCGAGTGCGGCCTGCGCCCGCCGCGGCTTTCTGGACTTTCCCACTCCACCATTATCGGCGGGTACGGCGGGGTCGGCTCAGTCGGCGTCGGCACGGGTGAGCGGGGCACGGCGGCGCTGCCCGAGGACGCCGTCGGCCGTGCGGCCGGTGGCCGTCAGCGGCAGTTGTCCGCCGCCTCGATCGTCCGTGCCGCCTGGCCCAGCGCCCGGCGCAGCACCGCCGGGTCGGTCGCCGGCTCTGCCTCACCGGGCGGCAGCAGCCAGGCCGAGCCGGGCTGCGCCTCGGGTCCGCCGGCCGGCGGCTCGGGGGCCAGCCGCAGTCCTCGTCCGTCGGTCTCCGTGCAGGTGCTGCCCGGCATGTCCCACGCCGCCGCCGTACCGGGCGGGACCACGAAGCAGAGGGTGTCGCAGTCGTCGTCGTGCAGGACCGGGCCCACGGCCTCGATCTCACCGCGCCGGATGATGTCCACCGCCTCCAGCCCCTGCCGGGCGGGAACCGTCACGAGGTCGCACGCCGGCAGCGGCGTACACGAATCGATGCTCCGGCTGGTCTCCATCCCGGCCTCCACCACGGAACCCCTCCTTGAGCGAGCAGGTCGGGAGTCGGGCGGCTCCCGGTCCACGAAGTTCAACGCCGGACGGCGTCAACGGCTACGGCGGAAGTGCGCCGCGAAGGATGGCAGTTCATGGCAGATCCTGGATGAGATATCCGATTTGTAGCCAAACACAGCGTGCCGTACCCGTCACAGCAGGTACGTTCTTGCCCGCCGGAATCAGGGCGTCACATTGGACGGACAGTTCAACTCACCCCGATCCGGCATGGTTCGACGGTTCGCACGAGAGGACCCGGCCATGACGTCGTCAAGCGTGACCTCGTCCCAGCCCAACCGGCCACCGCGGCCGAACCTCGCCTTCAGGCGCCTGCGCGGCAGGCGTTCACCTGCCGAGTTCGCCGCGGCGGTGCGGCGCGCCGCCCGCGAGATCGGCGAGCGGGTCAGCTGTGACGCGCGCTACATCGGCCGGGTGGAGGCGGGCGAGATCCGCTGCCCCAACTACGCCTACGAGCGAGTGTTCCTGCACATGTTCCCCGGACGCACGCTCACCGACCTGGGGTTCGCACCCCGCTCGTCCGTTCGCGGACGGGGGCGCGGGGCGCTCACGGACGAGGACACGCCCCCCGCGCACTCCCAGAGCCCGGCGCAGATCACGAGTGAGACACGCGGGGCCGGCGAGCCGTATGACACCACGCAGAACCCGTACGACACGCACATCAACTACGAGGAGAGCGACGTGCTGCGTCGCGCATTCATGACCGGCGGGGGCGCCACCGTGGCCACCGCCTCGCTGGGTCCCTTCGGGCTCGCACTCGACGCCCCGGCGGTGGAACGCCCCGTGCGGCGCGCCGGGACGAGCGAGGCGGGCGCACTCGAAGAGGCCGTTCGCAGAATCAGGTTGCTCGACGACCGGCACGGCGCGGACGGGTTGTACCGGCGCGCGGCGGCTCCCCTGCGCGCCGCGTACGCGCTTCTGGACGCCGGCGCCACGCGGCAGGCGACCGCCGACCGGCTGCACTCGGGCGCCGGTGAACTGGCCATCTCCGTGGGGTGGCTGGCGCACGACTCGGGACGGTTCGACGACGCGCGCTCGCACTACGCTGAGGCGCTGGCGACCGCGCGGATGACCGGCGATCCGGGGCTGGAGGCCCACGCCTTCTGCAACACGGCGTTCCTGGCTCGCGATGCCGGGCGGCCGCGGGAGGCCGTGCGGGCGGCGCAGGCCGCGCAGCGGATCGCGCAGCCCCTGGGGTCGGCCCGGTTGATGTCGCTGCTGGCGTTGCGGGAGGCGGGGGGATGGGCGGGGCTCGCCGACACCACCGGGTGCGCACAGGCGCTGACGCGCGCGCACGCCTTCTACGACCGGGGTCCCTCGGACGCCGACCCCGAGTGGATGACCTTCTACGGCGAGGCCGAGCTGGAGGCGCTGGAGGCGCAGTGCTGGTCGACGCTGGGTGACTGGACGCGGGCATCCCGGCACGCGCGGCGGGCGGCGCATCTGCAGGATCCGCACTTCACCCGGAACATCGCGCTGTACACGGCGGAGCTCGCCGACGATCTCGCGCGCGGGGGCCGGCCCGACGAGGCCGCCGCCGCGGGGATGCGGGTGCTGGACCTGCTGGACGAGGTGCAGTCGTCGCGCATCCAGGCGATGGTGGCGGGGACGGCGCGGGTGCTGCTGCCGCACAGGCGGGCGTCCGGGGTGTCGGAGTTCCTGGAACGGCATGCTTCGGCGCCGCGCCTGGTGTGAGGCGGACCGCCTGGTCGGGCGCGAGCCTGGTGGCGGACGCCTGGTGAAGCGAACACCTGGTGAAACGGACGCCTGGTGCGAGGCGGACCGGGGGTGCCGCCGCGCCCGGCATGGCGCCTTCTGCCGGCTAGCCCGCCAGGTGGCCCACGTCGTTCCAGCTCTCGATCGCCGGCTCGCCGTAGGCCCAGCCCAGGACGGACAGGGACGTCGGGTTGAGGCGGATGCGGGCCGCGAAGTCGAGGGGGAGGTTCAGCCAGCGGGCGCCGATCGAACGCAGGATGTGGCCGTGGGCGAAGATCAGGACGTCGCGGTCCTGTGCGCGGGCCCAGTCGACGACCTCGTCCGCGCGGGCGGTCACCTCGGCCAGGCTCTCGCCCTCGGGGACACCGTCGCGCCAGATCAGCCAGCCGGGGCGCAGGGCCTGGATCTCGCCGGGGGTCAGCCCCTCGTATGCGCCGTAGTCCCACTCCAGGAGCGCGTCCCAGGTGCTCGCGCGGGCGCCGAAGCCGGCCAGCTCGCAGGTCTCCCGCGCGCGGGAGAGGGGGCTGGTGCGGACCTCGATGCCGCGGAGCCCGGCGTACGGCGCCTGGTGCAGGCGTTCACCGAGGAGTTTCGCGCCGCGCCGCCCCTCGTCGAGGAGCGGTATGTCGGTCCTGCCGGTGTGCTTTCCGGCCAGCGACCACTCCGTCTGCCCGTGCCGGGCGAGCAGGATGCGCGGTGCCATGAGGGGACGGGACCTTTCCTGGAGAAGAACGGGGCGGGAACCTCTCCATCATCGCGCACCCCGTCCAGGGGCAACCCGGGGGGCGATCTCGGCGTCTATCAGGGCCGGAAGGGCACCCGTAGGGTGACGGCACATACACCGTAAAGTGGTTCGACCGGCCGCCGGGCCGAGGGGCGCCGCGAGGAGAAGGGGGAGGGCGATCGGATGCCGCACGCCGAGACACCGGGCATCGAGGCGGCTCCACGCCCGCGGTTGCGCTGGTGGTCCGAGCTGCCGCTGATCCTGCTGGTGTACGCCTGCTACTCGGCGGGCCGGCTGTTCGCCCGGGGGGATGTCACCACCGCCGTCGACCACGGCCTGGCGATACTGCGCATGGAGAAGGCCCTGCACCTCAACGCCGAGCACCCGCTCAACCGTCTGTTCACGCGCGAGGCGTGGATAGGCATACCGGCCGACTTCTGGTACGCCTCGCTGCACTACCTGGTCACACCGGCGCTGCTCGTCTGGCTCTTCCGGTCCCGGGCCGTGCAGTACCGCGCGGCCCGCACCTGGCTGATGACCTCGACCTTCATCGGCCTCATCGGGTTCACGCTGATGCCGACCTGCCCGCCCCGGCTGCTGTCCGCCGGGTACGGCTTCGTGGACACGATGGCGCAGTACAGCACGTACGGCTGGTGGGCCGGCGAGGCGAGCGCGCCGCGCGGACTGGGCGGCATGACCAACCAGTACGCCGCGATGCCGAGCCTGCACGTCGGCTGGGCACTGTGGTGCGGGGTGATCCTGTGGCGGTACGGCGGGACGCGCCTCGCCAAGGCCGCCGGCGTGGCCTATCCGCTGGTGACCACGATCGTGGTGATGGGCACCGCGAACCACTACTTCCTCGACGCGGCCGCGGGCGCCGCCGTGATGGGCGCCGGACTGCTGCTGGCGCCGTACGTGACGCTGGCCGCGAACCGCGTGCGGACGTCGCTGAGCGCGCGCACCGCACCGGCCACAGCGGGCTCTCTTGCCGCTCGGGCCTCGATTGTCAGTGGTGGATGTCAGACTTCGGCGGGTGAACGAATTCCACGGCAGCGCGAGTCGCGGTTCGCAGCGGGAGCCGAGCCAGGTGCCTCCCCCTCGGACGCGGGGGACGGCGCTCCGGCAGCGGCTCGCTGAGCTGCGCGGCCCCGACGTCCCGGCCAAGGCGCTGGACGCCCGCGCCCTCGCGGCCCTCGCCGCCAACCCGGGATGCAGACGGCGCGCGATCCTCGACGGCGCCGGGGTGAACAAGGCGGCGCTGGCCGGTGCGCTGGGCTCACCTTCGGGGTTCGGGCAGTCGCAGTTCGCCTTCATGCGGGGCAACGCGTTCGAGGCGCGGGTCAAGGCGGACGGCGGCGCGGACCTGCTGCGGCTGGCGCACGAGAAGCTCGACCCGGGCGCCGAGCCTCCTGCGCGGGCGCGCGTGCCGGAGCTGTCCGCCATCGGCCCCGAGGGCCGTGCCGCGCGTACGGCGCTGGCGCTGCGCGAGGCGGTCGAGGCCGGCGGATGGACACTGCTCGACCATCCGATGCTCGCGCTGGACGTCGCGGGCTCCCCCGCGTTCCTGGAGCCGGACGCCGTGGTCGTGCACCCGGACGGCGGCTGGACGGTCGTGGAGATCAAGTCGTTCCCCATGGTGGACGGTTCGGCCGACCCCGCGAAGGTGGGCGCGGCCGCGCGACAGGCGGCCGTGTACGTGCTGGCTCTGGAGGAGGTCGCCGCCCGCCTGGACCCCGCCCCGCCGGTACGGCACCAGGTCCTGCTGGTCTGCCCGAAGGACTTCTCGAACCTCCCCACCGCCTCCGCCGTCGACGTGCGCAAACAGCGCGCGGTCACCCGGCGCCAGCTGACCCGCCTGACCCGTATCGAGGACATCGCCGACACGCTCCCCGAGGGCACGTGCTTCTCCCCCGAGCTGCCCCCCGACCAGCTCACGGCCGCCGTCGAGTCGGTCCCGGCGACCTACGCGCCGGAGTGCCTGTCCGCGTGCGAGCTGGCCTTCCACTGCCGGGAACGCTCCCGCGCGGGGGGCGCGGTGACCTCGCTCGGCCGCTCGCTCCGCGCCGAGCTGGGCGGCCTGACCACCGTCGAGGACATCCTGGCGGCGTCCCGCGGCGAGACCGGCGACCCGGACGACCCGGCGGTGGCGGCCCTGCGCCGGGCGGCCCACCTGCGCGCCGAGGCACTGGGCAGGCAGCGGCCCGGAACACCCGACGGGCAGCACCCAGGGGCACCCGGCACCCAGCACCCAGGGGCACCCAGCACCCAGCACCCCGGGACAGCCGACCCCCAGCACCCCGAGGCACCCCGCCAGCGCGCCGAGTCCCCGGAGGCGGCGCGGTGTCACTGATCTCCACCCTCGCCCGCCTCGAAGCCGTCGACACCGGTCGTGCCCAGCCAGCCGCCACCGTCCGGCACCGGCACCTGTCCGAGCGCCCGCTCGTCCTCGTGCCGCTGACCACCGCCGGTGAGGTCGGCGCCCCGCTCGGCGCGCTGGTCGGCACCGACCGGGACGCGCCCCGCCTGCTGGCCGTGCCGCAGCCGCGCGACCGCGACCTCAGATTCACCTTCCTGGCCGAACTGGCGGAGGTGGTCCTGCCCTACATCGACGCGCACGCCGAGACCGTCGAGGCGGCCGAGCGCACCGACACCGACCCGGAGACCGGCAAGCGGGTCAAGGTCGAGGTCGAACTGTGCGCGGACGCCCCGCAGTTGATCGTGCCGAGCCGCCCGGGTGTCGACCTCGTACGGCTGCTCGGGCGCTCGATGCGCTTTCGCCGTACGGCGGAGCAGGACCCGGAGACCCCCCACCCCGCGCCGCCGCGGGTGCCGCTGCTCGGCCGCTGGCTGACGCACTACGGGGAGCGCGCCCGGGTCCCCGGCTCCTCGCTGCTGCTGGCCCTGACGGACGTGCTCTCCCGGCACTGGGCGACCGGCCAGTCCAGCCTGGAGGACCAGCACCTGGGCGCGCTGCTCGCCTGGATCGACCCGCCGGACGGCGCCACCGGCGCCGAGGCCGCGCTGCGGGCCGAGCTGGACCGGGACGGACAGGGCCAGCTCCTGTGGCCACCGGCGGGACCGGCAACCGACCCCGCGTTCGACAACAAGCTGCTCGCCCCGGCCATCGAGCGCTACGACCGCGCGCGTAAGGCACTCGCCGCCGCCGAGGACGGTCTGGAGGCGGACGACCGGCTCGGGGACGCCACCGCCGCCGAGCGGGAGATCCGGGCCCTGGTCGAGCGGGTCACCCGCCCGACCTGGGACGCGGTCTGGCAGGGCCTGGACCTGCTGCGGGAGCTGCCCGAGGGGGCCCGGGTCGAGGAGCGGTGGACGCGCGACCGCTGGTCGTTCACCGGCCATCGGGACCGGGTGCTGGCGGGCGAGCCCCCGCAGCCGCGCCGCGACGACGCGGTGACGGCGGCGAACAAGCTGGCCGCGCGCGAGCGCGAACAGGCGCGTCTGGAGGCTCAGGAGGCTCTCGACGATCCGCTGGTGATGGCCGGGCGGCGGCTGTCCGGGGAGGCGTTCGCGGGCGAGGTCACCGACCTGGTCATGGCGTACGGCGAGGGCAGGCGCCCCAGCCCGCGCCCGCTGGTCACCGTCCGCACGGACGACCGGCCCCATCTGGGCGAGCGGGCGAAGGTGTACCGCTCGCTGGGCGGAAAACCGCAGGCCGCCGAGTTCGTCGGGTACGAGGACGAGGGGGCGCCGCAGGGCGCCGGCAGCGCGCAGGACGGCGGCGCCCTGACCGGCAGCACCCTGGTGGTCCTGCGGATCCTCGACAAGATGGGCCGCGGCAAGGAGCCCGAGGCCGGGTCCGTGCCGGAGAAGGGCGACACGCTGTGCTTCACGCTGTTCGAGCACGAGCAGCGCGGCGGCGCGAAGCTGCCCGACCCGGAGGAGACGCCGTGGACGCACGGCGGGCCGCCCGGTGAGCGGACCGACCCGGAGCCCGCCGATCCCGTCACCGAGGAGGACGTCCTGTGACCACGGAGACCGCCTTCGACCCCGGTGCCGCGGCGGCGCGCGCGACCGACGAGGTCCTCCGCGACACCCTGCACGGCCCACACCGCGGTGTCGTCGTGGACTCCCCGCCCGGCGCGGGCAAGTCCACGCTGGTGGTGCGCGCGGCACTCGAACTGGCCGAGGCGGGCCGCTCGCTGATGGTCGTCGCGCAGACCAACGCCCAGGTCGACGACCTGGTGCTGCGGCTCGCCGAGAAGAACCCCGAGCTGCCGGTGGGCCGGCTGCACAGCAGTGACGCCGACCCGTACGACAAGGCCCTGGACGACCTGCCCAACGTACGGAAGTCGGCGAAGGCCGGGGAGCTGACCGGGGTGCCCGTGGTCATCTCCACCGCCGCGAAATGGGGTCATGTCAAGGCCGACGAGCCGTGGCGGCACGCGATCGTCGACGAGGCGTACCAGATGCGGTCGGACTCGCTGCTGGCCGTGGCCGGGCTGTTCGAGCGGGCGCTGTTCGTGGGGGACCCCGGGCAGCTGGACCCGTTCGCGATCGTGGGCAGCGAGCAGTGGGCGGGGCTGTCGTACGACCCCTCGGCGTCCGCCGTGACGACCCTGCTCGCGCACAACCCCGAGCTGCCGCAGCACCGGCTGCCGGTCTCCTGGCGGCTGCCCGCCTCGGCGGCGCCGCTGGTCTCGGACGCGTTCTACCCGTACACGCCGTTCCGCAGCGGCACCGGTCACGGCGACCGGCGGCTCGGCTTCGGTGTGCCGTCGGACGGCTCCGGCCCCGACCGGGTGATCGACGAGGCGGCGGAGTCGGGCTGGGGCCTGCTGGAACTGCCCGCCCGGCACACGCCGCGCACCGACCCGGAGGCGGTGCGGGCGGTGGCGTCGGTGGTACGGCGGCTGCTGGACCGGGGCGGCGCCGCCACCTCGGAGCGCTCCCCCGGGCCGACGCCGCTGACCGCCGACCGGATCGCCGTCGGCACGGCCCACCGCGACCAGGCGGCCGCCGTCCGGGCGGCCCTCGCCGAGCTGGGCGGCGTGCGCGAGGTCACGGTCGACACGGCGAACCGGCTCCAGGGCCGGGAGTACGACGTCACAGTCGTCCTGCACCCGCTCTCCGGCCGCCCCGACGCCACCGCCTTCCACCTGGAGACGGGCCGCCTGTGCGTCCTGGCGTCCCGCCACCGGCACGCGTGCATCGTGGTCTGCCGCGCGGGAGTGGGCGACCTCCTGGACGACTACCCGTCGACGGAGCCGGTCCAGCTGGGAACGGTGGTCAAGTTTCCCGACGGGTGGGAGGCCAACCACGCGGTGCTGGCGCATCTGGCCGAGCACCGGGTCAGCTGGACACCATGAACGGGCCCAGGGGCCCCCTTGCGCGGGCGCGAGAGAATTGAGGGTGGTCCACCCTGGACGGGTGGTGCCGTCGGAAACGTACGAGGAGGAGATGAGGACATGGCGGAGCCCACGCCGCGTCGGAACGAACCGCGGCTACGCCCCGCGCCCCTGCTCTTCGAGCCCGCGGAGGCGGCCTCCGATCCGGAGCACTTCTTCGACCTGGAGTCCATCGACGACCCCCGGACGCTGCTGGCACGGGCCACGGAGCTGACACAGGCGTTCCGGGCCGCCGCGGACCGGGCGGTGGAGTTCCAGGCCATGGCCGCGGCGCAGCTCGCCGATCCGCGCCGGTTCGACCGGCTGACGTCGGCGGACATCGCCGAGCAGGCCGAGTGGACCGAGGACTACGCGAAGAAGATGGTGGAGTTCGGCCGGGATCTGCTGCGGGGCGTCGAGGCGCGGGGCCCGGATATCGTTTGAGGGACGGTGGCGGAGGCCATGGGCGGCAGGATGTCGCTCATGCCGCCCACGACCACCCTTTCGGCATATGCCAGCCGGGCAAGGTACCCCTTCCCGCCCGCTCCTGTCCCGGTTTCCGGCAACCCGTGGAAACGTGACGTTCACTCCCGGTACCTGTAGGTGCCATGAGCAGCAGCACAGTGACCTCGGACGGCGCCGCCTGGCTCGCCTCGGCAGGAACGTATCCGCGCAGCACCCTCGCCTTCTGGGAGGAGCAGCCGGACGCGCCCGTGGTGCTGCCGTGCGGTTCCGCCTTCGACATCGTGAGCGCGCCCGCGATCTTCGGACGCCGGATGCTGGACCGGTTGTGGGACGACGGACCGGGCTCGGGGCCGGTCGCGGTGTTCCGCGGCCGGATGCTGCTGTTCGCCACCCCGGGTACGGCACAGCGGCTGCCGTCGCTGCTGGAGTGGGAGGAGTGGGGGTCCACGGGCCCGGCGTCCCCCGGCCGGACGGCCGCGATCCCGTCTCTCCTCTGCCACGGAACGGGCGACGCGGTCACCGTCCCCGCGCCCGCCGCCGCGGAGTCGGAGCAGGCGTCCGGATCCCGCTGGCTCGTCGCCCCCGACACCCGTCACCCCTGGCTCCCGGGCCCCGAAATCCTGCTCTGGGCGGCGGTCCGGGCGGCCCGCTCAACGGTGCGGATATCGATTTTTCCTCCCCCCGACCTGGATGCTAAGGTCTACGACGTCAGCAGGCGCCGCTAGCTCAGTTGGTTAGAGCAGCTGACTCTTAATCAGCGGGTCCGGGGTTCGAGTCCCTGGCGGCGCACGACACCGAGAAAGCCCCTCGCGGACGCGGGGGGCTTTCTCATGCCCCGGCGCGGCCGCTATTCGTTGGCGATCTTCACCGTCCACCCGCCGGACGCCGTGCGCCCCTCCACGTCCAGCCGCACGGTCGTGCCCGGCACGGTGAAGCTCTCGCCGAGGGCGACCGGTGCGTCCGCGAGGGGTGGGTACACCGAGCCCTCCCAGCACGCCTCCGTGTGCGGGTGGGCGTCGATCACCTGGACCGGGCCGCCGCCGGACTCGGCGCCGGCGTGGACGCGGTAGACGAGGACGCCCTGGCGGCAGCTCTGCTGATCGTTGCCGACCGAGCCACGGGCCTCGACGGCGAGGGCGCTGTCGGACCCCGTGCGCACCACCGCCAGCTTGGTCCCGCGGCCCAGCCCGAACGCGGGGGCGCCGGCCGGTGCGGTGGACGGCAGCCCGGGGGCGGCGCCGAGCGACTCCAGCGTCAGCCGTACGGGCCGGTCGCCCCGGACGCAGACCACCTGCCGGGGCTCCAGCCAGCCCAGCTTCCACTTGTGCCAGCCGAACAGATCCGGGGCCAGTCCGAACTGGCTGCCCATCAGGTCCCAGTCACCCACATGGGTGTCCCAGTCGCCCTTTCCGTCGTCCGGGCGGTGGTAGAGGTCCGGCAGGTCGAAGACATGGCCGGTCTCGTGGGCGAGGACGAGCCGGTCCGGCGGGTGGTTCTCGAACACCGTGACGACCCGGCGGATGTCGGTGCCGTCGGCGCGCAGCGGGGTGTCCAGATTGACGACCTTCGTGGCGTCCGAGTCGACGCCGGGGGCGTGCGGGTCGGCGACGAAGTAGACGACGTCGTAGCGCGAGAAGTCGACGTGGCCGTCGGCGACGGCGAGCGCGTCCCGCAGATAGGCGGACCGGTGGGCGGGGCCCCAGTCGCGCTGTATGGCGTAGGCGGTGGAGGGGCGCGGCATGCTGATCCAGTGCCGCACCGGGTGGGAGCGAAGACGGAACTTGCCGTAGGAGGCTCGTTCGAAGTAGCGACTGGTGGCCGGGAAGTGGTCGGCGGCCAGCTCGGTGGGTGAGGTCAGCGGGCGGGCGTCCGGGAAGGACAGGAAGACCATCACCGCGTCCAGCGTGCCGGCCGGCCGTGGGTAGGCGGCGTTCCAGGTGTCCAGGCCCTCGGAGTGGTGGGCCTGGGTGCGGGTCAGGGCGCAGGGCGCCGCCGCGAAGGGCTCGGCGACCGAGGGGCACGCGATGAGGGAGGTCGCCGCCACCGCCGTCAGCGTGGTGAACACGGCCGCGGTGCTGCGCAGTCGGGGGCGGGCGGCGACGCGTCCGAGCCCCTGGAGGGCCTCACGGGTGCGTTCCCCCAAGGGCAGCTGGCGCGGCACAAGGACCTCCGGATGCGGTTCGCGGGACACCGCATCCAGACTGTGTGAATTTATTGTTGTATGCCCTGTTTGTCTGCACCGGACGAGTGAGGGGACCGAGGCCGAACGGGGTCACCAAACCGGCCGACACCCCCGAACCGCTCACGGTCCGTCACAATCGGTCGTTGGGCGGGAGAACCGGGCCTCAGGCGGGCAGAAACGATCTGTCAGGAGGGCGGGTCGTTCCGCGCGTGTTCCGCGACACTGGACAGTGGGCTGCGAGCGGCGGGAGCGGCCCTCTATGATCGGCACACTTTCCTGACCCTTTCCTGCCCGGACAGAGATCGAGCAGAGATCGAGCAGATCGAGTGCACTGCGGGAGCGAGCGGTGAGCGGAACGTCCGAAGGGCCGACGCCCGCGGCAGACCTCATCGGGCCGGCCGTCACAGACAGTAACCACCAGGCGTCGCGAAGTACCGGGGCCGACGCCTCCGACTCCTACCGATCCGCCTTCGCCGCCGCACCACTGGCGATGGCCGTCGTCGACCGCGAAGGCCTCGTGGTCAGCGCCAACGCGGCACTCGCCGACCTCCTCGGTACCGGTCCCGGCGATCTCACCGGACGGATCGCCGCCGACCTGGTCGACCTGGCCTCCGACGCCCGTACCTGGCACGCGTACCGCGAGGTGCTGCGCGGGCGGGAGGCCAAGCTGCGGTGCAGCCGGCGGCTGAAGCACCCCGAGGGGCACAGCGTCTGGGTGCAGGTCACCGTCGCCCCGCTCCCGGACGGCGCGCGGGGCGTGCTGCTGACCGCCGCCGACATCAGCGCGCGGCGCGAACTCCAGGGCAGACTGCGGCACTTGCAGATGCACGACCCGGTGACGCGGCTGCCCAACCGCACGCTGTTCTTCGAGCGCCTCTCGGCCGCCCTCGACGTGGAGTCGTACGAGCGGGGCGGCACCGGCCGGATCGGCCTGTGCTACCTGGACCTGGACGGCTTCAAGGCGGTCAACGACACCCTCGGCCACCGGGTCGGCGACCGGTTGCTCGCCGCCGTGGCCGAGCGCCTCGGCCGCTGTGCGGACGAGGCCGGTTTCGCCAGGGCGAGCGCGCCGCTGGTGGCCAGGCTCGGCGGTGACGAGTTCGCGCTGCTGGTCGAGGACTCCACGGGCACCGAGCAACTGGCGGAGCTGGCCGAGTCGGTGCTCACGGCCCTCCAGGAACCCTTCGATCTGGCCGGTCAGCGGCTGTCGTTGTCGGCGTCGATCGGCGTCGTCGAGCGGCAGGCGTCCGGTACCACCGCGACCGGTCTGATGCAGGCCGCCGACACCACGCTGTACTGGGCGAAGGCGGACGGCAAGTCCCGCTGGACGCTGTTCGACCCCGAGCGCAACGCGCACCGCATGACCCGCCAGGCGCTCGCCTCCACACTGCGCCCGGCCATCGACCGGGGCGAGTTCGTCCTGGAGTACCAGCCGCTGGTCGGGATGGCGGACGGACGGCTCAGCGGGGTCGAGGCGTTGGTCCGTTGGAACCATCCGCAGTTCGGCATGCTGACGCCGAATCGGTTCATCGGATTGGCGGAGGAGGACGGCGCGATCGTCCCGCTGGGCCGCTGGGTGCTCGCCACCGCCTGCCGCCAGGCCCGCCGCTGGCAGCTCGAACGCCCCGACGAACCACCCCTGTTCGTCTCCGTCAACGTCGCCGTGCGTCAGGTCTGGGACTCCGACCTGGTCGCCGACGTCGCCGAGATCCTCGCCGAGACGGACCTCGCCCCGCAGCTGCTCCAGCTGGAGCTCACCGAGTCCGCGGTGATGGGCTCCGCCGGCCGCCCGTTGCAGGCACTCCAGGCGCTCAGCGACATGGGCGTCCGGATCGCCATCGACGACTTCGGCACCGGCTACTCCAACCTCGCCTACCTCAGCAGACTGCCGGTGTCGGTGCTGAAGCTGGACGGATCCTTCGTCCGGGGCTTCCAGTACGAGGACGCGGGCACCCACGCCAGTCCGGCCGACGAGGTCATCGTCGAGGCGATGATCCAGCTGGCGCACCGGCTGGGGCTGACCGTCACGGCGGAGTGCGTCGAGACCTCCTCGCAGGCCGGCCGGCTGCGCCGGATCGGGTGCGACACCGGGCAGGGGTGGCTGTACTCCCGGCCGGTGCCGCCGGATCGCATCTCCGAACTGCTGGCGTGTCCGTCCGGTCAGGCGGTCGGCAACCCGTAGGCGTCCGCGACGAGTTCGTAGGAACGGAGCCGGATCTCGCCGGTGTGCGCGTTGGCCGTGAGCATCAACTCGTCGGCGCCGGTGCGCTTGTGGAGGCCGTCGAGGCCCGCGCGGACCTCGTCCGGTGTGCCGTGGATGACGTTGGCGTTCCAGGAGGTGACGAACTCCTCCTCCAGCGGGCTGAATTCGTGCGCCTCGGCCTCCTCCGGAGTGGGCACGAGACCCGGCCGTCCGGTGCGCAGCCGGATCATGCTGAGCGCGGCGGCGCGGACCTGGCGCCGGGCCTCCCTCTCGTCCTCGGTGGCGAGCGCGGAGACGCCGATCAGGGCGTAGGGCTCGTCGAGGAGGGCGGACGGCTTGAAGGACTCCCGGTAGAGGTCGAGCGCGGGGATGGTGTTCTGCGCGGAGAAGTGGTGCGCGAAGGCGAAGGGCAGGCCGAGCAGGCCGGCCAGCCGGGCGCTGAAGCCGGAGGAGCCGAGCAGCCAGACCGGCGGGCGGTGCGGGGACTGCACGCCACCGGGCGAGGTGGCCTGGACGGGGCCGGGGACCGCGTGGATACGCCGGTAGGGGTGGCCGTCGGGGAAGTCGTCGTCCAGGAACCGGGTCAGCTCGACGAGCTGCTCGGGGAAGTCGTCGGCGCCCTCGTTGAGACGCTCCGTGCGGCGCAGGGCCGCCGCGGTGGCGCCGTCGGTGCCGGGGGCGCGGCCGAGGCCCAGGTCGATCCGGCCGGGGGCCATCGCCTCCAGCGTGCCGAACTGCTCGGCGATCACCAGCGGGGCGTGGTTGGGCAGCATCACGCCGCCCGAACCGAGCCGGATGCGCTCGGTGTGGGCGGCGAGATGGGCGAGGATCACGGCCGGGGACGAGGAGGCGACGCCGGGCATGGAGTGGTGCTCGGCGACCCAGTACCGGTGGAAGCCGCGGGCCTCCGCGACCCGGGACAGGGCGACGCTCGTGCGCAGTGCGTCGGTGGCGGTGCGGCCCGCGCCGACGGTGACCAGATCCAGTACGGAGAGGGGGACGGGAGCGGTGCCGAGTGCGGTGCCGCGGATCCCGTTCTCGTCGCGCCCGCCGCGCTCTTCGTGCTCGTCGTGCTGGTCGTAAGGCAAGGGGTGCCTCCTGGTTTTCGGCCGTGCGGTGTCCTCAGGCCGCTAACAGGAGACGGTCCCCGCTTATTCCCGTCGGGGCGTCCGTGGGGTGTCCGCCCGCTCCCTCACACCTGCACGATCGGCTCCCTGGTGAACAGCGCCCCCAGCCGCGGCGCGTTCACCCGGCGGTCCGCCAGCCGCAGCGCCTCCCAGACGGTGACCTGGTTGGCGGTGAGGACCGGCTTGCCGAGCTCCTTCTCCAGGGCCGGGATGTGGGCGGCCGTGTGCAGCGCCGTGTCCGGGAGGAGGACGGCCTGCGCGTCGGGGGCGTCGGCCGCGCGGGCCAGCGCGAAGACCTCGGCCTCGCCCCAGGTGCCGACCTCGGCCGCCGTGATGATCCCGGAGCTGCGTACGCCGGTCACCTCGATGCCGGCCGCCCCGAGGAAGTCCACGAAGAGCCGGGCCACGTCCTCGGGGTAGGTGGCCCCGACCGCGACCCGCCCCGCGCCGACCTCCCGCACGGCGTGCACGAACGCGAAGGACGTCGAGGACGCCGGCATGCCCGCGGCCTGGGCCAGGGTGCGCACCTGCTCGTGTGCACCCTCCCAGCCGTGCACGAAGCTGCCGCTGGTGCACGCCCACACCACGGCGTCGGCGCCGGCGTGCCGAAGCTCCTGGACGCCGGCGGCGAGGCGGGCCGGGGCGCCCATTTCGAGCAGGGCGTCCACCCGGTGGGCGTCCTCACCGATGTCGGTGTGCACCAGGTGTACCCGGATGTCGCTGCCCAGGAGCTGTTCGATGCGCGGATAGTCGTCCTCGGCGGAGTGGCCCGGGTAGAGGAATCCCAGTGCTGTCATGTCCAGCCTTCCTGCTGCTGCTCTTCTTCCGGCACTACGGCGCCGGGGGTCTCCCCCGACAGGACGGGACCGGTGCGCGCCGCCGGATCGATCAGCGCCTGATACGGCCCCACCGCACGGGTACCCAGTCGGCGCAGTGCCGCCCACATCGTCACTTGGTTGGCCGAGATCACCGGTATGCGCAGCTCGGCCTCCAGTTGCGGGATCACGTCGTAGGTCGGCAGGTTGGTGCAGCTGATGAACAGGGCGTCGGCGGCGCCCCGCACCGCCCGCCGGGCCATGTCCACCACCTCGCGGTAGGGCACCTTCCAGATGTGCCGGGTCAGCCCCATGAAGGCGCAGCCCGTGACGGCGACGCCGGCCTCGGCGACGTAGCTCTCCAACGCCCGCGTCACCGAGACCGTGTACGGGGTCACCAGCGCCACCCGGCGTACGTCCAGCTCGACCAGCGCCTCCAGCAGCGCGCCGGAGGTGGTGATCGCCGGCACGTTGCCCGCCCGGCTCATCGCCTCGCACATCGCGCGCTCGCCGACGATGCCGCCGACGAAGCTGCCCGAGGTGCAGGCGTAGCCGATCACCTCGGGCTCGACCGCGTTCAGCGTGCGCACCGCCTCGCTCAGCGTCTCGTGCTCGCTGACCAGGCGGGCCAGGTCCAGGCTCACCTCCACCGGCACGTACGGGGTGCGGGTGACGTGCAGGGACACCTCGTCCGGCACCCAGCGCCACAGCTCGCGGTCCAGCGCGAAGTCGAAGGGGGCGACGACACCGATTCCGCGTTGCGGAGCCGGTCCGCCGAGAAAAGCGACGTCCATGGCAGGCACCGGCCTCACGCTCGGAGACGAGTGGGCAACGGATCGTGGGGAACGCCCGTGTTGACGACGGTAGGTTCGGGTGCGAGCGTGGTCAATCCGCCTGGATCACTCCCAGGTCAACACGCGGTTAAACCCCGTTGACATGTCGTCACCGGCCGTTGCCCCACGGTCGGCCGCCCCTCGCGAACGGCTGGAGAAACGGCTGCTCATGCCCACTCCCACCCTGCTCGTCCTGGACGCCGAACCCCTCCCCCGGCTGGGCCGCCTCACCGGCCGCGCCCGGATCGAGCACACGGACGCCGCGGCCCTCGCCGAGAGGCTGCCGCACGCGGATGTGCTGCTCGTGTGGGACTTCACCTCGCACGCCGTGCGTGCGGCGTGGCCGGGCGACGGGCCGCGGCCCCGCTGGGTGCACACCGCGAGCGCGGGCGTGGACCACCTGATGTGTCCGGAACTCGCCGCCGGCGACACCGTGGTGACGAACGCGCGCGGCATCTTCGACCAGCCCATCGCCGAGTACGTCGCCGCCCTCGTGCTGGCCATGGCCAAGGACCTGCCGCGCACGCTGGAGTTCCAGCGGGAGCGCGCGTGGCGGCACCGCGAGTCGCAGAAGGTCACCGGGGGCCGGGCGGTCGTGGTCGGCTCCGGCCCGATCGGCCGGGCCATCGTCCGCACCCTCAAGGCGCTCGGCGTCACCACCGCCCTCGTCGGCCGCACCCCGCGCACCGGCGTGCACGGCCCCGACGACCTGGACCGGCTGATGGCCCGCGCCGACTGGGTGATCGCGGCGGCGCCGCTCACGGAGCAGACGCACGGCATGTTCGACTCGCGCCGCTTCGGGATGATGCAGCCCTCCGCCCGCTTCGTCAACGTCGGCCGCGGGCCGCTGGTGGTGGCGGAGGCGCTCGCCGAGGCGCTGGCCAAGCGCTGGATCGCGGGTGCCGCCCTGGACGTCTTCGACGCCGAACCCCTGCCGCCGGACAGCCCGTTGTGGCAGGTCCCGAACCTGATCGTGTCCCCGCACATGAGCGGCGACACCGTCGGCTGGCGGGACGAACTCGGCGCCCAGTTCGTGGAGTTGTACGACGCGTGGGAGGCGGGGCGGCCGCTGCCGAACGTGGTGGACAAACAGCGTGGGTATGTACCCGGACACTGACGTTCCTGGGAGGGTGGATGACCGAGCTCACCGAGCTGACCGCCGTAAGGCTCCTCGACGGCTACCGCAAGGGCGAGTTCAGCCCGGTGGAGGCGGCCCGCGCGGCGCTGGAGCGGGCCGAGGCGATCCAGCCGGAGGTGAACGCCTTCGTCCGGCTGACCGCCGAGGACGCGCTGCGCCGGGCCCGGGAGTCCGAGGGGCGATGGCGGCGCGGCGCACCGGACGGGCTGCTCGACGGGGTGCCGGTCACCGTGAAGGACATCCTGCTGCTGCGCGGCGCCCCGACCCTGCGCGGCTCCCGGACGGTCGATCCGGAGGGCCGCTGGGACGAGGACGCCCCCTCCGTCGCCCGGCTGCGCGAGCACGGCGCGGTGTTCCTCGGCAAGACGACGACGCCCGAGTTCGGCTGGAAGGGCGTCACGGACTCGCCGGCCGGCGGGGTGACGCGCAATCCCCACGACCCGGCGCGCACCGCGGGCGGCTCCAGCGGGGGCGCGGCGGCGGCCGTGGCGCTGGGCGCGGGACCGCTGGCGCTCGGCACCGACGGCGGCGGCAGTGTGCGCATCCCGGCGGCGTTCTGCGGGATCTTCGCGCTGAAGCCGACGTACGGGCGCGTGCCGCTGTATCCGGCGAGCGCGTTCGGGACGTTGGCGCACGTGGGGCCGATGACGCGGGACGCGGCGGACGCGGCCCTGCTGATGGATGTGATCGGCGGCCCGGACTCCCGCGACTGGTCGGGGCTCCCGCCGGCGACCACGGCCTTCACGGACGGCCTGGCGGGCGGCGTGCGCGGGCTGCGGGTGGCGTACTCGCCGACGCTGGGCGGGCAGGTGGCGGTGCGGCCGGCGGTGGCGGCGGCGGTACGGCGGGGGGTGAAGCTGCTGGCGGAGCTCGGCGCGTACGTCGAGGAGACCGATCCCGACCTCACCGACCCGGTGGACGCCTTCCACACGCTCTGGTTCAGCGGCGCCGCCCGGGTGACCCAGCGCCTCGGGCCGGAGCAGCGCGCGCTGCTGGACCCCGGGTTGCGGGAGATCTGCGCGCAGGGCGCCCGCTGCTCGGCGCTGGACTATCTGGCCGCGGTGGACGTCCGGATGGACCTGGGCCGCCGGATGGGCCGCTTCCACGACACCTACGACCTGCTGGTCACCCCGACCCTGCCGATCACGGCGTTCGAGGCGGGCGCCGAGGTGCCGAAGGGGTCCGGGCACCGGCGGTGGACGGGCTGGACCCCGTTCACCTACCCGTTCAACATGACGCAGCAGCCCGCGGCGACCGTGCCCGTCGGGACGGACGGGGACGGCCTGCCGATCGGGATGCAGCTGGTGGCGGCCCGGCACCGGGACGACCTGGTCATGCGGGCCGCGCACGCGCTGTACGAGGCCGGTGCCGCCGCCGGGGTCAGGCTCGCCGGAAGCTGAGCGTCTCCCCGGCCGCGCCGGTCCGCCACAGGTCGTTGCAGGCCTCGGCCATCGCGGGCAGGCCCTCGACGATCTGGCCCCAGACGATGCCGGGGACCCAGCCGACGTCGGCGTTGAGCAGCAGGTTGTTGCGTTCGTAGAAGAGCGCGAGGTCCACGACGGTCGTACCGGCGCGGACCTCGCGGTCGTAGCCGTAGGCCTTCGTGCCCAACTCCGTCCCGGCGAAGGCGAAATAGCACAGATCGCCCGGAATGGGGGTTACGGTCGGATTTTCCAGTGGTGGCTCGGATGCCGCGAAGGGCGGGAAGAGGCCGTAGATCTCGTTGCGGGCGTACTTGGCGTGGTAGACGTCACCGGACAGCGGGAGGGCGTCCCAGACGGCCGCGCAGGTGATCGGCGCCCGGTCGTCGAGCAGCCTGGCCCTGCAGGTGACGGCGCGTTTGTCCAGCGAGACCTCGATGTAGCGATCAGCCATGGGTTCCATGGGAGTGCCCGGCGGCGGCGCGGTCAAGGGGGCCTGCGCACGCTGCCCCGGGTGGTGCGGGGCTTGAAAAGATCGGCATGACTCGCGTGCGGTCGGGTAGCCGCGCGCCCATGGCTCCACCACGCAGAAGCCCAACGAGAAACACCGACCACATATCCGAACCCGCCCCGGGACGCCTCTTCGGGCCCACCCGCCGGTCGCTGCTCGCGGGGGTCGCGGCGCTCGGCGCGCTGGGCGCCGCCGGCTGCACCCGCGTGGCCACCGCGTCCGGCACGGAGGGCGGTGACCTGCTCGACCGGCTGAGGGCCGCCGGTGTCGTGCGCCTGGGTATCGCGGGCGAGATCCCGTTCGGGTACATCGACACGAACGGCGAACTGACCGGCGAGGCGCCCGAGCTGGCCAGGGTGATCTTCAAGCGGCTCGGGGTGGACCGGGTGCAGCCCGTGCCGACCGAGTTCGGCTCACTCATCCCGGGCCTGAACTCCCAGCAGTTCGACGTCGTGGCCGCGGGGATGTACATCAACCCCAAGCGCTGCGAGCAGGTCATCTTCTCCGACCCCGACTACCAGATGCTCGACTCCTTCATCGTGCGCAAGGGCAACCCGCTCGGGCTGCGCGACTACCGGGACGTCGTCGAGAAGAAGGCCAAGTTCGCCACCGGCACCGGCTACGCCGAGATCGAGTACGCCGTGCAGGCGGGCTACGAGGAGAGCGACATCCTGATCGTGCCCGACCAGGTGGCCGGGCTGAACGCCGTCGAGGCCGGGCGCGTGGACGTGTTCGCCGGGACGGCGCTGACCACCCGCGAGGTGGTGAAGAAGTCCGCCAAGGCCGAGGCGACCGACCCGTTCAAGCCGATCGTCGACGGCAAGCCGCATGTCGACGGCGGCGGTTTCGCCTTCCGGCCCACCGAGACCGGGCTGCGGGACGCCTTCAACCGGGAGCTGCGAAAGCTCAAGGAGAGCGGCGAACTGCTGCGCATCCTCAAGCCGTTCGGGTTCACCGAGGAAGAGATGACGGATCTGACCGCGAAGGAGCTGTGCGGCGGATGACCTCGGGACTGTGGGAACTCGTACTTCAGGGCATCTGGGTCACGATCCAGCTGCTCGTCCTCAGCACGCTGCTGGCCACCGCCGTGTCCTTCGCGGTCGGCATGGCGCGCACCCACCGGTTGCGGATCGTCCGCTTCCTCGCGGGCCTCTACACCGAGGTGTTCCGTGGCACCTCGGCGCTGGTGATGATCTTCTGGGTGTTCTTCGTGCTGCCGCCCGCCTTCGGCTGGCAGCTGGTCCCGCTGTGGGCGGGCACCCTGGCGCTGGGTCTGACCTACGGGGCGTACGGCTCCGAGATCGTGCGCGGCGCGCTGAACGCCGTCGACCCGGCGCAGCGGGAGGGCGGGATCGCGCTCAGCTTCACCCCGTGGCAGCGGATGCGGCTGATCCTGCTGCCGCAGGCCGTGCCGGAGATGATCCCGCCGTTCTGCAACCTGCTGATCGAGCTGCTCAAGGGCACCGCGCTGGTGTCGATCATGGGCATGGGTGACCTGGCCTTCAGCGGCAACCTGGTGCGCCTCGCCCTTCAGGAGAGCGCGGAGATCTACACGTACATCCTGCTCATCTACTTCGTGATCGCCTTCCTGCTCACCCGGATGATGCGCGGGCTGGAGAAGAGGCTGAAGGCCGGGGTCGGCAAGGCGCCGCAGCGCAAGGCCCGAACGCCCGAGCCGGCTGTGGTGGAGGGGGTCCGATGAACTGGGACTGGAACGCGGTCACGGACTTCATGCCGCACTTCTGGGACGGTCTGCTGGTCACCCTGCAGATCCTGGTGATCGGCTCGCTGATCTCCTTCGTCCTGGGTCTGGTGTGGGCCCTGCTGATGCGGGTGCCGAGCCGCTGGGTGACCTGGCCCGTCGGCGTGGTCACCGAGTTCGTCCGGAACACCCCGCTGCTTGTGCAGCTGTTCTTCCTGTTCTACGTGCTGCCCGAGTGGGGCGTGACGGCCTCGGCCCTGACCACCGGTGTGATCGGCATCGGTCTGCACTACTCGACGTACACGATGCAGGTCTACCGGGCCGGCATCGAGGCGGTGCCCGTCGGCCAGTGGGAGGCCGCGACGGCGCTGAACCTGCCGCTGAGGCGGACCTGGACGGCGGTGATCCTGCCGCAGGCGGTCCGCCGGGTGGTGCCCGCCCTCGGCAACTACGTGATCTCCATGCTGAAGGACACACCGATGCTGATGGCGATCACGGTGCTGGAGATGCTCGGCGAGGCCCGGCTGTTCTCCCAGGAGACCTTCCGCTTCACCGAGCCCCTGACGGTGATCGGCGTGGCCTTCATCGTCATTTCCTATCTGGCCTCCCTTGTTCTGCGAGCCCTGGAGCGACGCCTTGCCCACTGAGACCCTCCCCAACCCGGAGAAGAACCCCGCCACGAACAAGACCGCCGAGCTGATCCGGCTGGAGCAGGTGAGCAAGCGGTTCGGCGACAACCTCGTCCTCGACCACCTCGACTTCTCCGTCGACGCGGGTCGGCACGTCACGCTGATCGGGCCGTCCGGGTCGGGCAAGACGACGATCCTGCGGATGCTGATGACCTTGACCAAGCCCGACGAGGGCACGATCACCGTCGACGGGGACAAGCTCTTCCCGGCGCCGGAGAAGCAGATCCGGGAGATCCGCAAGAAGATCGGGATGGTCTTCCAGCAGTTCAACCTGTTCCCGAACATGTCCGTGCTCCGCAACGTCACCGAGGCGCCGGTCACCGTGCTCGGCCTGTCGAAGGACGAGGCGGAGGCGCGCGCCCGGGAGTTGCTGGACCTGGTGGGCCTCGCCGACAAGTGCGACGCGAAGCCGTCGCAGCTCTCCGGCGGGCAGCAGCAGCGGGTGGCGATCGCGCGGGCGCTGGCGATGCGCCCGCAGGTGCTGCTCCTCGACGAGGTGACGTCCGCGCTGGACCCGGAGCTGGTCGCGGGCGTCCTGGACGTGCTGCGGGACATCGCGCGCAGCACCGACATCACGATGCTCTGCGTGACCCATGAGATGAACTTCGCGAGGGACATCTCCGACCAGGTCCTGATGTTCGACTCGGGGCGGGTCATCGAGTCGGGCCCGCCGGAGAAGATCTTCGGAGACGCCGAGCACGAGCGGACGCGGGAGTTCCTGAGCGCGGTGCTGTGATTTTTTCCGGTCCGTCACACTACCCGCCGGTACCGTCACCCGAGGTCGGGGCGGCGGGGCATTCCGTAGGCATATGCCAAGTGGCTACGCCCCTGCTGGGAGGGTCGTCATCTCGTCAACTGCCGCTCACTACCGGCCTCCTGCCGGTTATCGTGGAGAGCCAGAGCAGGCCCAGGACGGAAGTGAGCGAGCGCAGGGGGAGACCGTGGCGCTGAAGCACGAGCCGACCGTGCCGTACCACTCGGCGCAGGACGCGCTGCGCGTTCTGGAGACGGTGGCACGGCACTCCGCCGGAGTCACCGTCACCGGGATCGCCCGCCGAACGGGCCTGCGCGCGGAGCGGCTGACGGTACTGCTGCGGATGCTGCGCCGCGAGGGGTACGTCGACCAGGACACCGACGGGGCGTACGTCACCGGCGCGGCGCTCGCCCGCCTCGGCTCCGCGCACCACCACGACGAGGCCCTGCGCGAGCAGCTCCAGCGCACCCTGGACCGGCTGCGGGACTCCGTCGGCGCCGCCGTCTACATCAGCCGCTACGTCGACGGCGAGGTCCGGGTCACCCAGTACGCGGCCGGCCCGGCCACCCCGGCGGTCAACGAGTGGGTCGACTTCCGCTTCTCGGCGCACGCCACGGCGGTCGGCAAGAGCCTGCTCGGCCAGCTGGACCACAACGGCCGCCGCGACCACCTCGCCCGGCACAAGATGGCCCGCCTCACGTCGCGCACGATCACCAGCGACAAGGTGCTGCTCTCCCGGCTGGAGGCCCAGCCGCCCACGGTGCCGGTGCTCGACCTCCAGGAGTACGCGATCGGCACGGTCTGCGCGGCCGTCCCGATCACCGCCGGCTCCGCGGTGGGCTGCCTGGCCCTGTCGCTCCCGGTCGAGCACGCCCACCGGCTGCGCCAGGCGGCCGACACACTGAACCGCAACGCGGCCCCGGTACTGCTCTCCCTGGCGCTCTAGGGTCCGCCCCGGATCCCTCGGGCGGTGGTCAGGAGCACCCGCGCGGACCGGGTACTATTTTCTACGTCGTCGGCCGCGGTACGCGGACGGCGGGAGTCATGCGCCGCTAGCTCAGTTGGTTAGAGCAGCTGACTCTTAATCAGCGGGTCCGGGGTTCGAGTCCCTGGCGGCGCACAACGAAGGAGCCCCTCGCGGCAAGCGAGGGGCTCCTTCGCGTGTCCGGCCCACTCAGAACGTGACATCCGAGCAGGCGTAGAACGCGTTGGCCGTGTCCGCGATCGTCCACACCGCGACGATGACGTGCCGGCCGCTGAGCCCGGACGGCAGGGTGCCACTGTGCGAGAGGGTCTGCGGCGGACGCTGGCCGTTGTACGGGACCGTGAGGAACGGGGTCAGGTTGAGGTCGGACCGGGCCAGGTTGTGGTTCTGGTTCCAGCCCGGCTTGGTGACGTAGTACTTGAAGTCGGTCGTGGAGTGCATGGCGGTGAACTGCCAGCGGAACGAGTAGCTCTGGCCGCCGTTCACCTTGGTCGCCGGCCACGCGCCGCCCGACGGGGTGCGCGGGCTGTCGAGCTGACCGAAGGGCGTGTTGTTGCCGGAGCAGATCCGCCCGTCGGCCGGCCCGGAGGAGGGGAAGCCCTTCGGACCCTCGACGCTCTGCGGCTCCCACTGGATGTTGCCGCAGTTGGTCACCGTGCCGTTCTGACACAGCTTCTGCCGACTGATGGGCAGGTCGGTGTAGCCGTGCCCGCTGGCTCCGCCGGAGGAGAGCACCAGGGCACCGGTGGTCGCCATACCCACCATCACGGCGGACAACTTGGTCTTTCTGCGCATACTGCCGCTCCTGGAGAACGTGGGGGAAGTTCACTGAGCTTGCAGGTCTAGACCAAGCATGAGTTTATTGCCGTGAGTTGAACATGTCCATACCAATCACGGACCGGTTTCTCCCCGGCCCGCGCAGAACGCCACCGTCAAGTCCTTGACGAGCACCTTGCGTTCGTTGTCGTCCAGCGCCACGAGCCCTCGCATGGTCAGCCGGGTCACGGTGTCCTCCACCGAGTCCACCACCGAGGTCAGCACGCTGTTCCGGTGCTGGGCGTCCAGGGCGGCGATCCGGCGGCGGTGCATCGCGGCGGCGACCTCGGGGGCGTACTCGACCCGCACCGGTTGCACCGAGAACACCTCAAGGCCCACCGGCGTCGAGTCCGCCGCCACCAGCCGGGTCAGCGCGTCGGCCGCCGCGTCCACCGCGGGCTTCGCCGCGCCCGGCATCTCCACCGGCACCCGCGCCAGCGCCGCCTCCACGCACACCCGCAGATACGACTCGTGGTCCTCCACCGCCAGCACCGCCCGCGCGGTGTCCCGCACCCGCCACACCACCAGGACCACGACCCGCAGCGCGACCCCGCTCCCGTCGGCCGCCGGCATCGGCTCACTGCGCCAGTGCCGCAGCCGTACGTCGACCCGGCGGCGCAGCAGCAGTGGGTTCACCCACATCAGACCGGTCCGCCGGACAGTCCCCCGGTAGCGGCCGAACATCCCCAGCACCCAGGCCCGCCCGGTCCGCCCCCGCGCCAGCCCGCCGAACCCGAAGAGTCCCAGCGCCCCGGCCCCGGCGTACGCCGCCCACTGCGCCGGACCGGGACCGGCGCCCGCCGAGGCCGGCAGCCCCAGCGCCGTGGCCACGACCGGCGGCATCGCACCCGCCCACCATGAGGTGAGGGCGCCCCCGGCCGCCCCCGTGGCCCCGGCGAGCACCCCCACCGTCGCGGGCAGCACCCGCGCGGGCCGTTCGACCAGATCGGGGTCGACCTGGGGCACCGGACGGGCCCGCGCCGGCACCGGACGGCGCAGCCGCGGCTGCTCGCCCGTGCCCTGCCGGCGGTTCACCACGGCCGGCCGCAGCTGCACGGACACCGGGTCCGGGTCGTCACGGAACAGCAGATGGACGGGGATCTCGGTGGTCGCCTCGTTGTGGATCACCCGGGTGGACCGGGCCGGAGGCGGCGGGGTCTGCTCGGCTCCCCCAGGGTCGGGTGCCTGGGGAGTGGTCGTGGTCATGCGTGTCTCCAGCCTCCGCGCCAGATGCGTTCGTGGGGGGAACAGCAGGTCAGGAGAAGAGCCGGCGCCAGGTCTCGGGCCCCGGGTAGCCGTCCGCGGCACCGCCCCGCCAGCCCTGGGTGCGCTGGAAGGCCTCGACCGCTCGCCGGTCCGCCTCGCTCCAGCGCGGGCCCGGCCCGTTCGGGTAGTGCCTGCCGAACCCCTTCTTCACCAGCTGTCTGCCGAGCCGGGTGACGTGCGGGTTGTCGGCGCCGGGCCGGAACACCGCCCGGCCCGGATAGCCGGGCACCCCGTGCGAGGCGGGCGCCTGGGCCCCGGCGTGGGGTGCGGCGGCCTGCTTGCCGCCCCGCCTCGGGTCGGTCCAGGGCAGTGCCGGGGTCTGGGACGGCGTCGCGGGCGGGGTCTCGGGAGGAGTCACGGGCGGGGTCTCCGGTGGGGTCGCGGGCGGGGTCTCCACCACGCCCTTGTAGCGATACGGGACGTACCGGGCGGAGTTGCTCCAGTAGGCGTACGGGGTCACGGCCCTGCGGGCGTGCGGGCGGGTCGACTCGTAGGCGATGTAGGACGTCCGGGTGTGGTCGGTCCAGCCGCCGAAGAGGACGACGTGCGAGCCGTTCTCCGGGTTGTCGGGGTTGTGGAACAGCAGCATGTCGCCGGGCTGGAGTTCCGCCTTGGCGATACGGGTGCCGAAGGTGTGGAGCGAGCCCGTCCATTCGTTCTGCGGCAGGCCCCAGGCCATCGAGACATAGCCCGAGCAGTCCTGCCGGTAGCCGTCCGACCAGTAGGAGGTCATGCTGTACGGCACCTTCGCGTCGACCCATTTCTGGGCCCGCCTGATGATCTCCTCGCGGGTCGCCTCGGGCGTCTTCCCGGCGTCCGACGGTTTGCCCGGCGTCCCGGCCGGACCGTGCAGCGGAGCCGTGCCGCCCTGGGGGGTCTCAGGCTCCTCGTCTGCGGGAACGCCGGGCCGCAGGGGGGCGTGGGCGGCCGCGAGGGCGGGCGCTGTTTGGCCGACGCCGAGGGCCGCGGAGGTCAGCGCGGCAAGGGCGAGGGCGCGTCGGGCGGCGGGATGGGCGGAGGGGCGGTGCGGGGTGGAGTGCGGAAGGACGCGGCGCCAGTGGGCGCATCCGGGGCAGTCACAGTCGCTCACGGGATCGATTTCCTCGAAGACCGGAGTCTCCATGCGATTCCCCTCACACTCCTGGCGAGAACTTCCGGGCCTATGCACGTTGATCAGTTTCACAACTGTCTTCCGGGCGCGCATGTTGACGGTCCGAATGATGTACATCCCCCGGGCCCCCATCCCAGGCCCCCATCCCGGGCCCGTCCGGCCCCTCTCCGGTGGTCGGGAGCACCCCGGGAGGTCATGTAGAGTTAATGACGTCAGCAGGCGCCGCTAGCTCAGTTGGTTAGAGCAGCTGACTCTTAATCAGCGGGTCCGGGGTTCGAGTCCCTGGCGGCGCACCGACAGCGAGGCCCCTCACAGTGGTGAGGGGCCTTTTGCATGGGCGGAGGAGGGTCCTCCCCGGTTATGGCCGGTTACCCTCTGGCCATGGCAGCGCGTGACCTCCAGGAACGGATCAAGAAACTCATCGTCGACCGCCGGCTGGCCTCCGGGGCACCGCTGCCGACCGAGCCCGAGCTGATGACGTTCCTCGGCGCGAGCCGGAACTCGGTCCGGGAGGCGCTGAAGGCGCTCCAGGCCATGGGGATCGTCGAGATACGGCACGGCTTCGGCACCTATGTCGGCCGGATGTCCCTCGCACCGATGATCGAGGGCCTCGCCTTCCGCACGGTCGCCGGGCACCACCGGGGCGAGGACAGCCTGCGCCAGCTCCTCGATCTTCGGGAGGCGATGGAGACGGGACTGGTGTCCCGGCTCGCGGGGCGGCTCCCGCAGTCCGACCTCGCCGAGCTGGAAGCGCTCGTGGACGGCATGGACCAGCGGGCCGCGCGGGGGGCCGGCCTCGCCGCGACCGACCGGACTTTTCACGCCACCCTCTACCGGGGGCTGGACAACGTGCTCCTGAGCGAGGTGCTGGAGGCGTTCTGGGACGCCTTCCACCGGGTGAGCAGGGACCTCGTCGAGGTGCCGCAGGATCCGCGGATCACCTGCCGGCAGCACCGGGAGATCCTGGACGCGGTGCGCTCCGGTGACTCGCTCCGCGCCGAGCAGGCCATCAGGGACCACTTCCGCCACCTTCGTACACGACTGCACTCAAGCGCCCCAGCCGACGCCAACTTGCGTCCGAATGAGCCCGTATAACGGGTAAATACCGTGTATCCCATCTTGCGATCATGCGGAACGGCGTAGAACCCTGGTCCCAAGAGGCTGCGTATACACGCCAATTGGGGGGACAGGAACCGGTTGCCGGTGTTGCGGGGAGAGGGGCCCCGTTCATAAGGCGATGCCGAGGGGGGCATCACGCGACCGGACGCGCGCCTGTGACGGCCGAGGGGGGCCGGAGCGGGTGAAGGGACCGACAGACACGCGGTGCCGACCCGCGTGTGGGGGGATGACTCATGACGTCGACGCCGACGGGCGCCCGGCAGAACTCCGACCCGTCACAGACCACCCGGCTCCGGGCGGGTTCGCACCGGACCGGCCACACGGGAACGTTCCGCCGGCTCAGGAAGACCCTGCCGCGGTACGACTACGAGCACTACAGCCGGCTGGCCGGCCCCCTCACCGAACCCGATCCGAGCAGGCCGTACCGGGTGAGGTACCGCTCGCTGATCTCCCAGGAGCCGCACCGCGTCCGGGTGGCCCTGATGCTGACGGCCGCTCCCCTGCTCTCGCTGGTCCTGCTGGTCTGGCTGCTGCAACCGGCGCACTGGACGGAACGCGACCACCCGGCGTACGCCTTCCTGCCCGCGCTGGACGTCGTGATGCTGGTGGCGATCGGTCTGATCGAGTTCTTCCGCTGCATGAACGTGCTGTCCAACGCGCACGCCACGCTGGTCGCCCGTGACCCGGTCCCGGTGGTGCCGGAGGCCGGCACGAGAGTCGCCTTCCTCACCTCCTTCGTGCCCGGCAAGGAACCACTGGAGATGGTGACCAGGACCCTGGAGGCGGCGGTGCGCATCCGCCACCGGGGCCTCGTGCACGTCTGGCTGCTCGACGAGGGCGACGACCCCGAGGTCAAGGAGGTCTGCGCCCGACTCGGCGTGCACCACTTCTCCCGCAAGGGCGTCGCGAGGTGGAACCAGGCCGAGGGCCCGCACCGGGCGAGGACCAAGCACGGCAACTACAACGCCTGGCTCGACGCGCACGGCGACGCCTACGACTTCTTCGCGTCCGTGGACACCGACCACGTACCGCTGCCGAACTACCTGGAGCGGATGCTCGGCTTCTTCCGCGACCCCGACATCGGCTTCGTGATCGGCCCACAGGTCTACGGCAACTACGACACCTTCGTCACCAAGGCCGCCGAGTCGCAGCAGTTCCTCTTCCACGCGCTGATCCAGCGGGCCGGCAACCGCTACGGCGCCCCGATGTTCGTCGGCACCTCCAACGCCGTACGGATCAAGGCGCTGAAGCAGATCGGCGGCCTGTACGACTCGATCACCGAGGACATGGCGACCGGCTTCGAGATCCACCGCCACCGCAACCCCGTCACCGGCAGGAAGTGGCGCTCGGTCTACACCCCGGACGTGCTCGCGGTCGGTGAGGGACCGAGCGCCTGGACGGACTTCTTCACCCAGCAGATGCGCTGGTCGCGCGGGACCTACGAGACGATCCTCAAGCAGTACTGGAAGGGCTGGTACTCGCTGCCGCCGACCAAGCTCTTCAACTACACGATGATGATCATCTTCTACCCGATGTCGGCCCTGAACTGGATACTCGCGGCGCTGAGCTGCGCGCTGTTCCTGGGGCTCGGCGCCTCGGGCGTGAACATCGACCCGGCGGTCTGGCTGATGCTCTACGGCAACGCCTCCGCCCTCCAGATCGGCCTGTACGTATGGAACCGCCGCCACAACGTCTCGCCGCACGAGCCGGAGGGCTCCGGCGGTGTGGCAGGCATGGTGATGTCCGCGCTGTCGGCGCCGCTGTACGCGAAGGCGCTGGTCGACGCGGCGCTGCGACGCCGGAGCAAGTTCGTGGTCACGCCCAAGGGCGACTCGGCGAGCCCGGACCGGTGGTTCGGGACCTTCCGCTACCACTGGTACTTCATCCTGGTCTTCGGTGCCTCGATCGCCGCCGGCCACCGGTTCGGCCACTCCCACCCGGCGATGGTCGTCTGGGCGTCGTTCGCGATGCTGGTCACCGCGACGCCGGTGTTCGCCTGGCGCTGGGAACTGCGGCAGGCGAGGAAGCGGCCCGCCGTCGCACCCGAACCGCAGGACGCCGTGCCCCCGCCGACCCCGGCCCACGTAGTGCCCGCCCCGACACCCGCGCACGGGGTGCCCGCGGCGACGCCGGCCCACGGGGTGGCCAAATGACCGAGCGTGCCGGCCACCGCCGTGTCCGCCGGTTCGCGATCGGCACGGCGGTGGTCCTCGCGGTGGCCGGGATGAACGGGCCGTGGCTCTACCGGGTCGGCTCCGAGAGGTACCACGAGTACCGGATCGACAGGGCCGGGTACAAAGCGGAGAACGGCCGCTGGGAGATCGTCGAGTTCCCCGAGGAGTACCGCCAGAACACCATTCACGCGGCGCTGCTGCACACCGGCAAGGTGCTGCTGGTGGCGGGCTCGGGCAATGACCAGGACAACTTCGACGCGAAGAAGTTCGACACCCGGCTCTGGGACCCGGTCAAGGGCACCGTGAAGAAGGTCCCCACACCCAACGACCTGTTCTGCACCGGGCATACGCAGCTGGGCAACGGCAACCTGCTGATCGCGGGCGGCACCAAGCGGTACGAGAAGCTCCAGGGCGATGTGAAGAAGGCCGGCGGCCTGATGATCGTCTACAACGAGAACCCGGACAAGCCGATCACCGTGCCCGCGGGCACCCGGTTCACCGGCAAGGAGAACGGCAGGACGTTCGTCTCCAAGGACCCGGTGCTGGTGCCGCGCGCGAAGAAGGTCTTCGACGAGGCGACCGGGCGCTTCCTGCGCAACGACCCCGGATTCGGGCGGATCTACGTCGAGGCCGCGCGAGAAGGCGCCAAGTACGAGACCGGCACCCAGGACAACTACCGCGTCCAGGGGCTGACCGGGCCGGACGCCCGCAACACGTACGGCATCGCGCAGAAACTGGCGCTGGACAAGAAGGACTTCCAGGGGATCCGGGACGCCTACGAGTTCGACCCCGTCGCCGAGAGGTACGTCAAGGTCGATCCGATGAAGGAGGCCCGCTGGTATCCGACGCTCACCACCCTGAGCGACGGGAAGATCCTCAGCGTCTCGGGGCTGGACGACATCGGGCAGCTGGTGCCGGGGAAGAACGAGGTCTTCGACCCCCGGACGAAGGAGTGGAGTCACACCGCGAAGGAGCGGCAGTTCCCCACGTATCCGGCACTGTTCCTGATGCAGAACGGGAAGGTCTTCTACTCCGGGGCGAACGCGGGGTACGGGCCGGACGACGTGGGCCGCAAGCCGGGCGTCTGGGACGTGGCGACCAACAGGTTCACCGAGGTGCCCGGCCTGAGCGACGCGAACATGCTGGAGACCGCGAACACGGTGCTGCTGCCGCCCGCCCAGGACGAGAAGTACATGGTGATCGGGGGCGGCGGGGTCGGGGAGTCCAGGCTGGCCAGCGAGAAGACGCGGATCGTCGATCTGTCGGCCCGCGAGCCGCGCTTCGTCGACGGGCCGTCGCTGGGCACGGGCACCCGCTATCCGCAGGCCTCGCTCCTGCCGGACGACAGCGTGCTGATCGCCGGGGGCTCGCGGGACTATCGCGGGCGCGGTGACTCCGACATCCTTCAGGCGCGGCTCTACGACCCGTCGACCGATGAACTCAGGCGGGTCGCCGACCCGTTGATGGGGCGGAACTATCACTCCGGATCGCTTCTGCTGCCCGACGGGCGGGTGATGTTCTTCGGGTCGGACTCGCTGTTCGGGGACGCGGCGAACACCAAGCCGGGGGAGTTCGAGCAGCGGGTGGAGATCTACACGCCGCCGTACCTGTACCGGGGGGCCCGGCCTTCGTTGAGCGGGGGGCCGCGGACGATCGCGCGTGGGGAGTCGGGGACGTTCACCTCGCGGCAGGCGTCGTCGGTGAAGAACGTGCGGTTGATCCGACCGAGCGCTTCCACGCATGTGACGGACGTGGATCAGCGGTCCGTCGCGCTGGACTTCACCGTGGCCGGGGACGAGGTGACGGTGACGGTGCCGCGGAACAGGAATCTGGTTCCGTCGGGGTGGTACATGCTGTTCGTCACCGACGGGGAAGGGACGCCCAGTCAGGCGCGGTGGGTGAGAGTGCCATAACCCCGCCCCTAGGGGGTGGTGGCTTGCGCCAGTGCCAAGGCGTAGGCCGGCCACCAGGCCCCTGCCTTGGGGCCGCCCTTGCACTCACCGTCCGACTCCCCTGGCCGTTTGATCCAGAGATAGGCGTCCACCGACGGGTCGGCCGTCCTGGTGGTCGGGGTTTCGCCGAGGGCGCGGCCGGGCGGGTTGCACCAGCGTTCGTCCGGATCGCCCTCCGTGTAGGGACCGTTGCCGTTGCGGCTGGTGTCGATGACGAAGTGCTTGCCTCCGACCTTGGCGGACAGGTCCTTGCCGTAGGCGAGGGAGTCCTCGGTGGAGTAGAAGTTGGAGACGTTGACCGAGAAGCCGTCGGCCTCGGCGATGCCCGCCCTGTTCAAGGGGTCGAAGATCTGGTCGGGGTGGCCCCATCCGGCATTGCCCGCGTCGAGGTAGACCTTGGTGCTGCGCAGGGACTTGAGCTTGCCGACGGCGTACGTGAGAAGCGCGTACCGCTCCTCGTGGAACTCCTTCGGGGTGCAGCCGTCCACCAGGTGCAGCAGTGCGTCGGGTTCCAGGATCACCGTCGCGGAGCGGTCGCCGATGCCCTGGGTCACGCCGTCGATCCAGGCCCGGTAGGCGTCGCCGTCGGCGGCGCCGCCGCCCGAGTACTGGCCGCAGTCGCGGTGCGGGATGTTGTAGAGGACGAGCAGGGCCGTACGGTCGGCCTCGGCGGCGGCCTCGGTGAAGCCGCGCGCCTCCTGCTCCGGGTTCTCCGGGCCGATCCACTCACCGGTCGGCTGCTGCGCGATCTTGCGGATCTGGTCCGCCTCGGTCTCTCTGCCGTCCCGCGCGTAGTCGGCGACCTGCTCGGCCGCGTTCCCGTGCGGGTTGACCCAGAACGGCGCGGCTTCCTTGGGCAGTTGGGTGATCCGGGCGTCGTCGCCGCCCTTGTCACCGTCGCCGTCTCCGTCACCGGACGTGCAACTCGCGATCAGCAGTGCCGCCCCCAGCACCACCGCGGTCGCCCGCACTCCGGCCGCCCCCCTGCTGCCGTACATCCAACTCCCCCTTGGGTGCAACGGTCCAGGGCCCAATCCTGACATACGCCGCGTTGTTCCCACGAGGTGGCGAAGGGCCTTGGCCGGGAGCTGTTACAGAGCGGTTCCGGTGAGATACGCCGAGACGACCACGTTCGCCGTGTAGCTGCCGGTGGCGCGGTCGAAGGTGCCACCGCAGGTGATCAGCCGCAGCTCGGCACGCCCCGACTCCCTTGGCCCATAGGCCTGCTGGGCGTCGAAGCGGTCCCGGCTGAGGACCGTGACGTCCTCCACGGTGAACTCGGCGACCTTGCCGTCGTCCCGGACGACCCGGACGGTCTGGCCGGGGCGCAGGGCGCTCAGCCCGTGGAAGACGGCGGGGCGGGTCCTGGTGTCGACATGGCCCACCATCAGCGCGGTGCCCGCCGTGCCCGGCTCGGCGCCCGCCCCGTACCAGCCGACGACGCCCGGCTGGTCGTACGGCGGCGGGTCCACCGCGCCCTGCGCGTCGAGCCCGCGGGCCACGACCGGCGCCTGGACGGCGAGGCCGGGGATGTCCAGGCGCTGGGGCCGCGCGCCGGCCAGGGGCTTGGCGGGGGGCGGCAGGGCGGCGATGGGCGGGCGGCCCGCCGCCGCCATGTCGCCCGTGGCGGGCGCGGTCGTTCCGTGCCGTACGTCGGTCACCTCGCGGCCCCACAGCCACAGCCCGAGCAGCAGCGCCGCCCAGACCATGCCCGTGACCAGCCGTCCCGTGCCGGTGGTTCGTTCCCGGTCGGACATGATCGGTCAACCCGTCCTGCGGCTCCGGCGGCCGCCGAGCACCTTGACGGCGACGCCGGCCGCGCCGGCCAGGACCAGTCCGGTGACCGCGTGCCCCGCGTTGGGTCCGGTCGCCCGGGCGTCCTCGTCCCCGGCTGCGAGGTGCGCGGTGCCGCCGCCGCCCGCCTTGACGGGGGCGATCGGGGAGGCGTGGCCGGACGGGTGCTGAACGCCCGGCGAGGCCGCGGAGCCGTCGGTGAGGGTGAGGGGCGTCGTGATCGACTTGGGCCCGTCCGCGCCGGCGCAGGTGACCTTGACCTCGTAGGACCGCTCCGGCCGGAGCGCGGAGCGGATCCGGGTCTGGCCGGTCAGCGTGCCGCCCAGGCCGCTGAGCCGGGCCTCGGTGACGAACGCGGCCGAGCTGGCGACGCCGGCCTTTCCCGTGCAGCCGGTCACCCGCAGCCCCAGCTCGCCGCCGGGGGCCGGGGTGGCGGGGCTGACCGAGACGCCGCCGTCCGCCGCGTATGCCACCGGAGCGAGGGTCGCGGTGGCCGCCAATACGCCCGTACAGAGAGTGAGTCGCAGTGAACCCATCGTGGTGAACCTCCAGACTCCTGGAGCCTCCCCCGCCCGACCCGCCCCTGCATCCTCAACAGGGGCGGGACTGCTCCGAACGGGTGGGTTTCACCCCGATCCGCCGGGGGCGTGGTTTCAGCGCGGCTAGATGCGGTCCACGAGGTCCGCGATCGAGTCGACGATCTTGGAGGGCCGGTACGGGAAGTCCTCGACCTGCCCGGGGCGGGTCAGGCCGGTCAGCACCAGGAAGGTCTGCATGCCGGCCTCCATGCCCGCCAGCACGTCGGTGTCCATCCGGTCGCCGATCATGGCGCTGGTCTCGGAGTGGGCGCCGATCGCGTTGAGGCCGGTGCGCATCATCAGGGGGTTCGGCTTGCCCGCGAAGTAGGGCTTGCGGCCGGTGGCCTGGGTGATCAGCGCGGCGACGGCGCCGGTCGCGGGGAGCGGGCCCTCGGCGGAGGGGCCGGTCTCGTCCGGGTTGGTGCAGATGAAGCGGGCGCCACCGAGAATGAGCCGTACGGCCTTGGTCATGGCCTCGAAGGAGTACGTCCGGGTCTCACCGAGGACGACGTAGTCCGGCTCGTGGTCGGTGAGGATGTACCCGATGTCGTGCAGCGCGGTGGTCAGGCCCGCCTCGCCGAGCACGTAGGCGGAGCCGCCCGGCCGCTGGTCGTCCAGGAACTTCGCCGTGGCCAGCGCGGACGTCCAGATGTTCTCGATCGGCACGTCCAGGCCCATGCGGCTGAGCCGGGCGTGCAGGTCGCGCGGGGTGTAGATGGAGTTGTTGGTGAGCACCAGGAAGGGCTTGCCGGACTCGCGCAGCTTCTTGATGAAGGCGTCGGCGCCGGGGATCGGGACGCCCTCGTGGATCAGGACCCCGTCCATGTCGGTCAGCCATGAATCGATGGGCTTGCGGTCTGCCATGTGCGTCGATCACTCCTGGCGTACGTGCGAAAAGAGCTGGGGCGCCGGAACCGCGGCGTACCGACGCCCCCAGCCTAATCACGACTCGGCGTTGCGTGTTCCTCGGTGCGGGGTGGCTCAGCTGCCGGTGGCCGACTTCCAGGAGTCGACGTACTTCGTCAGGTTCTCGCCGATGTCGTTCCAGTCGGGCTCGAAGATCTCGACGCCGTCCATGAGCTTGGTGAGGGCGATCGCGTTGGCGTCGGTGGCCTTGACGTCCTGGCGGGCCGCGAAGCCGCCGCCGATCTCGCTGACCTGGGCCTGCGCCTTCTGGCTCAGCATGTGGTCGAGGAGCTTCCTGCCGTTCTCGCTGTGCGGGGCGTCGGTGATCAGGCCGCCGGCGTAGGGCAGGGCGAAGGACGTGGGCTTGCCGCCCTCCGGGGCCGGGAACCAGATGCCGAGGTTGGGCATGGACTTGGACTGGGCGAAGTTCATCTGCACATCGCCGTTGGCGACGTGCAGTTCGCCCTTGTCGACCTTGGGTGCGAGCTTGCCCGTGGAGGCGGACGGGCCGACGTTGTTGGCCTGGAGCTTGCCCAGGTAGTCCATGGCCTGCTGCTCGCCGCCGAAGTCGTGCATGGCCTTGATGAGCACGGCGGTGCCGTCGCCGGCGACTCCGGGCGTGGAGTACTGCAGCTTGTTCTCGTACCGGGCGTCGAGCAGTTCCTCCCACGTGGTGGGGGCCTGCTTCAGCTCCTTCGTGTTGTAGATGAACCCGAAGTAGTTGTTGACGACCGAGGTCCAGGTGGCCTCGGCCGACTTGTCGGCGCCGTTGACCTGGTCGGAACCCTTCGGGGCGTACTTCTGGAGCAGGCCCTTCTCGTCGGCCTGCTGGATGAACGGCGGGAGGGTGACGAGCACGTCGGCCTGCGGGTTGCGCTGCTCGCGGACGGCGCGCTGCACCATCTCTCCGGAGCCGCCCTCCACGTACTCGACCTTGATGCCGGTCTCCTTCTCGAAGTCCTTGAAGACCTGGTCGTACCAGCCGTCGCCGTTCTCGCCCTTGAGGCCGTCGGCGCTGTAGACGGTGACGACCTTCTCGTCGGAGGCGGCGGAGCTGCCGCCGCAGGCGGTCAGGGAGGCGGCGAGGGCGAGGCTGCCGAGGACGGCGGCGATCGGCTTGAGAGGCGTTGCGGGCATGGCGAGGTGAACTCCTTGCGTGACCGGACTGGTTGCGGGATGCGGATACGGGGTGCGGGTTATCGGTACGAGGCCTTGGTGCGGATCTTGGAGACGGCGAGCAGGACCAGCAGGGTCGCCGCCATCAGCACCACGGCGATCGCGGAGCCGGCGAACAGGGCGCCGCGGTCGGTGGCCGCGTAGATGAGGACCGGAAGCGGTGTCCAGTCGGGCGGATAGAGCATCATCGTGGCGCTCAACTCGCCCATGGAAAGGGCGAAGCAGAGGCCGGCGGCGGCGGTCAGGGAGGGCAGCAGCAGGGGGATCCTGACGCGCCACAGGACGTACGAGGGCCGGGCGCCGAGGGAGGCGGCGGCCTGTTCGTACGCCGGGTCGAGGCGGACGATCGCGGCGGACACCGACTGGTACGCGAACGCGGTGACCAGGACGGCGTGGGCGGCGATCACGATCCAGCGGGTGCCGTTCAGCAGGAACGGCGGCTGGGAGAAGGCGACCAGGATCGCCAGACCGACGACCACCGAGGGCACGGCGACCGGCAGCACGAACAGGGCGTCCAGCACCTTGCGGTACCGCTTGTGCAGGGCGGCCGCGGCCAGCGCCGCCCAGGTACCTGCGACGAGCGCGAGCAGGCTCGCGGCCACCGCCGTCACCAGGCTGGTGGTGAGGGCCTGGAGAGCCTCGCCGCGGGTGGCGGCGGAGTAGTGCCCGGTGGTGAAGCCGGAGGGCAGGACGCTCGACCAGTTCGTGGCGAAGGAGGCGCCGAGGACGACGAGGAGCGGCAGGGCGAACAGCGGCAGGAAGAGGAGGAGGAAGACCGTCCACACGGCCCACCTCGCCTTGCGGCTATGCACCAGCACGACGGCTCACCACCCGGTACAGGCCGTACAGGCCCACGGAGATCAGGACGTTGACGACGGCGACCACGCAGGCGCCCGGGTAGTCGGACTCCAGGATCGCCTTGCTGTAGACGAGCATCGGCAGGGTCGTGACGCCCTTCGCCCCGGTGAACAGGACGATCCCGAACTCGTTGAGGCAGAGCACGAGGACGAGGCTGCCGCCGGCGGCGAGCGCGGGGAGCGCCTCCGGCAGGATGATCCGCCGGATGATCCGCGGCGCCCGGGCGCCCAGCGAGCTCGCCGCCTCCAGCTGGGCGGTGTCCAGCTGGGAGAAGGCCGCGAGCAGGGGGCGGATCACGAAGGGCGTGAAGTACGTGATCTCCGCGAGGAGTACGCCCCAGGGCGTGGTGAGGAACTGGAAGGGCCCCTCCGCCGCTCCCGTGACGTCCGTCCACAGTCCGTTGGCCATGCCGACCGAGCCGTAGATGAACAGCAGGGCGAGCGTGATCAGGAAGGACGGGAAGGAGAGGAAGACGTCGATGAACTTCGACACCGCCCGGGCTCCGGGGAACGGCACGAACGCGATGACCAGCGCCAGCACGAACCCGAGGACCAGACACCCGAGGGTGGCCGCGACAGCCAGCCAGACGGTGGTCCACAGGGCCTCGCGGAACGCCTCCGAGGCGAAGACGTCGGCGTAGGGCCGCACCGAGGTCCCGCCGGTGTCCGGCTGGAGGGACTGCTGGACGACCAGGGCGAGGGGGTAGAGGAAGAACAGGGCGAGGAGGGCGACCGGGGGCAGGGCCCAGATCCAGGCCGCCACCTTGCGCGACCGGGCCGGGGACCCGGCCGCCGGGGTGCCGGTCGGCGCGCCGGGCGCGCCGCCGGACGTGCCGGGCGAGGCGGCCGGCCGCTCGTGGTCCTGCCGGGGCCGGTCGTGCGGTTCCCCGCGCCCCTTCAGGGCGCTTCGCCCGGACCCGCTAGCCATGTTCGCTCACCCCCGCGGGCAGCAGCACCGCGTCCTCGGGCGCGAAGTGCAGCGCGACGGCGTCCCCGAGCGCCGGCGGATCCCGCAGCTCCCGCAGGTCCGCCAGCACCCGGTGGCCGTCCACGTCGACGTACAGCCGGTGGGTCGCGCCCCGCCACTGGATCTCGGAGACGGTCCCGGCGAGCTGGTTGGGCCCCGAGCCGAGCCCGACCAGGTGCGGGCGTACGCACAGCGTGGCCCGCGCGCCCGGGGCCACGGACCCCGTGTCGAGCGCGAGCTCCGCGCCGGCGAAGGCCACGCCGCCCTGCCCCACCGTGACCGGCAGCAGGTTGGCGTTGCCGACGAAGGACGCGGTGAACTCGTTGGCGGGCGCCCGGTACAGCTCGCGCGGGGTGCCGCACGCCTGCAGCCGCGCCTTGTCCATCACGGCGATCCGGTCGGCCAGGGTCAGCGCCTCCACCTGGTCGTGGGTGACGTAGAGGATCGACACGTCGGGCAGTTCCCGGTGCAGCCGGGCGAGTTCGGCGAGCATGCCGGAGCGCAGCTGGGCGTCGAGCGCGGACAGCGGCTCGTCGAGCAGCAGGACGTCCGGCCGGATGGCCAGCGCCCGCGCGATGGCGACGCGCTGCTGCTGGCCGCCGGACAGCTCGCGGGGGTGGCGGCGGGCGTACGCCGCCATCCCGGTCATCTCCAGCGCCTCGGCGACGCGCTCCCGGATCCCGGCCTTGTCGGCCTTGCGGGCCTTCAGTCCGAAGGCGACGTTGTCCTCGACGCGCATGTGCGGGAACAGGGCGTACTGCTGGACGACCATCCCGATGCCCCGCCGGTACGGCGGCAGGTCGGTCACGTCCCGGTCGCCGAGGAAGACCCGCCCGGAGACCGGCCGCACGAACCCGGCGACCGCGCGCAGGGCCGTGGTCTTGCCCGAGCCGGACGGCCCGAGCAGCGCCATCACCTCGCCGGGGGCGACGGTGAGGTCCAGGGAGTCGAGGACGACGTCGCCGTCGTAGGCGACGGTGACCGAGTCGAAGCGGATGCCCATCAGCCGGTTCCCCGCAGGAGTGTGGGCAGGCCGGCGACCGAGTCGAGGACGTGACCGGCGCCCGCCTCGCGCAGCGCCTCGTCGCCGTGCGCCCCGGTGCGGACGCCGGCGACCAGGCCCGCTCCGGCGCGGACGCCGCTGAGCATGTCGTACGAGGTGTCGCCGACGACCGCGACCTGCTGGACGCCCTCGGCGGCCTTGGTACGCAGGAAGGCTTCGAGCACCATGTCCGGGAAGGGCCGCCCGCGCCCGCCCGCGTCGGCGGGACACAGGGTGAGCGGGACCAGGTCCTGCCAGCCGAGGGCGGCGAGGATGGCGTCCTGGGTGACGCGGGCGAAGCCGGTGGTCAGGACGGCGGTGCGGCCGCCTGCCTGGATCTCCTCGATGGCCTCGCGGGCCCCGGGGACCGGGGCGACGAGCCCGCTGTCGACCAGTTCGCCGTACGCCTTCTCGAAGGCGGTGTTGGCGCGCCGGGCGAGCTCCTCGGTGCCGAACAGATGGCGGAAGACGGAGATCTTGGACTCGCCCATGGTGGCGCGGACGTAGCCGAGCTTGTCGGCGTGGTCGGGAGTGCCGGGCTCGACGCCCAGCTCACGGGCGGCGGTGTCGAAGGCGCGCTCGACGAGGCCGCCGTCGGCGACGGTGGTGCCGGCCATGTCGAGGACGACGAGGCGTATGTCGGTGGTCGGGTTCGTCATGGTGTTCACCAGCCGAGTTCGTTCGCGGTGGTTTCGGCGATCGCGGGCGAGCAGGTCATGCCGCGCCCGCCGGGCCCGGTCACCAGCCATACGCCGTCGCGTACCTGCTGCCGGTGCACGACCCGGGAGGTGTCGGTGCACTGCGCGTACACCCCGGCCCAGCGGCGCCGGATCTTCGGCAGCGGCCGGCCGAGCAGGGACTCGACGACGCCGGTGAGGTGGTCGTAGGGGTCTTCGAGGGTGTCGAAGGCGAAGGGGTGCTCGTACTCGTGGGTGTCGCCGATGGTGAGTCCGCCGTCGGCGCGCTGGACCATGAGCAGCTGCATACGGTGCTCGGCCGCGGTCCGCGGCTGCGGTTGCCCGGCGTTGAGCTCGTCGAGGGCGGCGCCGCGGTAGGCCGGGTAGTAGCGGAAGCTGTCGGCGTCGGCGATCGAGGTGGTGAGCCGCTCGCCGAGGGGTTCGGTCTGCATCATCTGCAGGCGGACCCGACGGACCGGCAGGTCGGGGCCGGCCAGCTCGCGGACCAGGCCGCCGAGCCAGGCGCCGGTGCACAGCACGACCACGTCGCCCTGGTGGACGTCGCCGTGGTCGTCGCGGACGGCGTTGGTGCCTATGACGTCGCGGACCTCACGGCCGGGCAGGAAGCTGTAGCGCTGCGACTTCAGCAGTTCCTCGCGCAGGGCGAGCTGCGCGGTGCGGGGCTCGACGGCCGCGTCCCGCTCGCAGTGAAGGGCCGCGGTGAACTCGCCGCGCAGGGCGGGGTTCAGGGCGCGGGCCTCGCCGGGGGTCAGCAGCTTGTAACCGCGGGCGGCGGCGTCCGGGCGGGCCAGGGCGGCCTCGGCGACGGCGAGCTCCAGGCCGCCGCGCACGGGCGTCAGGGAGCCGTTCGGGCGGAAGCCGAGGGCCGGGACGCGGTCACCGATCTCCTCCCACAGCTCGCGGGCCCGCAGGGCGGTCTCCAGTTCCTCGCCGCCCGCGCGGCCGCTGACCCAGATCTGGCCGAAATTACGCAGGGACGCGCCGCGAGCCTCCGCCTCGCGCTCGATCTGTACGACCTCATGGCCACGGTTCACTGCATGCCAGGCGTGCATGGTGCCCACCACGCCGGCTCCGACGACTATCACTCTCACGTCCGCCACGCTCCTCGTGCTGGGGGAACCGAAAGGGTCCGGCCGACAACGAGAGCGTGAACGAGCTATCAAGTTTGGGCTAGACCTGTTATCCGTTCGTGATAATCAAGGCGATGGATCTTGGGTGTTTTTCAGCCATACCGGGTGGGCCGCGTCAGCCGCGCAGACGGGTCGTGAAGGAGAACCGGTCGCCCCGGTACAGGCTCCGCACCCGCTCCAGCGGCTGCCCCTCGGTGTCCCTGGACACCCGGTGGATCAGCAGCATCGGCAGGGCGGGCGGCGTCCCGATCAGCAGCGCCTCGCGCGGGGTGGCCAGCACGGTCTCGATGCGCTCGTCGGCGTCGCCGAACCCGATGCCCTGGCCCCCCAGCCAGGCGTAGAAGGAGGAGTCGGGGTCGAAGTCGACGTCGAGCCGGGGCACCCGGGCCACGGCGACGTACGTGCTCTCCAGACCGACCCGCTCGTCGTCGGCGAGCAGCAGGCGCTCCAGGTGCCAGACGGCCTCGCCGCGCCGCAGCCCGGTCTCGGCGGCGAGCGTGTCCGGGCAGGGGAAGCGGTCGAGGCTGACGAGATTCCGGCCCGGGGTCCGGCCCTGCCGCCGCACGCCTTCGGTGTAGCTGGCGAGGGACAGCGGCTGCTCCAGCTTGGGCCCCGCGACGACGGTCCCGCGTCCCTGCCGGCGCAGCTTGCCCTCCAGCACCAGCTCGCGGATCGCCTGCCGGACGGTCTCGCGGGCGACCTCGTAGCGCTCGGACAGATCCCGCTCGGTGGGCAGCAGCCCGCCCTCCCCCAGGTCCTCGATCAAGCGGTCGAGCCGCGCCTTGACCGCGTAGTACTTGGGGATGCGGCCGTGCTCCGGGATGCCGTATCGGACGGGGGCGCCGGGGGCCTGGTCGTTCGGGTAGTCCACCCGGGGATCGTCGCACGGGCGACGCACCGGCTCAGCGCCGCCTCCGCACCATGACCAGGGCGGTGCCGGTCACGACCAGCAGGAAGGACGTGGCGGCGAGGGCGCCGCGGGGGGTGGTGAGGCCGGTGCGGGCGAGTTCGTCGGCGAAGGAGAGGCGGCCGTCGGGGGCGGGGGACGCGGTGGCGGAGGGGTCGTCGCCGCCGGGCTCGGCGGTGCCCTCCGGCTCCGAGGCCGCCCGCACCCGGAACCGGTAGTCGTTCGACTGCCCGATCCAGTCGCCGTCGTCCGCGCGCCGCTGTACGACGGCCGCGTTGGCGGTGATGTCGTTCGGTACGGCGTCCGAGGTCAGCGCCAGCCGCACCCGCACCGTCAGGGTCTGCCCCGGCTGCACGGTGAACCCCGCGAACCCGTCGTCGAAGACGCCCACCAGCTCGTCCTGGTCGGTCCGCTCGAACCGCACCGCGCGGGGCCGCGCCCCCTCGTAGAACTCCAGCCGCGGCTGCGACGGCTTCAGCTCGCGCTCACCGTCCACGAGCACGACGACGGGGTGGATGCCGGTGCAGGCGCTGCGGGTGCTGTTGGTGAGCTCGATGGACCAGGTCCCGTACCCACCACCGGCGTCGTAGGAGCCGGGGCCGTCGACGATGCGGGTGGAGATCGGGAACTGCCGGTCGTCGGACCCGGCGCACGGGGACGTGTCGGCCGCGTACCCGGCACGCACAGGGGCCATGTGCACGGCGCGCGCGGGAGCCGGACGCACGGCGTGCCCGAGGGCCGGGTGCAACGCGTCCGCGGGGACCGCGTGCAACGCGTCCGAGGGAGCCGCGTGCACCCCGTGCCCGAGGTCTGGGTGCAACGCGTGCGCGGGAGCCGGGTGCAAGGCGCGCGCGGGTGCCGGATGCACGGCGCGCGCGGGAGCCGGACGCACGGCGTGCCCGAGGGCCGGGTGCAACGCGTCCGCGGGGACCGGATGCACCGCGTGCCCGAGGGCCGGGTGCACGGCGCGCGCGGGAGCCGGACGCACGGCGTGCCCGAGGGCCGGGTGCAACGCGTGCGCGGGGACCGGGTGCACGGCGTGCCCGAGGGCCGGGTGCAACGCGTGCGCGGGAGCCGCGTGCAACGCGTCCGAGGGAGCCGCGTGCAACGCGTCCGAGGGAGCCGCGTGCACCCCGTGCCCGAGGTCCGGGTGCAACGCGTGCGCGGGAGCCGGGTGCAAGGCGCGCGCGGGTGCCGGATGCACGGCGCGCGCGGGAGCCGGACGCACGGCGCGCGCGGGAGCCGCGTGCTCGCCGTGCCCGAGGGCCGGGTGCAACGCGTGCGCGGGGACCGGGTGCACGGCGTGGGCGAGGGCCGGACGCAACGCGTGCGCGGGGGTCGCGTGCACAGGCGATGCGGCTCCACCGAGGAGGGCGGCGGCTGCGGCGAGGCAGAGGGAGACGGGCGTGCACAGTCGCATGCTTCCATTGCGCGCCACCCGCCCGCCGCTCCGCGAGAACACCGCGCCGTACGGCCCAACAGGTCCGCCCGATCGGGCAGATCGAGCCGGTCCGGTGAGAAGGGAGACACTCACCGGGTGGCTGGGTACCGGCGCACAGGCCGGCCCCTCACGCCCCGCCCCGCCCGAACAACGGCGCCAGCAGCAGCTGCGCCGCGCCCTCGGCGACCGCGCGGCTCCCGCCCTCCGCGATCCGGACCGGCACCGCCTCCTCCCCCGTGCGCCGGGCGCGTTCCGCGAGGACCCCGGCGACTCCGCGGGCGAACCGCTCCGGCTCGGTCGCGACGATGCGGCCGCCCAGCAGCACGAGGTCGACGTCGAGAAGTGCGACCAGGTTGCTCGCGCCCACGCCCAGGACGCGCGCCGCCTCCTCGACGTCCCCGCCCGCCACCGCGTCGAGACACAGCGCCTCGACGCACCCGCGATTCCCGCACCCGCACACCGGCCCGTCCAGCTGCACGACCTGGTGCCCGAACTCCCCCGCCCCGGTCCGCGCCCCGCGGTGCACCGTGCCCCCGATCACCAGCCCGCATCCGAGCCCCGCCGCGAAGTGCAGGTACGCGAAGGATCCGCCCCCGCCCGCGACGGCCAGCCGCAGCGCGGCGGCGTTGGTGTCCTTGTCGACCACCACCGGCACCCCCAGCCGCCGCCCCAGCACGTCGCGCAGCGGAAACCCGTCCCACTCGGGGAACCCGGTGACCCGGTGCAGCACCCCGTGGACGTGGTCGAGAGGCCCGGGCAGGGCGACCCCGGCCCCGAGCAGCGACCGCACCCCGGCCGCCGGGTCCCCGCCGAGGACCTCCCTGACGAGGCCGGCCACGTCCCCCACCACGGCCTCCGCACCCGCCCCCAGGTCCATCGCCGTACGCCGCTCCCCAACCACCGTCCCGGCCAGGTCGACCAGCACCACGCGCAGCTCGTCCCGGTCCAGGTGCACGCCCACGGCATGCCCGGCCCCCGGCACCAGCCGCAGCACCGTCCGCGGCTTGCCCCCCGTGGACACCAGACGCCCCGCCTCCGCCAGCAGCCCCTCGTCCCGCAACCGCGCGGTGATCTTGCTGACGGCCTGGGGCGTCAGCCCGGTCCACTCGGCGAGCTCCAGCCGGCTGACGCCCTCCGTCCCGGCCCTGCGCAGGAGTTCGAGGACGAGCGCGGCGTTGTGACTGCGCACCGCCAGCAGGTTCGCCCCCGGAGGCACGTCGTGACGCGTGCCCTGCGACGCGCCCTGCGCGCCCTGTCCGGCGCCCGCTCCGTTGGTGGTGCTCGGCCTGTTCACGCTCCCATTGTCCCCTCCGCTTGCACTTTGGCAACAGCGTTGCGAAAGTGGACGTATGACTCGCACACCCCCTGGCTCGCCCCTCCGCGTCGGCCTCGTCGGCTACGGCCTCGCGGGCTCCGTCTTCCACGCCCCGCTCATCGCCACCACCGAGGGCCTGGCCCTGGACACGGTGGTCACCTCGAACCCCGAGCGGCAGGAACAGGCCCGCACCGAGCACCCCGGCGTGCGGGTCGCCGCGAGCCCGGACGAGCTGTTCGAGCGGGCCGACGACCTGGACCTCGTCGTCATCGCGTCCCCGAACAAGACGCACGTCCCCCTCGCCACCGCCGCCCTGAAGTCCGGCCTGCCCGTGGTCGTCGACAAGCCGGTCGCCGGCACCGCGGCCGAGGCCCGCGAGCTGGCGGCCCTCGCCGAGGAGCGCGGCCTGCTGCTCTCCGTCTTCCAGAACCGCCGCTGGGACAACGACTTCCTGACGCTGCGCCACCTCGTCGCCGAGGGGGAGCTGGGCGACGTATGGCGCTTCGAGTCGCGCTTCGAGCGCTGGCGGCCGCAGCTCAAGGGCGGCTGGCGCGAGTCCGGCGACCCGGCAGAGATCGGAGGTCTGCTCTACGACCTCGGCAGCCACGTGGTCGACCAGGCCCTGGTCCTCTTCGGCCCCGCCGCCTCGGTCCACGCCGAGGCCGACGTCCGCCGCCAGGGCGCCGAGACGGACGACGACACCTTCATCGCCCTCACGCACGCGAACGGCGTCCGCTCCCACCTCTACGTCTCCGCGACGACCGCCCAACTCGGCCCGCGCTTCCGGGTGCTGGGCTCGCGGGCCGGCTACGTCAAGTACGGCCTCGATCCGCAGGAGGCGGCCCTGAAGGACGGGCAGCTCCCCGCCACGACCGCCGGCTGGGGCACGGAGCCCGAGTCGCTGTGGGGCCGCCTCGGCGCTGGGGGTCCCCCCTCTGGGGGAGAGTCCCCCCTGACCGGCGGCGGCCGCCCCGTGCCCACCCTGGCCGGCGACTACCCCGCGTACTACGCCCAGATCGCCGCCGCCCTGCGCGACGGCGCCCCCAACCCGGTGACCGCCCTCGAGGCGGCCGCCGCCCTCGACGTACTGGAAGCGGCCCGCCGTTCGGCCCGCGACGGAGTGACGGTGACCCTGTGACGCACAGCCACACGACCGCGACGACCGAGAAGTCCACCCCCGAACTGACGCCCGGCATCGAGGAGCTGGAGGCCCAGGAACGCCGGCTGGTGTTCCGCCGGTTCACCTTCGACGACGCCTGGGCGCTCGGCTCGCTGCTGGTGGAGCTGGCCCGGGAATGCCAGGCCCCGGTCGCCATCGACATCCACCGCGCCGGCCAGCAGCTCTTCCACGCCGCCCTGCCCGGCTCCACCCCGGACAACGACGCCTGGATCGCCCGCAAGCGCCGGGTGGTGGAGCGCTACGGCTCCGCGTCGTACCTGGTGGGCGCCCGCTTCCGGGCCAAGGGCACCACGTTCGAGGAGTCCTCCCGGCTGGACCCCGACACCTACGCCGCCCACGGCGGCTCCTTCCCGATCACCGTGGAGGGCGTGGGCGTCGTCGGTTCGGTGACGGTGTCCGGCCTGCCCCAGCTCCAGGACCACCGCATGGTGGTGGAGGCGCTGGAGCACTTCCTGGGCGATCAGGTCTGATTCCCGGGATTCCGCTTCCCGGGATTAGCCCGAGCGGCCCTCCGGTTACACATCGGTGTAACGGCCGTCACAGCAACCGGAGGGATCGCACTCATGGACAACCCCGCAGCCTCGTTGAAGGAACGGCTGGGACGGTACGGCATCTGGAGCAGCGGCCTGCGCTCCGAGGACCCGGCCGTGCGCGGGGAGCTGACGGACGCCGCCGCCGAACTCGAGGACCTGGGCTACGGCGCCCTGTGGCTGGGCGGCAGCAGCGCCGCCCGGCACGCCGCCCTTCTCATCGGCGCGACCTCGGAGATCACCGTCGCGACCAGCATCCAGAGCATCTGGCAGTACGAGGCCAAGGACAGCGCGGCGGCCTTCACGGACCTGGAGTCCGCCCACCCCGGCCGCTTCGTCCTGGGCCTCGGCGTCAGCCACGCGAAGTTCACGGAACAGTACCGGCGCCCGTACGCGGCCCTCGTCGACTACCTCGACGGGCTGGACGCCGCCGGCGTACCCGCCGAGCGCCGCCTGCTGGCCGCACTCGGCCCCAAGACCCTGGAGCTCTCCCGCGACCGCGCGGCCGGCGCGATCCCCTACCTGGTGACACCGGAGCACACGGCCTACGCCCGCGAGATCCTGGGCGAGGCGCCGATTCTGGCCCCCGAGCTGAAGGTCGTCCTGGAGCGGGACCCGGACCGGGCCCGCGCCGCCGCCCGGGACTACCTGGCCATGTATCTGGCGCTCCCGAACTACACCAACAACTTCCTCCGGCACGGCTTCACCGAGTCGGATCTGGCGGACGGCGGCAGCGACCGCCTCATCGACGCGGTGTACGCCTGGGGCGACGAGGACCACATCCGCGAACGCGTCGCCGCCTTCCACGCGGCGGGCGCGGACCATGTGGCGCTCCAAGTGGTCGGCACCGAGCCCGGCGACACACTCCCGCGCGAGGAATGGCGCAGGCTGGCGGGCCTGTTGGCGTGACGGCGGCGTCCGGTGAGGGCGGCGTCGGCGCCGCCCTCCCGGCGTTGGCGCGCTAGGCGTCCTTCAGCTCCTGCCGCTGCCGCCCCAGCCCCTCGATCTCCAGCTCCACCACGTCCCCGGCCCGCAGGTACTGCTTGGGCTCCGGCTGCCCCATCGCCACCCCGGCGGGCGTACCGGTGTTGATCACATCGCCGGGATACAGGGTCATGAACTGGCTCACGTACCGCACGACCTCCCCCACGGGGAAGATCTGCTCGCCGGTCGACCCGTCCTGCTTCAGCTCGCCGTTGACCCACAGCCGCAACGACAGGTTCTGCGGATCCGGCACCTCGTCAGCCGTCACCAGCCACGGGCCCAGCGGGTTGAACGTCTCGCAGTTCTTGCCCTTGTCCCAGGTCCCGCCACGCTCGATCTGGAACTCCCGCTCGGACACGTCGTGCGCCACCGCGTACCCGGCGACATGCGCGAGCCCCTCCTCGGCCGACTCCAGATAGCGGGCCGTACGGCCGATGACGACCGCCAACTCCACCTCCCAGTCGGTCTTGCGGGACGCCCGCGGCACCAGCACCGTGTCGTTCGGGCCGACCACCGTGTCCGCCGCCTTGAAGAAGACCACCGGCTCGGCGGGCGGCTCGGCCCCGGTCTCGCGGGCGTGGTCGTGGTAGTTCAGGCCGATGCACACGACCTTGCCGATCCGCCCCAGCGGCGGCCCGATCCGCAGTCCCGCCCCGTCCAGCACCGGGAGCTCCCCGGCGCCGGCGGCCGCACGGACCCGCCCGAGCGCCGCGTCGTCGGCGAGCAGCGCGCCGTCGATGTCCGGCACGAGTCCGGACAGGTCCCGCAGCACGCCCTCGGCGTCGAGCAGCGCGGGCTGTTCCGCCCCGGCCGTTCCGACTCGCAGCAGCTTCATGGTCACAATCTCCCTCGATCGTGGGGCGCCCCCGACGTGTGCAGCCATCGGAGGACTGGTCGATCCTCCAAGGTGGCGGTGCAGTCCGCAATACCCCGTTCACGTACTGGACCGTGCGGAGGCGCTCCGCTCAGCGGTACAGCACGGCCCGCTCCACCGCGCTCCACGTCGTGCTGGTGACCACGTAGAGGGCGGCCGCCAGCGGCACCACCGCCACCGTGATCAGCGTGAAGAAGGACATGAACGGCATGACCTTGGTGACGGCTCCGAGGCCCGGCAGCTGCTCACCGTCGGCCGGCACCGGACGGCCGGCGGCCGTCATCCGCCGGGTACGGCGGAAGTTGGACCCGGCGACGACCGCGACGAGGGCGAACAGCGCGACGTACACCAGCCCCGCGGCGCCGAACGCCCCGCCGTCGCCCAGTGCGTCCAGCCACCGGTCCCCCAGAGGCGCGGCCAGCAGCTCATGGCCGAGCAGAGCGTTCGCCTCGCCGCCGATCGTCGGGTTCGAGAACAGGTGATAGAGCAGGAAGAAGGCGGGCAGCTGCATCAGACCGGGCAGACAGCCCGCCAGCGGGGACACCTTCTCCTTCGCGTGCAGCTCCAGCACGGCCTGCTGAAGCCGCTCGGGGTTCTTGCGGTACCTCTCGCGCAGCTCGGCGATCTTCGGCTGCAACGCGGTGCGCGCCTTCTGCCCCCGCGCGGACGCCCGCGACAGCGGCAGCACCAGCAGCCGTACGAACGCGGTGAACAGGACGATCGCGGCGGCGGCCGCGGAGGCGTGGAACAACGGCTGGAGCAACTCCGCGAGCTGCTCGACCAGGTTGGCGAAAACGGACATGGGTGAGCCCTCCGTCGTGGGTCTCGTCGTGCCGGGACATGGGGCGGCATGACGACCCGCGCGGGGTCACGGTGAGGTGCTCGGCCGAGATGGCTCGGAGTGGCGTGCCCTACGCGACGGTCGTCAGGAGGGCGTGTCCGGGCGCTCGAGGGCGGGTGCGCCCCTTGGCGTCGGGGTCGCGTTGCGGCAGGAAGGCCGTACGCCGGTCCCGGTCGCGGATGGCCGTACGCACCCGCGTGGGCGGCACGGCGGGCGCGCAGCGCGCGGCGACCAGCAGGGAGAGGGCGAACGCCGACCCGGCCGCGGCGGTCGCGGCGAGCGCGACGGTGGCGGTGAGGGTGCCGGCGTCCAGCAGCGCGAATTCGAGGAAGACGAAGAGGATCAGGAGCAGGACGGCGGGGCGCGGCTTCGCACAGCGCTGGATCATCGCGGCTCCCCCCTCGTCGTACGCATGAGTGCTGTCGCTCGTTTATACCTCACCGCGGGCGCAGGGAAAGGAGCGTCCCCCACACCACCAGGCGGTACTTGGACGTGTACTCGGGGGTGCAGGTGGTGAGGGTGATGTAGTACCCCGGCTCGCTGTAGCCCCGCCCGGGGTGGACGAGGCTGCGCGGCACGGGACGTATCACCCCGGTGTCGCGGGCGGAGGTCCGCGGGACGGTCTGGTCGACGGCGTACGTGTACACCGCGGCCCGCGTCTCCACGACGATCCGGTCGCCGTCGCCGAGCCGGTCGAGGTACCGGAAGGGCTCGCCGTGGGTGTTGCGGTGCCCGGCGAGCGCGAAGTTCCCGGCGCGGCCGGGCTGTCCGGTCCCGGGGTAGTGACCGGCGTACCCCTTGTCGAGGACGTCGGGCTTGCTGATGCCTTCGGCGACGGGGACGCGGAGGTTCAGGCGGGGGATGGCGAGGATGGCGTAGGCGTCGGAGGACACGGGTGCCGAGGCGGGCGTGGGGCCGGACGGCCGGGCGCCCGCCTCACCCCGCCGGACCGGGACGTCTCCGTCCCCGGAATCCACCGGATGACCACCGTCCCGCACCTGCCCGGGAACCGTGCTGCCGCCCCACTCCCGCTCCAGCGCGGCCACCTCCCGCTGGGCTCCGTGCCACGCCTGCCGGTTGGTCCACCACAGCTGGTGGACCACCAGGAGCAGGACGACGATCCCGACGGTGACGACGACTTCCGCACCCGTCCACAGCGCGCGCCGGCGCCGGGCGCGCCGCCGCCGGTCGGTGTGCTGCACGACGGGCACGCGCATGGGCGGACGCCTCCTCCACCGTCGTACGGGACGGGCCGCCCGCACGATAAGGGCCGGGGCGTGAGGTCTCCAGACCCGCGCGGCCCCTTTCGCACACCGTCCTAGGAGGGCCGGTCAGACGACGGGCTCCCCGATCCCGAGCAGATTCCCCTCGCTGTCCCGGAACCAGGCGGCACGCTCCCCCCGCGCCCCCTTGCTCGGATAGTGCCCCTCGACATCGGCGATCCCGTCCTCGGACGTCCGCAACCCCGGAAGGTCGACGACCTCGAACACGACACCGCGCCGTCGTAGATCGGCCACGACGCGGTCGATGTCGTCGACCTGCCAGCCCATCTGCGTGAAGGTCCCCGGCGAGGCCCCCGCCGACCGGAACAGGGCGAACTCCACGCCCCCGCTCCGGTACAGCAGCCCACCGGGCCGCTCGTCGACGGGTTCGAGACCGAGCTTCTCGGCGTAGAAACGGCGGGCCCGCTCAAGATCCTGCGCGGGCAGCCGGGTGGCCGGACGGCCCCCGGCGAGACCGGTGTCCCTGTCATCCATACCTTCACTGTGCAGCAGGGGGCGACGGAATCCTGCCGGGCGGCCGGACGGCCGGGGCGCAGGGCTCTCCTCGTCCCGCCGGACGAACGGACTGAGCCCCGGGCTCCCCCTCCCGCCGGCCGGACGGCCGGGGACGCGGGGGCTCTCCTCGTCCCGCCCGCCGGACGGACTGGGGGCCACGGCTCTCCTCGTCCCGCCCGCCGGACGGACTGGGGGCCACGGCTCTCCTCGTCCCGCCCGCCGAACGGACTGGGGGCGCAGCGCCCTCCTCGTCCCGCCCGCCGGACGGCCCGGGGTGGGACGGACTCTCCTTTGTCACCACTCGGCAGTACGGTGTCCCCCATGCGCCCCGACACGCCTGCCGAAAACGTCGACCACGCCACCGAGGCGGCCCGCCTGGAGCGAACCGCCGGCCTGTACCCCGAGGACGCCGAAGCCCTGCTGCTGCGGGCCGCGGCCCACCTCGAACTGTCCGGCGACCGCCCCGCCGCGACCGCGCTCTACGACCGCCTGCTCTCCTCCGGCGACAGCCTGGAGGACCCGTATCTGGTCCGGGCCCTGAAGGCCTCGAACCTCTGGGAGTACGGCCACGAGGCCGAGGCCCGGGCGATCATCGACGGCATCCGCACGGCGTCCCCGCGCGACGCGGCCCCCTGGGTGATCGTGGCCGAGGCCCTGGAGGCCCACGACGAGCTGGAGACGGCGCAGGAGGTCCTCACGGAGGCCACGCGGCTCCTCGTGACGGACGGTGCGCGTCCCCCGCAGCCCACGCGCCCCCTCTTCTTCGGCCGCCACCGGGTGCGCCGCATGCTGGGCCTCCCCCACGACGAGTGGGACACCCTGGCCGACACCCTGCACTCCATGCCGGTCTCCCTGGACGAACTCCACGACCCGAAGCGGGTGTGGTCCCTGGGCTCGGACAACCCGGCGGAGCTGGAGGCGGAGATCTCGCGCCTGCGCGCGGAGCTCGGCGCCTACCGGGAGGCCCTCTCCCGCCCGTTCCCCGTGGCGGTCCTGCACTGGCCGCAGGGCGAACTGACGGAACTCCTCTCGGCGTACCCGGCCCTGTCCGCGGAGTACCCGTCCCACGAGGAGCACCTGACGACGATAGAGACATCCCTACGCGAACTGTCGTCCTCCGGCACGGCGAACCTGGGCGTGGTCACGGGCACGGTCCCCTCCTTCGAGGCCTTCGCCGCATCGGAGGGCACGACCCCGGACGACCCGACCCTGCTCCCCCAGTACGCGACGACGCTCGCGGCCCGGGGACGAGCGGTGGCCTGGCCTCCGGAGGGGACGGGGGGTTGCTGGTGCGGGTCGGGACGTGCGTACGGGGAGTGCCACGGCGCGGGAGGCTGAGAGCTGAGGACGCCGAGGAGGGGGCCCGCGACGACGGAGCTGAACGGGACCATAAAGCTCGTCCCCCTCTCGCGTCCCCACACACCCCACGCACCGGCACCCGGCAACGGCGGGCACCCCGACCCCCGCCGGTCCCCGCCGCCCCACCCCTGGGCCGCCCGGCCGCATGCAATCCGCGGTGGAGGGGCGAGTGTCAAGAGTGGAGCGCAGCGCAATCGGCGAAGCCGACGCCCGAAGGGCGCTCTTGACCCTCGCCCCGGAACCGCCACCCTCAGAACAACTGGGCGGCCATGGGCACGTTTGCAGCCAACGAGCTATTCGACTCGGCTCAAACGGTGAAACCGCCGTGGCTCAGTCAGGCAACTGCTCCAGATCGAACTGACAGATGCTGATAGGGGAGCCATCCGGGGCGGGCCACTTGGAGAGGGCCGTCCGAACGGCGGTGATCTTGAACAGGCCGTCGTACCGGTAGCCGTCAGACGGCGAGTAGTCCTTATCTCCCTTATGGCCGCGAATAACCCGAATCGGGTATCCGCGGTCATAGCTGTTCTTGAGCGCCACATTGTCGACGTACGACCACGACTGGCTACACAGCAGCCGCCCCGTATCGGAGTCTCGATCCTTGCCCTCGGAGGCGCCCGTGTAGTGCATCCACGACCCATGATCGTCGTCGTCCACATAGCCACCGTTCAAAACGATGGCATCGGCCACGTGCAGCCCATCCTCGTCCTTAAGCCACGAGATCCCCTTCTGGTTGGTCTGGTGCAGCTTGGCCTTCATCACCTCAAGCCGAGAGGAGTAGGAGGCTCCCAAGACGACGCCCTCGATAGGACCGATGACCCGTTCGATTTCCACGTGCCCATACTCGTCCGAAGTCGATCACTCCTGTCAAACAAAAATGCAAGGTTGGCCCGTTACAGTCCATGAACCGCCAGGGCAGGCCGACGCCTCCCGGTGTCGGTGCCCTCTGTTAGACATAGGGCACCTATCAGAGCAAGCCGGGGGGAAGCCAAGCGTGGGTAAGTCAATTGGTCCTTCACAGCCTGTCGCAGGGCTCTACGAGGAGCTCATCACCTTGCGCTTCGAGGAGCAGTTGAGAGGGCTCGCTGACCGAGGCTGGCGTCTCGTGAGCGATGAGGTGGGAGCCGAGTCAGTCCCCCACGTCCTGGCAAGGCACGTCGCTCGAACCGTGCAGCGGGTACTGCACGGCATCCCGGCGCAGGAACGTGTCTACGCGGCAAACCACATCCTGGAGTCCATCAGCACCCTGGAAGGCGCGCAGGAGTGGGTCGACCTCGTTGCCGATGGACCACGCCAACTTCTCGCTGTTACTCGCCAAGAGGCACCGGGAGTCTTCGCCGTACGCCCTGGGATTCCGCTGTCTGACGCAGCACTGATCACTAACTCGCCGGAGGATCCCAGCCTCGGCTTCGAGCTGCGTGCGGAACTGGCCACCGCTGACCGAGTAGATCTGCTTTGCGCCTTTGTGAAGTGGCACGGGCTGCGCATCATCGAGCAGTCGCTGAGAGCTGCTCATGAGCGGGACGTGCCCATGCGGGTGATCACAACGACCTACATCGGCGCAACCGAACGCCGTGCGCTGGATCGCTTGGTCGAAGAGTTCAACGCTCAGGTCAAGGTCAACTACGAGACCCGGTCTACCCGACTGCATGCCAAGGCTTGGCTGTTCCGTCGCAACAGTGGATATGACACCGCCTACGTCGGCAGCTCCAACCTCTCCAAGGCCGCTCTGCTTGACGGGCTGGAGTGGAACGTTCGACTTTCCTCCATAGCCACACCCGATGTGCTGCGAAAGTTCGCGGCCACCTTCGACGCCTACTGGAGCGATCCATCGTTCGAGGCGTATGACCCTGCAACCGACGGGGAGCGCCTCCGCGAGGCATTGGCGATTGCAGGGGGTACGTCGTCCACTGCCGCGACCGAGCGCAGCATCACTCTGTCTGGCCTGGAGGTACGGCCGTACCCGCACCAGCGCGACATGCTGGAGCGTCTGGAGGTCGAGCGGGAGGTGCATGACCTGCACCGAAACCTACTCGTGGCAGCCACGGGCACCGGCAAGACCGTCATGGCGGCACTCGATTACAAGCAGCTGCGCAAGAAACGCGGCCGCGACCTGCGCCTGCTCTTCGTCGCCCACCGCAGGGAGATCCTCCAGCAGTCCATGCGGACCTACCAAGACGTTCTGGTGGACTCGAACTTCGGCGAGGCACTCCACAGCGGCGAGATTCCCGAGCGCTGGACACACGTGTTCGCCAGTGTGCAGTCACTCAACGCGAAGGCCCTTGAGCGCCTCTCCCCCGACCACTTCGATGTGATCGTGATTGACGAGTTCCACCACGGCACGTCACCGACGTACCGGAAAATCCTTGATCACTTCCGGCCGTTGGAACTGCTGGGGCTCACGGCGACGCCTGAGCGCATGGACGGTAGAAACATCCAGGACGAGTTCTTTGAGGGGCGGATCGCCGCCGAGATGCGCCTGTGGGAAGCGCTGGAGAATGAGCTTCTGAGCCCGTTCCACTACTTCGGTATCAGCGATTCCACTGACCTGAGCACTGTGGAGTGGAAGCGGGGGGCATATGACGCGTCCGCGTTGAGCAACATGCTGTCGAGCAACGCCAGGCGAGCCCGACTCGTAGTGAAGGCCGTCAAGGAAAAAATCGCTGAGCCGGGCGCCATGCGTGCACTGGGCTTCTGTGTTTCGGTCGCCCATGCCCACTTCATGGCAGAGGTGTTCCGCACGGCCGGCCTCAATGCCATCGCCCTGTCGGGCGAGACACCGGCTGAGCAGCGTAAGCAGGCACTCGGTGATCTGAAAGCGGGCACGCTGCAAGTGATCTTCTCAGTCGACCTCTTCAACGAAGGGCTCGACGTCCCCGACGTGGACACTCTGCTCCTCCTGCGACCCACCTCCAGTGCCACCGTGTTCTTGCAGCAGCTCGGCCGCGGACTACGCCGCACCGAGGACAAGGCCGTACTCACCGTGCTCGACTTCATTGGACAGCACCGCAAGGAGTTCCGCTTCGAGAACCAGTTCAGGGCACTCACCAACCTGACGCGCAAGCGGCTCTTGGACCACCTAGAGCGCGACTTCCCGCAACTCCCCTCCGGGTGCGAAATCATCCTTGAGGAGAAGGCGAAGAAGGCGATCATCGCGAACATCAAGGATCAGATCGGCGTCAATGTCACGGCACTAGCCCGTGAGGTCGCTGACTACGGGGAGCCGAAACTCAGCCGGTACCTGGAGGAGAGCGGCCGTGAGCTCAAGGAGCTCTACCGGGGTAACGGCAACTCCTGGACGGGTTTGCTACGCCGCGCGGGGCTCCTCAAGGGCGAGGCTCCCGAGGGGGAAGCAGCACTCCTGAAGCGCGTCTCCGCGTTTCTCCATGTGGACGACCCCTTGCGGGTGGCCGCGTATACACGGATGTTGGAGGACGACGCCCCCGCGTACGGCGAACTGGACGAGCAGACACAGGCCTACGCCCGCATGCTCTTCTTCCAGCTCTGGCCACTCGGTGGGGTAACGCGTAAGGGCTTTGCCCACTACGACGCCGGGTTTGCGACGCTCCACACGCAACACGCGGTGCGCAGTGAGCTCCGCCAGGTGTTGGCGTGCAACCTGGCTCACACGGAACACGTTCCGATTCCACTGCTGGGGATAGGGGGCAAGGCCGGCATCCCGCTCACCGTGCACGCCTCCTACAGCCGCGAGGAGATCCTCCCCGCCCTGGGGCAATCCGTTATCGGAGGCTTCATGCCGGGAGACTTCCGTGAGGGGGTGAAGTGGTGCGAGTCCATCAAAACCGACGCGCTTCTCATCACGCTGGAAAAGGATGAGAAGGACTTCTCTCCGCAGACTCGCTACCACGACTACGCACTGAACGAGATGCTCTTCCACTGGGAGTCTCAGAACCAGACCTCGGAGACCTCTCCCACGGGCCTGCGCTATCAGAACCACATCGCCGAGGGCAGTCACGTGCTGCTCTTCGTACGCCGTTACAAGTCCACGGACATCGGTGGAGCACAGCCGTGGATGCTGCTGGGCCCGGCCGAGTACGACGAGCACACGGGGAGCAAGCCCATGGCAATCAAGTGGCGGCTGAAGCACCCGATTCCGGCGGACGTGTGGACGTACTCGGCGATCGCGGCTGGGTGAGGGATCGCGGTCGCTCGCGATAGGCGCACTCGGCTTCAAAACGCCTCTGAGCTCGATCAAGCATCTCGTCTGCATCATGCCCATGCGCCTGAAGCCAGAGCAGAACCTCGGCGATGACGTTGATGGAAGCGGCCTCGGCCGCGGCCACCCGAAGCCGACTCTGCCTGTAGATGCCGGCCACTCTCTCGCTTGGCTCGGTCGGCCCTGTGGCGAACTCACACCAGGTCACCTTTCGGTCGGCGAGCAGGTAGACGCCCCAGCGATCAGCAAGGGCGTCCACGAGCGCCATGCCGCGCCCTGCTTCAACGTCCGCGTGCGCGTCGCGGAGCATCGGTAGGGCGCGGGTATCGGGATCTTGGATCTCGATCCGCAGGTGCATGCCGAGCAATGAAACGCTGAGGGTGGCGGGGGTTCCTGACCCGACGTGATTGATCACGTTGGAGACGAGCTCGCTCACGCAGACCTGGACCGAGTCCGACAGCTCCTGCAGCCCCCAGGCGGCCAGATTCATGCGCAGGGCACGGCGCAGGAGCGCCACTTCCTGGGGCTCGGCGAGGAAGGCGAGATCCCAAGACTTCTTGGGCATGCAGGTGACGTAGTCCATGTCCAACCCCTCCATCGGTGCACCGTGGTAGCCAGTTGCAACTGGCCACACACGAAGAGTTGCATTGGAACTCTCAAAATGGAACTCTCACCAGGGACCAAGAGGAGTGCACCGCAGCCACGCGCGCCCCGGGCGCACGCCACCTTGCCGTCCTGTTCGCACAACGAGCACGATTTGAACCGATCGACGTGAAGGGCTGAACATGCCAGTTGGACCCACCACACGAAGGCGCCAACTCGGTGCTGACCTTCGCCGCCTCCGCGAGGCAAAGGGCTTAACCCTGGAAGAGGCGGGAGCTCGGGTCGGCATCTCGAAGGCGACGCTCAGCCGCTACGAAACGAAGGAAGGCCCTGTCAAGTGGCCGGCCGTGGACGCTCTATGCCGCGAGTATGACGCCTCAGCCGAGGAGTGTCAGGCCCTCGTTGAGCTGGCGAAGGGGGCGAGGATCCAGGGGTGGTGGCGGTCGCTTGCCGACCCTATCCCCGAGTCCATGAACCTCATGCTCACCCTGGAGGACGAAGTCGTACGCGAAGACCACTACGCGTGCATGTACATCCCCGGACTCCTTCAGACACGTGCGTACGCCGAAGCCGTTCACCGGGCATCTGAGGTGCAGTGCTCGGAGCGGGAAGTCCAGCACATGGTTGACATTCGCATGAGGCGCCAAGAACTGCTGGAGCGCGACGAGCCCCCGCACATCTGGTCTGTCATCGATGAGGCGGCACTGCGGCGATGCGTAGGTGGCCAACGCGTGATGCAGGACCAACTTCGGCACTTGCTGACCATGTCGGAACGCCCACACATCACCGTCCAAGTGCTGCCCTTCGCGAAGGGTGCGCACGCGGCGGCCGTCGGTAGCTTCGCTGTCCTCCGTGGACCGAGCCATGAACTGGACGTGGTGTACGTCGACTTGCTCGGTGGAGGGCTCTTCATCGAGAAGCCGAAAGAGCTGGACCGCTATAGGTTGGCGTTCGAGTACCTCAGCGCACAGGCGCTGGACTTCGAGTCCTCGGCAGACATCATCGACCGTATAAGCAAGGAGTCCTGATGACAACGGCCTCTACGCAGCAGTGGTTCAAGTCCTCGTACAGCGGCGGCAGTGGAACCGAGTGCGTGGAGTGCGCGCGGGGTGCGGACGGGATGCTCGTGCAGGACTCCAAGCGGGATGGTGGTCCCGTGGTGGTCGTTCGGGCAAAGGCATGGCGTGCCTTCATAGACGCGCTGGTTCCTGCTGAGACGTGAGTCAGATGTGGGCCCTGATCTGATTCACGGGGTGCCCGAGTGCCTCGGAAATGGTGGCCATTTCCTCGTCGCCAAACCAGTCACGTTCGGGGTTCCAGAGGGCGATCTCGAAGCGGGCAAAGCCGCACGGCCAGTCGTAGTCCAGTACGTCCAGCGACGTGACGGTGCCACAGCAGGGCACTTTCACGGCCAAGGCGGCAAAGCCGTCTTCACTGTGGCTTTCGAGCAGGTCGGCGTACCACTCGGTGCCGATGGAGGCACGGCAGTGGGGACAGCCGATCCGTTGCAGGTTGCCGCCGCAGTCGATGGGCATCAGCGTGTCGTGCCAGGTGACGTCGACCTCGACCTCCTCGCCATCGGGAAGGCCAGGAGACAGGTCTACTACGAGTGCGGCAGCCCGCTCCGCCGCTGCTCGTCCGGGCTGCCACTCGGGATTGGTCGGAATGATGGACAGGACGTCGTCGCTCACGGCTCACTCAATTCGTCGGGCACAAGCGTTCGGCCGGGTGCGGCGATCGTAGGGCCCAGTGGCGTGGCCCGCTGATCGATGGGCTCGTTACTCCTATAGCTGAGGCCAACAGAAAGCCCGGCGTTCTTCTGCTCGTTGGCTGGAAGGTACCCACGGCCGCCCGGTTGTTCTGAGGGTGGCGGTTCCGGGGCGAGGGTCAAGAGCGTCCTTCGGGCGTCGGCTTCGCCGATTGCGCTTCGCTCCACTCTTGACACTCGCCCCTCCACCGCGGTGTTTTTCCTGGCCGGGCGGCCCAGGGGTGGGGCCTCCGGGACCGGTGGGTGCGTGGTGACGGTTCGTTGCCGGGGTGCCAGTGGGAGGGTGGGGCGCGCCGGCGCCTCTGGGCACGCCGGGGTGGTGTGGCGACGGGCGCGGGTCGGTGGATCGGTTCGGACGGCCGTAGGGCCTTCTGCGATGATCTCCGAGGCGTTCAGGGCTGCTTGGGGGAGATGAGCCATGCGTGTCGGGGTGTATCTCGCGCATCCGCGAGGCGGGAGCTTCAATCACGCTCTCTTCGAGGCCGTGGTGGGTGAGTTGCGTGGGCGAGGGTGTGACGTCGTCGCGCATGATCTGTGTGCCGAGGGGTTTCCGGCCGGGGTGGCCGCCGAGGAGACGGGGACCGTTGAGGCCGCCGGGCGTGCCGGGGATCCTCAGGTCGCGCTGCATCGGGGCGAGGTCGCCACGCTGGACGCCCTGGTGTTCGTGCATCCCAACTGGTGGGGGATGCCGCCCGCTGTGCTCGTCGGATGGGTGCAGCGGGTGTTCGTGCCGGGGATCGGCTACAAGTTGGGCAGTGCGGAAGGGGAGCCCGCGGGGTTGTTGCGGGCCGGACGGGCGCTTGTGCTGAACACGTCCGACACTCCTGCCGAGCGGGAGGCGAGTGAGTTCGGGGATCCGTTGGAGCGGGTCTGGCGGGCTTGCGTGCTGCCGTATGTGGGAGTCGTTGACGTGCGGCGCGTGGTTTTTCGTACCGTCGGCGATTCGGGCGATGATCTGCGGGCCGAGTGGCTCGCTCGGGCTCGGCGGGAAGCCGCCGCACTGCTGGATCGAGCGGATCCGTCCCGCTCGTGACCATGTCGGCGCACCGCGGCTCGAGATGCGATCTCCGCCGCTCGCGCGGGACGATGAAGTTACTGCCAGGTGCTTCATCCCCTACCCACCCCTGATGATCATGCTGCTCGCAGAGAAGAACGCCCTGATCTACGGAGCCGGTGGGGCGATAGGCGGTGCCGTCGCTCGGGCCTTCGCCCGGGAGGGGGCCACCGTCTTTCTCGCCGGTCGCACGGAGGCCAAGCTTCAGGCGGTGGCCGGGGACATCGCCGCCGCGGGCGGACGGGCCCGCACGGTTCGGGTCGACGCGCTCGACGAGGAGTCCGTCGAGGACTGTGTCGCCTCGGTGATGAAGCAAAGCCGGCGAATCGACGTCTCGTTCAATGCCATCGGGCTGGACGAGGTGCAAGGGACGCCGCTCGTCGAGATGTCCTACGACGACTTCGCCCGGCCGATCGGCATCGCGACCAGGACGCAGTTCCTGACCGCGAGGGCGGTCGCGCCGCACATGGCCGAGGCCGGGTCCGGCGTGATCATGATGATCACGGCGTCGCCGTCCCGGATCCCCTTCCCCCTCGTCGGTGGCTTCGGCGTCACCTGCGCCGCGCTGGAGGGCTTCTCCCGAACCCTGGCGGCGGAGCTGGGGCCCAGTGGGGTGCGCGTCATCTGTCTGCGCTCGGCGGGATCGGTCGAGTCGATCGAGGAGGTGCTGGACAAGCACGCCGCCGGCATCGGGACGACCCGTGACGACTTCATCGAGGATCTCACGGAGATGACCCTGCTGAAACGGCTGCCCTCCCTGGCCGACGTCGGCAACGTCGCCGCGCTCATGGCATCGGACCACGCTGCCGCCATGACCGGCGCCGTGCCCAACGTGACCTGCGGTCAGGTGGTGGACTGACTCAACCGGTCGCGTGCCGGTACCGACTTCCGTCAGGGTTGGTCTCGGGTCGTATCCGCTGTCGGCATCCGGTCGGCACTGGAGTACGAGGAGAGATGACATGGCCAAGGTTCCCAGCGCGCTCGTCGCCGCGAGCGGGCTCGTCGGTGGGTACGGCGTCGCCCGCTGGAGCGGGAGGCGACAGCTCGGCGGGGTCGTACTGGCCGTCGCGGGGGCCGCTGCCGCGCAGCAGTGGCGGGAGCGGGCCGGCGGGAAGGCCGCGGGCGCGCTGGGCACCGCGTACGTCGCCGCCTTCGCGGGGTCGCATCCGCTGGCCAGGAAGGTGGGCGCCTGGCCCGCCGTGTTCGGGGCGGCGGGGGCCGTCGCCCTCGCGTCCTGGGCGGTCGCCGACCGGCAGGCGTGAGCCTCGGTCGTCGTAGCACGGCTACGCCGACCTGAACGCCCTCCGGTACCCCTGCGGGCTCGTCCCCACCACCCTCCGGAAGCGTTCCCTGAACGCCGTGGACGAGCCGAAGCCGGCCTGCGCCGCGATGCGTTCGACCGGGTACGACGTCGTCTCCAGCAGGTACTGCGCCCGCCGCACCCGCGCCCGGTGCAGCCACTGCAACGGCGTCGTCCCCGTCTGCTCCCGGAAGCGCCGGTTGAGGGTGCGCGTGCTCATCCCGGCCTGCGTCGCGACGTCGTCCAGCGTCAGGTCGCGGTCGCAGTTGTCCTGCAGCCAGGCCAGCAGGGGCTCCAGCGTCGCGCCCGCCGGGGCCGGGGGCTGGTCGTGCACGATGAACTGGGCCTGCCCGCCCTCCCGTTCCAGCGGCATGACCGACATACGGGCGGCGTGCGCGGCGACCGCCGAGCCGTGGTCCTTGCGGACCATGTGGAGGCACATGTCCATCGCCGCGGCCGCGCCCGCCGACGTCAGGAACTGGCCGTTGTCGACGTAGAGGACGTTCGGGTCGACCGTCACCTTCGGGTAGCGCCGCGCGAGGTCCGGCGCCGCGATCCAGTGCGTCGTGGCGCGCAGGCCGTCCAGCAGGCCGGTCGCCGCGAAGATGAACGCGCCCACGCAGACCGACGCGATCCGCGTGCCGTTCGCCGCCGCCGCGCACAGCGCCTCGGCGACCCCGGGCGGCAGCGTCTCGGGCGGGTCCTCGACGCCGGGCAGGATGATCGTGTCGGCCTCCGCCAGCGCCTCCAGGCCGTACGGCGCCCGTACGGTGAACGCCCCGGCGTCCACCTCCTCCCGCTCCGCGCAGACCCGCACCCGGTAGGCCTCACGGCCGTCCGGCAGCCGGGCCCAGCCGAAGGCGTCGATCGGGGCGGAGAGGTCGAAGGGGATGACGCCGTCCAGCGCCAGTACAGCGACGGTGTGCATGGCCAGATCGTAGGCATGCGACGGACTTTCGCCAACCCGGTCGCGAGCCACGCACGCCGCCGTCCCCGTCAGACGCCCCGCCGGATGCCCTCCGAGCCTGCAGCGGGCGTCCGTGGCGAGAATCCGTCGAAGCCTGTCACTGACGCCACTTCCCCATGATCCATCACGACCTTAGCGTCGACGTCCGTGACCAAGTTCCTCCTCGCCGTCCACGTCCTCGCCGCGATCGTGGCCATCGGGCCCGTCACCGTCGCCGCGAGCATGTTCCCGCCCGCAGCGCGCCAGGCCATGGCCGCGCCCGACGACCCGAAGGCCGCCGAGACGGTCCAGCTGCTGCACCGGATCTGCCGGGTGTACGCCACCGTCGGCGTCGTGGTGCCCGTGTTCGGGTTCGCCACGGCCAGCGCCATGGGGGTGCTGGGCGACGCCTGGCTGATCGTGTCGATCGTGCTGACCGCGCTGGCAGCGGTCGTGCTCGTCGCCCTGGTGCTGCCCCGGCAGGGCGCGCTCGTGGAGGGCGGCGGGACGCGGCAGGCGACCGTGCGGCTGGCCATGTTCACCGGCGTCTTCAACCTGCTGTGGGCGGTGGTGACGGTGCTGATGATCGTCCGGCCGGGCTCCACGACCGGCGCCTGAGCGCCGTCCCAGGGATCGAAGGCCCGAGGCTTGAGGACCTGTGCGTGAGCAAGTTCACCACACGCCCGCCGGGGTCCCGCACGAAGAAGCGCCGCACAGGAACGCACCGCGCCCGTCGTCCCCGGTGGGGTTGGCCGGGGACGCCAGGGTCATCACCCAGCCCAGGCTCATGACCTCCTCCAGGCCGAGCAAGCCGTGGAAGTCACGGTTGTCCTCCATCGCGGCCTCGGACGGGACCTGGCAGTCGGGGACGACTCTGCGGACGGTCATGGGGAGGGCTCCCTGGGTTGTCAGGCCGTCGCCTTGGAGGTCTCGGACCCTGTCACCGACAACGGCGTGGCGATGTCCTCCAGGGACCGCCGCTCCGCCCGGACGGCGAGGAACACCGCGACCAGGCCCGCCGCGCACATCAGGCCCGCGCCGATCTGGAAGGCGAGCACGGTGTCCGCGACGACGCCCGACTCGGTCAGGTCGGCGAAGATCAGCGGGCCGCTGATGCCGCCCGCCGCGGTGCCGAGGGCGTAGAAGAAGGCGATGGCCATGGCCCGGGTCTCCATCGGGAAGATCTCCGAGACGGTGAGGTAGGCGCTGGACGCGCCCGCCGAGGCGAAGAACAGCACCACGCACCAGCAGGCCGTCATCGTCGTCGCCGTCAGGGAGCCCCGGTCGAAGAGCCAGGCCGTCACGAACAGGAGCAGGCCGGAGAGGATGTACGTCGAGGAGATCATCACCCGGCGGCCGACCGTGTCGAAGAGCTTGCCGAGCAGCAGCGGGCCGAGGAAGTTGCCCGCCGCGATGACGGCGAAGTAGTAGCCGGTGCTGCCCGTCGGCACGTCGAAGAAGGTGCTGAGGATGGTGCCGAAGCCGAAGGTGATCGCGTTGTACAGGAACGCCTGGCCGATGAAGAGCGACAGGCCGAGGACGGCCCGGCGCGGGTAGCGGCCGAAGACGGTCCTGGCGATCAGGCCGAAGCCGATGCTCTTGCGCTCCTGGATGGTGATCTCGCCGGCGGGGGGCGGCAGCGGCTCGCCCTTCTCCTGCTCGATCTCCCGTTCGACGGACGAGACGAGCTCCTCCGCCTTCTCACCCCGGCCGTGGATGAACTGCCACCGTGGCGACTCCGGGACATGGCGTCGTACCAGCAGGACGACCAGGCCCAGGACGACGCCCAGCGCGAAGCTCAGCCGCCAGCCCAGGTCCTTCGGGAAGATCGCGGTGTCCAGCATGACGATCGACAGCAGGGCGCCGCCGATGGCGCCGAGCCAGTAGCTGCCGTTGATGATCAGGTCGACCCGGCCCCGGTAGAGGGACGGGATCAGCTCGTCGATCGCGGAGTTGATGGCCGCGTACTCGCCGCCGATGCCGAAGCCGGTGAGGAAGCGGAAGAGGAAGAACCACCAGGACTCGAAGGACAGCGCCGTCATGGCCGTGGCCGCCAGGTAGACCACCAGCGTCACCATGAACAGCTTCTTGCGGCCGTACCGGTCGGTCAGCCAGCCGAAGAACAGGGCGCCGGAGCAGGCGCCCGCCACGTACAGCGCGGCCGCGATGCCGGTGACCTGGGCCGCGCTGATGTCCAGGCCGCTGCCCTCCTCCGCCAGCCGGCCGGCGACGTTGCCGACGATGGTGACTTCCAGACCGTCCAGGATCCAGACGGTGCCGAGGCCGATCACGATCATCCAGTGCCACCGGGACCACGGCAGCCGGTCCAGTCGGGCCGGGACGGACGTGGTGATGGTTCCGGTGGAGGCGGGCACGGAATCCGGCGACGACGACGCTCCTGCTGTCATGGCTCCCTCTCCCTCGGGCGACCCCCTCCCGTATGCCCGGAAAGGGGGAGGTCACGCCCCCAGCATGCGGGAGACGGTGTAGATCAGCAGCCCGGCCAGCGAGCCCACCACCGTGCCGTTGATACGGATGAACTGCAGGTCACGACCGATGTGGGCCTCGATCTTCCGAGTGGTGTGCTCGGCGTCCCAGCCGGCCACGGTGTCGGTGATCAGCAGGGTGATCTCGCTGCGGTACGTGGTCACGACGTGCACCGCCGCGCCCTCGACCCAGCTGTCCACCTTGTCCTGGATCTTGGGTTCGGTGGCCATCCGGGCGCCCAGGGAGAGCAGGGAGGCCCGCACCCGCAGCCGCAGCTCGCTGCGCTCGTCCTCGGCCGCGGAGACGATCATGGAGCGTACGGCCGTCCAGGCGGAGGCGATCAGGTCCTGGACCTCGCCCCGGCCCAGCACCTCGCCCTTGAGCCGCTCCACCTTCGCGCGGATCTCGGTGTCGGACTGGAGGTCGGAGGCGAAGTCGGAGAGGAAGCGGTCCAGGGCGCCGCGCGCAGGATGGGACGGCATGTCCCGCATCTCCGCGCAGAAGCGCAGCAGCTCCTTGTAGACCCGCTCGCCGACCTTGCGGTCCACGAACCGGGGGGTCCAGCCGGGCGCGCCGCCCTGCACGGCGTCCATCACGGAGTCGCTGTGCAGCACCAGCCAGTCGTGGGCGCGGGAGACGACCAGGTCGACGACCCGTTTGTGGCCGCCGTCGGCGACGACCTTCTCCAGCATCTTGCCGATGCCGGGCGCGATCTCCTGGACGCCCGCCCGCCGGGTGATCGCCTCGCCGACCACCGCCTGCACGTCGGAGTCGCGCAGCACGGTGAGCGCGCCGCGCAGGGCCGTCGCCAGCTCGGCGGTCACCCGGTCGGCGTTCTGCGGTTCGGCGAGCCAGGCGCCGAGGCGGCTGCCGATGCCGACGGCGCGCAGCCGCTGTCGTACGACGTCCTCGGAGAGGAAGTTCTCGCCGACGAACTCACCCAGGGAGACGCCCAGCTGGTCCTTCTTGGTCGGGATGATCGCGGTGTGCGGGATGGGGATGCCGAGCGGGTGACGGAACAGGGCGGTGACGGCGAACCAGTCGGCCAGCGCGCCGACCATGCCCGCCTCGGCGGCCGCGGCGACATAGCCGGCCCAGGGGCCCGCGCCCGAGTTCGACGCCCACTTGGCCAGCACGTACACCACGGCCACGAGGAGCAGCAGGCCGGTCGCGGTGAGTTTCATCCGACGCACGCCGCGCTGCTTCTCCTCGTCGGCCGGGCTGAACGTCGTCATCGCCCGGACGGCGGACGCGGGCACGGCGCGGCCGCCGGCCGCGCGGGCACCGGCGGCGCCCGACCGGGCATGCTGCTCTACGGCACCCGCACCCGTTTCACCTGCTTGATCCGGTTTTGTACGATCCATCCGCTCCACCCGTTCCCGAGCCTCCACTCCTCATTGTCCCTTCCTGACCGACTCCTGGAACGTGACAAGAGTTCCCGGCGTCTGTCGGTAGGGGCGGCTCGCGAGTGAACCGGTACGTGAACTCGCGCGGCCGAACGGGTCTCCTTCCGGGGGTCCCGGTCAACTTCCCCCGCCTCATGGCGCATCATGAGGCGATCACACCGGAGCCTCGGGCTCCACTTCCGCCCGAGGAGAAACGCACCGCATGACCAGGCGTCATCACGGTTATGCCTTGCTCGCCGCCATCGTCTCGCTGATCGTGGCCATGTCGGTCGCCATATACGCCGGAGCCGCCTCCGACGACGGCACGGCACCGAGCGCGCTCGCAGGTCCCCGCCCTCCGTACGACCCCGCCGCCCCGGCGTCCACCGGCACCTGGGTCGGCTCCTGGTCGACCTCCCCGTCCGCCGCCGAGCCCGGCACCGAGACCGCCGGCCTGCACGACCGCTCCGTACGCAACGTCGTCCACACCAGCGTCGGCGGTACGGGTGCCCGGATCACGCTGTCCAATCTCTACGGCCGGCTGCCGCTGACCCTCACGCGGGCCACGATCGCGCTGGCCGCCGCCGACGACAGCGCCGCCGCGGTTCCGCGGACCATGCGGCGACTGACGTTCAACGGCCTCCCCACGGTCGTGATCCCGCCGGGCGCGCAGGTGATGAGCGACGGCGTGCGCATCCCCGTCCCGCCCGACAGCGACGTCCTGGTCACCACGTACGCCCCGGCAGAGCCGGGCCCGGTCACCGTGCACGCGCGCGTGCGGCAGCTCTCGTACGCCGCGCGGGGCGAGCGCACCGAGGACGTGACCGGCGCGCCGTACACCGAACAGGTCGAGGCCTGGCGCTACCTGACCGCCCTCGACGTGCTCAGCAGGGAGGCCGACGGCACCCTCGTCGCCTTCGGCGACTCCCTCACCGAGGGCAACTCCTCCACCGTGGGAGCCAACCGGCGCTGGCCCGACATCCTCTCCGACCGGCTGCGCGAGGCGGCCTCGGCGGGCCAGGACGTGCCCCGGTACGGCGTCGTCAACGAGGGCATCGGCGGCAACCGCGTCCTGACCGGCGGTCTGGGCCGCCCCGCCGACAACCCCAGCGGCCTCAGCCGCTTCCCGCGTGACGTGCTCGGTCGGACGAACGTCAAGGTCGTCGTCATCGACCTCGGCGTCAACGACATCCTGCGCTCCCCCACCGTCATCGACCCCGACCTGGTCCTCGACGGCCTGCGCACGCTGGTCGGCCAGGCCCACGCCCGGGGCATCCGGGTCGTCGGCGCGACCCTGATGCCCTTCGGCGGGCACCGCGGGTACAGCGCCGAGCGCGAGGCGGTACGGCAGGGGATGAACGCCGAGATCCGGTCCGGGCGCCTCTTCGACGCGGTGGTCGACTTCGACCGGGCGGTGCGGGATCCGTACGACCCGCGCAGGTTCCGCCCGGACTACGACTCGGGCGACCGTCTGCACCCCAACGACCGGGGCTACGAGCGGATGGCGCGCGAGTTCGACCTGACGGCCCTGAAGGGCGCGGCTCCGGCGAAGCTGTGAGGGGGCGCCGGGCGGGGGGGCGGGCCTAGTCCCTCGGCCGCTGGTCGTGCCCCCAGCCGTGCGCCTGGTCCCCGTGCCCCAGCATCCGCCGGTCCCCGCCCTCGACGTCCCGCTGCTCGTGGCCACCCCGCACCCGCACCTGCTTGCGCTCGATGCCCACTCCGCCCCAGAAGGCGAACCCGGAGACGATCACCCGCGGGGCGCCCGGGTCGCCCGGCACCCCGTCCTCGCGGCTGTCGAAGCCGCCCATGATCCCGATGCCGCGGACGACGACCTCGACGCCGGGCGGCACGACGATGCTCACCCCGCCCATGACGGCCACGCAGTTGATCACGACCTCACGGTCGGCGAAGAGCGCGTCGCGCAGATCGATCTCCCCGCCGCCCCAGAACGTGAAGCAGGTGAACCGCTTCGGCACAGTCCAGCGCCCCTTGCGCTGGAAGCCGGACATCACGGCGACACCCCCCGAGGAGGATCCCCCGCCCCCGGTGATCCGCGCGGCCCAACCCCCGCGCGCGGCGGGCTCCTTGACCATCGAGACCGCCGGTCCCGGCGCCCCGCCCCCGGCGGGCAGGTCCCGCGTGATGGGGGCCAGGTCCCCGTAGGTCCGCGCCTGGTACGTCGCGTCGAGGCGCTCCTCGAACTCCGTCATGTCCAGCCGCCCCTCCGCGAGGGCGTCCCGCAGGACCTCGGCGACTCGCTCTCGATCGGCGTCGGAGGCTCGCAGCTCCGGGGCATCGTCGGTCATGGACAGCAGCCTACGTTTTCCACGGTCCCCGCACTATGCGGTCGCGCGCTCCGTCGGGGGTTCGGTGGTGTCCCCCGTCGAATGCAGCATTCGCGCGATCACGGCCTCGATGTCCGGTTCCCGCACCGAGAGGTCCACCAGCGGGTACTCCGCCGCGATCCGCGCCACCAGCGGCGCCGCCGACTGCGCCGCCGGGAAGGCCAGCCACTGCCGGGGCCCCTCCACCCGGACGACCCGCGCCGGTGCCGGCGCCTCGATCGGCGGCAGTTCCCGCTCCAGGTCGACGACGAGAGTGCGCTCGCTCTCCCCCGCCTCGTGCAGCCCGGCGAGCGGGCCGTCGTACATCAGACGCCCGTGGTCGATGACCATCACGCGGGAGCAGAGCTGCTCGATGTCCTGGAGGTCGTGCGTGGTGAGCAGCACCGTGGTGCCGCGCTCGGCGTTCAGGTCACGCAGGAACTGCCGCACCCTGGCCTTGGAGATGACGTCCAGGCCGATGGTCGGCTCGTCGAGGTAGAGCACCTCGGGGTCGTGCAGCAGCGCCGCCGCGATGTCCCCGCGCATCCGCTGGCCGAGCGAGAGCTGCCGCACCGGCACGTCCAGCAGCTCGGCCAGCCCCAGGAGTTCGACGCAGCGTTCGAGGTTGGCGCGGTAACGGGCGTCGGGGATCCGGTACATGCGGTGCATCAGCCGGTACGACTCGATCAGCGGCAGGTCCCACCACAGCGTCGTGCGCTGCCCGAACACCACCCCTATGCGGCGCGCCAGCCGGGTGCGCTCCCGGGACGGGTCGATGCCCGCGACCCGCAGCCGCCCGCCGCTCGGGGTGAGGATGCCGGTCAGCATCTTGATCGTGGTCGACTTCCCGGCGCCGTTCGGCCCGATGTAGCCGACCATCTCGCCGCGTGCCACGCGGAACGAGATCGAGTCGACGGCCCGCACCTGCCGCCGCTCCCGTTTCAGGAAGCCGGCCTTCTTGCGCACGTCGAAGACCTTCTCGATCCGGTCGACCTCGATGAAGCCCTCGACGCCCTCGGCGCCCGCTCCGTCTGCCTCTGTCACCGTCACCGCCCTAACTCCCTGTGCTCTGATACGACCTGAGTCCTGCCCGCCAGGCCAGCCCCGCGAGCGCGCAGCACGCCGCCGCCACCAGTGGCGGTGCGAAGGCCACCCACTCGGGCAGGTCCAGCGGGTAGGGCCGCCCCAGGATGTGGCTCGCGGGCAGCCAGTTGACGAAGGCCAGCGGCAGCACGAAGGTCACGCCGCGCACCAGCTCCTTGCCGAACACGGTCGGCGGGTACTGGAGCAGCGTCGTACCGCCGTAGGTGAACGCGTTCTGCACCTCGGAGGCGTCCTGCGCCACGAACTGGAACGCCGCGCCCCCGACGAACACCGCGCAGAAGATCGCCGCCCCGCTGAGCAGCATCATCGGCATCAGCAGCACCTTGACCGGCGTCCAGTCGATGTCGAGCGTGGCCAGCGCGTAGCCGAGGACCAGCGCGCCCTGGACGACCCGGCCGAGGCGGCGCAGCCCGAACCGGTCGGCGGCGACCTGCGCGAGCACCGGCACCGGACGCACCAGCAGCGTGTCCAGCGTGCCGTCCCGCACCCGCCGCCCCAGCCGCTCCATCGACCCGATGGACAGGTCGGCCAGCCCGAAGGCGACACCGGTCAGCCCGTACAGGAAGGCGATCTCGGGCAGGGTCCAGCCGCCGAGCTCGTCCACCCGGGAGAACATCAGCAGGATCGCCACGAAGTCCAGACCGGTCGCCACGAAGTTGCCGACGGTGGTCATCACGAAGGACGCGCGGTAGGCCATGGTGGACTTGATCCACATGGCGACGATCAGCCCGTACGCGCGCAGCCCGTCGGCGACCCGCCCGGCCTGCCGCACATGACCCGTCTCACCCACCGTGCACCACCACCCGCCGCGTGGCCGACGACTGCATCAGCCGCCCCACCGCCAGCAGCGCCACCGCCCACGCGCCCTGGAAGAGGAAGGTGCCCAGCGGGTCGGCCCGGCCCAGCAGCACGTCCGCGGGCGCCTGGAGCAGCGACGACCACGGCAGGGCCCGTACGATCTCGCCGAGCAGGCCGGGAAAGACGTTCAGCGGCAGCAGCATGCCCGAGCAGAAGTAGCTCAGCAGCCAGGTCACCTGGGAAACGCCGGTGCCGTCGAGCAGCCAGAACGCGCTCAGCGCCACCAGGTACCGCAGCCCGAAGCTGACCACCATCCCGAGCAGCACCGCGATCAGACAGGCTCCCCAGGTCACCGGGTCCGAGGGCAGCGCGACGTCGAAGACCAGCGCCCCGAACGCGAAGGGCAGCACGCCGCGCCCCAGCAGCTGGAAGAAGGCCCGGCCCAAGTCGGCGGCCAGCCACCACAGTTGCAGGTCGGCCGGGCGGTGGAGATCGATCGCCACATCACCCGTACGGATGCGTTCCATCAGCTCGTTCTCGAAGCCGCCACCCCCGATCGCGAGTGTCGACAGCAGCGCCTGCCCGAGCCACACGTAGGTGACAGCCTGTGCCTGGTCGTACCCGCCGAGCTGCGGTCTCTCGTCCCACAGGGCGAGGTAGGTGTACACGAGGATGAGCCCGAAGACCGTGTTGGTGAACACCCCGGCGGCGGTGGCCGCCCGATAGGTCGCGTACCGTCGGAAATTCCCCACCGCGACGGCCGCGTACAACCGTCCCGTGCCCACACCGAACCACCGCCCCGACCAGCCCGACACCGAAGCGCAGGAGCCTAGTACGCGGCGGAGAGGGCCTGCCAGGCGTTTTCCGGGCGGGACACGTGCACGGATCCGGGAACGGAACGGCCGGTGCGAGAGTCTTCAGATGGGGGCGCAGATGACGTACGAGGAAACACACAGGAGTCCGTGCACGACATGAGTGACGAGCCGCAGCCTCAGCAGCCGAACCAGGACGGGCCCGGGGAGGGGAAGCCCGGGCGGCCGAAGCGCACCGGCTGGCGCCGGATCCTTCCGACCTGGCGCATGCTGCTGGGCACCTTCGTCATCGGCGTCCTGCTGCTGATCGGGCTGTTCTACCTCGGCTACTCGATGGTCAAGATCCCCTCCGCGAACGCGCTGGCGACCAAGCAGAGCAACGTCTACCTGTACGCGGACGGCTCGCAGCTCGCCCGGGACGGCGAGGTCAACCGGGAGAACGTCGCGCTCGCCCAGATCTCCCAGGACGCCCAGCACGCCGTGCTGGCCGCCGAGGACCGCGACTTCCACACCGAGTCCGCGATCGACCCCAAGGCGATGGTGCGCGCGGGCTGGAACACGGCCACCGGAAAGGGCAAGCAGTCGGGCTCCACGATCACCCAGCAGTACGTGAAGAACTACTACCTGGCCCAGGAACAGACGGTCACCCGGAAGGTCAAGGAATTCTTCATCTCGATCAAACTCGATCGGGAGAAGAGCAAGAACGACATCCTGGAGGGCTACCTCAACACCAGCTACTTCGGCCGCAACGCCTACGGCATCCAGGCCGCCGCCCAGGCCTACTACGGCATGGACGCCACCGACCTGGACGCGGCCCGCGGCGCCTACCTCGCCGCGCTGCTGAACGCGCCCAGTGAGTACGACGTCGTCGCCCACCCGGAGAGCAGGCCCGCGGCCCAGGCGCGCTGGAACTACGTCCTGGACGGCATGGTCAAGGAGGGCTGGCTCACCCGGTCCGAGCGCGCCGGCCTGAAGTTCCCGATGCCGAAGGAGGCCACCGTCTCGACCGGGATGTCCGGGCAACGCGGCTACGTCGTCGACGCGATCAAGCAGTACCTGGTCGAGCACGACGTCGTCGACGCGGAGTCCCTCGAGGCGGGCGGCTACCGGATCACCACCACCCTGCAGAAGCCCCGGCAGGACGCCTTCGTGAAGGCCGTCAACGACAAGCTGATGTCCAAGCTGGACAAGGAGAACCGCGAGGTCGACAACTACGTCCGCGCGGGCGGCGCCGCCGTCGACCCCAGGACGGGCAAGGTCGTCGCCATGTACGGCGGCATCGACTACGTGAAGCAGTACACCAACGGGGCCACCCGCCGGGACTTCCAGGTCGGCTCCATCTTCAAGCCGCTGGTGTTCACCTCGGCCGTCGAGAACGGCTCGACCACCCAGGACGGCACCCGCATCACGCCCAACACGTTCTACGACGGCACCAACAAACGCCCGGTGCAGGGCTGGAACGGCGGCTACGCGCCGGAGAACGAGGACCAGGTGTCGTACGGCGACCTCACCGTCCGCGAGGCCACCGACAAGTCCGTGAACGCGGTGTACGCGCAGATGGCCGTCGACGTCGGCCCCGACAAGGTCATGCGGACCGCGGTCGATCTCGGTTTGCCCTCCAGCACGCCGGAGCTGGGCCCCTACCCGTCGATCGCGCTCGGTGTCGCCCAGGCGAGCGTCCTCGACATGGCGGAGGCCTACGCCACGCTCGCGAACCACGGCGAGCACGGCACGTACACCCTGATCGAGAAGATGACCCGGGGCGGCTCCGAGGTCGAGATGCCCGAGCGGCGGACCACCCAGGCCGTCAGCCGCGAGGCCGCCGACACCACGACGTCGGTCCTGCAGAGCGTCGTCGACAACGGCACCGCCACCGCCGCGCAGGCCGCCGGCCGTCCCGTGGCGGGCAAGACGGGCACCGCGGAGGAGGACCAGGCGGCCTGGTTCGCGGGCTACACCCCCGACCTGGCCACCGTCGTCGCGGTGATGGGCCAGGACCCGAAGACGGCCGCCCACAGGTCGCTGTACGGCGCGATGGGTCTGGAGCGCGTCAACGGCGGCGGGGCGCCCGCCGAGATCTGGGCCCAGTTCACCAAGGACGCCCTGGAGGGCACCCCGGTCACCGACTTCGACCTGCGGCTCCAGGAGGGCGCCGACGTGGTGTTCACGCCGCCGGCCCCGCCCACCCGCGACCAGGACACCGGCGACCCGAGTCAGGAGGCCACGCCCGGCACCGGCGATCCGCAGAGCCCCGGGGCGGTGCAGGGCGGTGTGACCGACGGCGGGACGACCGGCGACGGCGGTACGACGACCGGGGGCACGCCCACTGACGGCGGGACGACCGGCGGGCAGGCCGACGGCGGCACCACCACGGACGGGGGCACGACCGGCGACGGCGGGACGACGGACGGCGGTCTCACCACCGGTGGCGACCCCACCACGGGCGGTCCGACCACGGGTGGCACCACGGGGGGCACCACCGGCGGCGGAACGTCCACGGGCACGACGACGTCGGGGACGCAGGGCCCGCGCCGGACGTGAGCCCGCGCCCGGTCAGTGACCGGAGGTCGCCTTCAGGCCCACGACGGCGACCAGCAGCAGACAGACGAAGAAGATCCGGGCGGCGGTGACGGGCTCGTTCAGCACCACCATGCCGAGCACCGCCGCCCCGGCCGCACCGATCCCGACCCACACGCCGTAGGCGGTACCGATGGGCAGGGACTTCGCCGCGTACGAGAGCAGCAGCATGCTGGCGACGATGCCGACGCCGGTGAGCACGCTGGGCACGAGCCGGGTGAAGCCGTCGGTGTACTTCATCCCGATCGACCAGCCGACTTCGAGCAGGCCGGCGACGATCAGCAGAACCCAGGCCATGAGAGGCACCTCCGGGAGACAGGCGACTGACGGGGGTGCGTCGTCTTTGCCTTCTACCCGGTACGGCGCGTCTCGTCGGGTGCCTCTCCAAGGTAGCAAGGGCCCGGCGCCGGGGCCGACGGCAGAGGAAAAGGGCTGGTGACCGTGGTCACCAGCCCTTTCGTGTCGCTTGCCTACAGGTACAGCCCCGTGGAGTCCTCGGACCCCTCGAACCGGTCGGCGGCCACCGCGTGCAGGTCGCGCTCGCGCATCAGGACGTACGCGACCCCGCGCACCTCCACCTCGGCGCGGTCCTCCGGGTCGTACAGGACCCGGTCGCCCGGCTCCACGGCCCGTACGTTCTGCCCCACCGCCACGACCTCCGCCCACGCCAGCCGACGGCCCACGGCCGCCGTGGCGGGGATCAGGATGCCGCCGCCGGAACGCCGCTCGCCCTCACTGGTGTCCTGCCGCACGAGCACACGGTCGTGCAGCATCCGGATGGGCAGCTTGTCGGGATGGGTGCTGTCGTTTCTGTTGCCGCTCACGTCCTTGAACCTACCTGCATCCGGGGAATTCGTACGCCGGGGGGTCAGCGCCTGCGGCGCCGGGTGCCGAGCGCGAGCAGCCCGACGACGCCGACGGCGACCAGCGCGACGGGCAGCACGCGGGCCATCCGGGGCGCACCGTCCTCGTCGACGAACTGCCGCCTGACGTCGCTCACCGCCCGGTTGACCTGAACGTAGGCACGTCCCAGGGTGTGATCGACATTCGACACGACCTTCGCCTTGGCGTCCCCGACGATCGTCTTCGGGTGCACCCGCACACCGATCTCGTCGAGGGTCTCGGCCAGCACTTCGCGGCGGCGCCTGATGTCCGCCTCGATCTGCGCCGGGGTTCTGGTGTCCGACGATTCCGCCACCGTACGGCCTCCGAAGTCTGCTGATGCTGTTCCGGACAGTCTGTCAGTTCCCTGGGCGGCCGCGCTGTCAGGACCCCCGGTTACGCTGGATCGATGAGCGAACGACTCCAGCCCGGGGACGTGGCCCCCGCCTTCACCCTGCCCGACGCCGACGGCCGCGAGGTGTCCCTCGCGGACCACAAGGGCCGCAAGGTCATCGTCTACTTCTACCCCGCGGCACTGACGGCAGGCTGCACCAAGCAGGCCTGCGACTTCACGGACAACCTCGACGTGCTGGCCGGCGCCGGCTACGACGTCATCGGCATCTCGCCGGACAAGCCGGAGAAGCTGGCGAAGTTCCGCGAGCAGGAGTCCCTGAAGGTCACCCTGCTCGCCGACCCCGAAAAGCAGGTCCTGGAGTCCTACGGCGCCTTCGGTGAAAAGAAGCTCTACGGCAAGACGGTCGTCGGCGTCATCCGCTCCACGGTGGTCGTCGACGAGGAGGGCAAGGTCGAACGCGCCCTCTACAACGTCAAGGCGACGGGCCACGTAGCCAAGATCATCAAGGATCTGGGTATCTGACCCGGCGCTCCCGCAGCTCGGCGGCCCGCACCGATGACTTCCGGTGCGGGCCGCTCCACGTCTCCGGCGTGACTGTCGGATGAGCGGTTCGTTACTCCGTGCGAGCCAGGAACGTACGACCGTGAACGGAGGGGGCTCGATGGGCGCCAGCGCGTACACCAAGGAACGGCTGGAGGAGGCGGCTCGGGGGGCGCGGACGCTGTCGGAGGCGTTGGTGTTGTTGGGGGTGGATCCGGGGAGTTCGACGCGGCGGTACGTGCGGGAGCGCATGCAGAGGTCGGGGGTGGACACGTCGCACTTCGAGCGCGAGGTCAAGTGGACCCGGGACGTGCTTCAAGAGGCGGTCTCGGCCTCGACGAACACGTGCGAGGTACTGCGCTTTCTCGGGCTGGAGGTCGTCGGAGGGCATCACACGCACATCAGCCGGAGGATCAAGGCTTACGGCATCGACACGTCCCACTTCCAGGAGCCGTCCCGGCGCGGCAGGCCATGGCGTCCCCGAACGCCGGAGGGGCTCCTCGTCATGCAGCCGGCCGACCAGGCCCGACGCACCCCGAGCGACCGCCTCAAGTGGGCGATGACCGCAACGGGCATGGAGGAGCGATGCGCCCTGTGCGGTACCGCGCCCCTCTGGCGGGGCAGCCCTCTCCCGCTGGAGGTCGATCACATCAGCGGGAACTGGCGCGACAATCGCATCGAGAACCTGCGGTTCCTGTGCCCCAACTGCCACTCGACGACCGACTCCTACCGAGGGCGCGGCAAAGGACGAGCCGCGGGGGCCGCCGCATGAGCAACGGGGTGCGGTACACCCGCGAGCAGCTTGCCGAGGCCGCCGCGCAATGCCGTGACATCGACGAGGTCATCGCCTACTTCGGCACCGAGCCGTACGGCAACCTTCGCCGCCATCTCTTCCGGCGTTTCGACCACTTCGGGATCGACGTCTCCCACATGCCGCGCAGACGGCGAGCCGCCGGCCCCCGTCAGCCGAGTGCCGACGAGCTGCGCCGGGCGGTCGCCGGAGCGACCTCCGTCGCCGACGCCCTGCGCGCACTCGGCATCGAGCCCTACCGCAGCCGGGCGCGCTCGCTGTTCAGTCAGTGGGTGGACGACGACGGCCTCGACATCTCCCACTTCGTCGGCCAGGCGCATCAGCGAGGAAAGGCGGGGACGACCCCGGTCAGACGCGCCGAGGACATCCTGGTCCGGCACGCCGGAGAGCGGCGGACGCGCACGCATCTCCTGCGCCGCGCGTTGCGCGAAGTCGGCGTCCCGGAGAAGTGCGCGGAGTGCGGGGTCGGTCCCGAGTGGCTCGGCAGATCCATGACCCTGGAGGTCGACCACATCAACGGGGACTGGCGTGACAACCGGCGGAAGAACCTGCGGCTGCTGTGTCCCAACTGTCACGCGGTGACCCGTACATGGTGCCGCGGAGGGCGACGGCCGACGCTCTGACCCATATCTCCTCACCGACCTGTGGGTCGGCCCAGTACAGTAGGGCGCGGCGCGCGCCCGTACGCCAATGGCCGAGCGGCGATCTTTAGGTGGTCGTGTTTGTCGGTTCGAATCCGACCGGGCGCACAGGTAGGACAGGGCCCCGCACCTTCGATTCCACGGTGCGGGGCCTGTCCCATGGATCAGCCCAACAACTCCCGCACCACAGGCACCAACGCCCGGAACGCCTTCCCCCGGTGGCTGATGGCGTTCTTCTCGTCGGGGCTCAGCTCCGCGCAGGTCCGTGTCTCGCCCTCGGGCTGGAGGATCGGGTCGTAGCCGAAGCCGTGGGTGCCGGCCGGCTCGTGGCGCAGGGCGCCCGTCAGGCGGCCCTCGACCACCCGCTCCGTGCCGTCCGGCAGGGCGAGCGCCGCCGCGCAGGCGAAGTGGGCGCCGCGGTGCTCCTCCGCGATGTCGGACAGCTGGGCCAGCAGCAGTTCGAGGTTGGCGCGGTCGTCGCCGTGCCGGCCGGACCAGCGGGCCGAGAAGATGCCCGGCGCGCCGCCGAGGACGTCGACGCACAGGCCGGAGTCGTCGGCGACCGCGGGCAGGCCGGTGGCCTGCGCGAGGGCGTGGGCCTTGAGCAGGGCGTTCTCGGCGAAGGTCACGCCCGTCTCCCGGACGTCCGGGATGTCGGGGTAGGCGTCCGCGCCGACGAGGTCGTGCGTCAGACCTGCGTCGGCGAGGATCGCCTTCAGCTCGGTGATCTTTCCGGGGTTGCGGGTGGCGAGGATCAAGCGGGTCATGCCCTCAGTATCCAGGCCCCGGCATCCACGCCCCGGGTGTCCCGGCACACCCGCGCGCGTTACGGCGTGCAGACCTTGGTCAGCTCGCCGGCCGCGTCCGTGATCGGGCTGATGTCGGGGGTCTCGTCGCCGTTCTCGACCGACGTACGAACGTTGTCGACGGCCTGCTGGAGGTCGTCCACCGCCTTGTTGACGTCGGCGTTGTCGGTCTTGTCGCCGATCTCGCCGAGGTTCTGCTCGATGGAGTCGAGGGACTCCGCGAGCTGCGTCGGGTCGTTCGCGGCGCTTTCGACGGCCTGCTGGAGGTCCGTGACGCTGTCGGCGATGGCGTCGGCGGTCTGGACGCAGTCGAGTGCCTTGCTCACGGCGTCGCAGCCGGTGGTCAGCCCGGCGGTCAGCGCGACGGCCGCCAAGGTGGCGGCGACGGCTGCGGTACGGCGTCGGCGGCGGCTCGCGGCCATGGAACGGTCCCTCCCTCGGATCGGGCCCGACGGGCCCGGCTGGTGGCCGGGCGCACAGGGATGAGCCGTGCGCCCGTAACTCATGAGACGCGGCGACGGCCGGTACGGTTGCCCGCACCGACCACCACTTTTTGTGCGCCCTTTACCTTCCGCGCGCTGCGCGCGGCGGCCGTCCGCGTCCTACTTCTCGGCGGTCGCTTCCAGCGCGGCCAGCTGCAGTGCGGAGAGTTCCGTGCAGCCGGCCACCGCCAGGTCGAGCAGCGCGTTGAGCTCCTCGCGCGCGAACGGCTCGGCCTCCGCGGTGCCCTGGACCTCGACGAACCGTCCGTCGCCGGTGCAGACGACGTTCATGTCGGTCTCGGCGCGCACGTCCTCCTCGTAGCAGAGGTCGAGGAGCGGGACGCCGCCGACGATGCCGACCGAGACCGCGCTGACGGTGCCGGTGAGGGGCTGACGGCCGGCCCGGATCAGCTTCTTGCCCTGGGCCCAGGCGACGGCGTCGGCCAGGGCGACGTACGCGCCGGTGATGGCGGCGGTGCGGGTGCCGCCGTCGGCCTGGAGGACGTCGCAGTCGAGGACGATGGTGTTCTCGCCGAGCGCCTTGTAGTCGATGACCGCGCGCAGGGAGCGGCCGATGAGGCGGGAGATCTCGTGCGTACGGCCGCCGATCCTGCCCTTGACCGACTCGCGGTCGCCCCGGGTGTTGGTGGAGCGGGGCAGCATCGCGTACTCGGCGGTGACCCAGCCCTCGCCGCTGCCTTTGCGCCAGCGCGGGACGCCTTCGGTGACGGAGGCGGTGCAGAAGACCTTGGTGTCGCCGAAGGAGACGAGGACGGAGCCCTCGGCGTGCTTGCTCCAGCCGCGTTCGATGGTGACCGGGCGGAGCTGTTCGGGGGTGCGGCCGTCGATTCGAGACATGGGTCGAGCCTAGCCTCCCGTCGTCCCTGCTCGGACCGGGACGCGGAAGGGGCCCTTCCCGGTGCGGGAAGGGCCCCTCACGGAGCTGAGCCGGGGCTCACATCATGTCTTCGATGTCCGCGGCGAGCGGGTCGGCGTCGGTGCCGATGACGACCTGGATGGCGCTGCCCATCTTCACGACGCCGTGGGCGCCGGCGCCCTTGAGGGCGGCGTCGTCGACCAGCGCGGGGTCGGACACCTCGACCCGCAGCCGCGTGATGCAGCCCTCGACCTCTTCGATGTTGTCGATGCCGCCGAGCCCGGCAACGATCTTCTCAGCCTTGCTGGCCATGTCCTTCTCCCTGATCCGACCTGGTCCGAAGCGCTTTCACGCAGTAACCCACAGTTGGCCCAGCTTCGCGAGCGGTCATGGCCTGCGTACCGAATGATGGCGTCACGACAGCGGAACACGACAGCGGAACCTTCCGCCGACTGGTCTACACCACCTGGCGGACGCTCGCCAAACCCGGTCCCTCCGGGAGGAGTCCGATGAGTGCCGACAGCGTCGCCCGCCCCGCTCGCAGCCGCTGGAGCGCCCTCTTCCAGGGCATGCAGAAGATGGGGCGCAGCCTTCAGCTTCCCATCGCCGTCCTGCCGGCCGCGGGCATCCTCAACCGGCTCGGTCAGCCGGACCTGTTCGGCGACGAGGGGCTCGGCTGGACCGATGTCTCCAAGGTGATGGCGGGCGCGGGCGGGGCGCTGCTCGACAGTGCCCTGGGTCTTCCCCTTCTCTTCTGTGTCGGTGTGGCGATCGGCATGGCGAAGAAGTCGGACGGTTCGACGGCGCTGGCGGCGGTGGCGGGGTTCCTGGTCTACTTCTCGGTGCTGCGTCAGTTCCCGCAGGAGTGCCCGGCCGGGGCGCGGGTGATCGTCGCGGGCTGCCAGGCCGACGACGGGACGGTGTCGGTCTTCACGTACCAGAACCCGGGGGTCTTCGGCGGCATCGTCATGGGGCTGCTGTCCGCCTTCTTCTGGCAGCGCTACCACCGTACGAAGCTGGTGGACTGGCTCGGCTTCTTCAACGGCCGGCGGCTCGTGCCGATCATCATGGCGTTCGTGGCGATCGCGTTCGCGGCGCTGTGTCTGTGGGTCTGGCCGCCGATCGGCGCGGGGCTGGAGAGCTTCAGCGACTGGATGAGCGATCTGGGCGCGTGGGGCGCGGGCGTCTTCGGGATCGCGAACCGGGCGCTGCTGGTCGTCGGCCTGCACCAGTTCCTGAACGTGCCCATCTTGTTCCAGCTCGGCACGTACGTCGAGCCGGACGGCACGGTGGTGCACGGCGACATCAACATGTTCCTGGCGGGCGACCCGGACGCGGGTCAGTTCACCACGGGCTTCTTCCCGATCATGATGTTCGCGCTGCCCGCCGCGGCCCTCGCCATGACGCACTGCGCCAGGCCGAACCGTCGCAAGGAGGTCGGCGGCCTGATGCTGTCGGTGGCCCTGACGTCGTTCGTCACCGGCATCACCGAGCCCCTGGAGTACTCGTTCCTCTTCGTGGCCCCCGCCCTCTACGTCATCCACGCCCTTCTGACCGGTGTGTCGATGGCGGTGTCGTGGGGACTGGGCGCGAAGGACGGCTTCAGCTTCTCGGCGGGTCTGATCGACTACGTCATCAACTGGAACCTCGCGACGAAACCGTGGCTGCTGGTGCCGATCGGGCTGGCCTTCGCGGCCGTCTATTACGCGATCTTCCGGTTCGCGATCACCAGGTTCGATCTGAAGACGCCCGGACGGGAGGCGGAGGACGAGGTCGAGGACGTCACCAAGTCCTGACCCAGGGCCTGAAGTGCGGGCACTGCGGGTAGCGGCTCGGTAGCAAGAATCGCGGGTTCCTTATGCGGCCTTCATCGTGCTACAACAGGTCTACACCACTGATGGTGTAGACCACCTGGACGCCGCCGTCCCCCTTCCCTTTCCGTTGCTGGGCGGCGCCATGCCCACTGGAGGAAGTTGTGTCCACGGCCAGCGCCGCTCCCGCGGCCGAGAAGAAGAAGGGCTCCGGCACGATGGCTGTCATGCAGCGTATCGGCCGCAGCCTGATGCTGCCGGTCGCCGTGCTGCCCGCCGCCGCGCTGCTGGTCCGCTTCGGCAACGCCGACATGCTCGGCGACCCGGAGTACCCCGCCTTCCTCACGAAGATCGCGGGCTTCATGACGGCCGGCGGCAACGCCATTCTCGACAACATGGCCCTGCTCTTCGCGGTGGGCATCGCGATCGGCTTCGCGAAGAAGTCGGACGGCTCGACCGCCCTCGCGGCCGTCGTCGGCTACCTGGTCTTCAAGAACGTGCTCGGCACCTTCACCGACGGCAGCCTGCCGAAGAAGGAAGCGATCGTCGACGGCAAGATCGTCATGGTCGAGCAGGCGGTGGACGCCAAGGTGCTCGGCGGCGTGGTCATGGGCCTCGTCGTCGCGCTGCTCTACCAGCGCTTCTACCGCACCAAGCTGCCCGACTGGGCGGGCTTCTTCGGCGGCCGCCGTCTGGTCCCGATCCTGGCGGCCTTCGCGGGCCTGATCATCGGCATCGTCTTCGGCTACATCTGGCCGGTGCTCGGCACGGGTCTGCACAACTTCGGTGAGTGGCTGGTCGGCTCCGGCGCGGTCGGCGCGGGCATCTTCGGTGTCGCCAACCGCGCGCTGATCCCGATCGGCATGCACCACCTGCTGAACTCCTTCCCGTGGTTCCAGGCGGGCGAGTACGAGGGCAAGAGCGGCGACATCGCCCGCTTCCTGGCCGGTGACCCGACCGCGGGCCAGTTCATGACCGGCTTCTTCCCGATCATGATGTTCGCCCTGCCGGCCGCCTGCCTGGCGATCGTGCACTGTGCGCGCCCGGAGCGCCGCAAGGTCGTCGGCGGCATGATGTTCTCCCTCGCGCTGACCTCGTTCGTCACCGGTGTCACCGAGCCGATCGAGTTCACCTTCATGTTCATCGCGCCGGTGCTGTACGCCCTGCACGCGGTGCTGACCGGTGTCTCGATGGCGCTGACCTGGGCGCTGGGTATGAAGGACGGCTTCGGCTTCTCGGCCGGCGCGGTCGACTTCTTCCTGAACCTGGGCATCGCGACCAACCCGTGGGGCCTGGCCCTGGTCGGCCTCTGCTTCGCGGCCGTCTACTACGTGGTCTTCCGCTTCGCGATCACCAAGTTCAACCTCCCCACGCCGGGCCGCGAGTCCGACGAGGAACTGGCGGAACTGCAGAAGGCCGAGGCCAAGTAGGCCCGGTCGGTCCCCGACCGCACGAAGGCCCCCGGACGGCGTCCGGGGGCCTTCGTCATGTCGTGGTGCCGTGTGCGTCGTGCGGGTCAGATCTCGTACGACTTCCTGGGCAGCGCCAGTTCCGCCGGACCGTCGTACACCGCGCGGGCGTCGGCGAGGTTGACCTGCGGGTCGGTCCACGGGGGGATGTGGGTGAGGAGCAGTCGGCGGGCACCTGCCCGGGCCGCCGTCTCGCCCGCCTCGCGGCCGTTGAGGTGCAGGTCGGGGATGTGCTCCTTGCCGTGCGTGAAGGCGGCCTCGCACAGGAAGAGGTCGACGTCCCGGGCCAGTTCGTCCAGCGCGCCGCTGACACCGGTGTCGCCGGAGTACGTCAGCGTCCGTCCGGCGTGCTCGACCCGGATGCCGTACGCCTCCACGGGGTGGGCCACCCGTTCGGTGTGCACCGTGAAGGGGCCTATGTCGAACGTGGACGGCTTGACCGTGTGGAAGTCGAAGACCTCGCTCATCGAGGAGGCCGACGGGGTGTCGGCGTAGGCCGTGGTCAGACGGTGCTCGGTGCCCTCGGGGCCGTACACCGGGAGGGGGGCGCAGCGGCCGCCGTCGTGGCGGTAGTAGCGCGCCACGAAGTAGCCGAGCATGTCGATGCAGTGGTCGGCGTGCAGATGGCTGAGGAAGATCGCGTCGAGGTCGTAGAGACCGCAGTGGCGCTGCAACTCGCCCAGGGCGCCATTGCCCATGTCAAGGAGCAGCCGGAAGCCGTCGGCCTCGACGAGGTAGCTCGAACAGGCCGATTCCGCGGACGGGAACGACCCGGAGCAGCCGACGACGGTGAGCTTCATGAAGCAGAAACCTCCGCGGGCGGATGGGGAGAAACGGGGGGTCGTGCGGTCCGTCGAGCGTAAGGCGCGAAACGTCCGGTCGCTCCTCCGCCAGGGGCCGTTGTGGGGGAACTCACCTGTGCTGTCACCGGTTCGGCTGGACGCGCGGCGCGGCGGAGGGCGCGCGTGCGGGTGCGTGCGCCGGTAACGTCATCGTATGGACACGTCCTGGTGGTTGGCACTCGCAGCGGTGGTGCTGCTCGCGCTGGTCGCCGCGCTCGTGGACGGCTGGGGGCGGCGCCGGCCCACGGGCCGGCGGACGCGGCCACCGGGTCGCGCGGAGGGACCGGCCGCCCGGCCGCGGGCGGCGGAGATCTGGTGGGCCAACGTGCCCTACGAGGACGGGCCCGGCGCCAAGGACCGGCCGTGCCTGGTGCTGGCGGTGCACGGGCGGCGGGCGACGGTCGCGAAGATCACCAGCAAGTACCACGACGAGCGGGCCGGGGTGATCCCGCTGCCGCCGGGCTCGGTCGGCGACACCCAGGGCCGGACGAGCTTCCTGGAGACGGACGAACTGCGCGAGGTCGCGCTGTGGGACTTCCGGCGCCGGGTCGGGGTGGTGGACCCGGTCCTGTGGGACCAGGTCCGCCACCTGACGACCTAGGTTCTGACGCTCGCGGGGGCGTTGCTCACGCCCAGAGCTGCCCCCGCAGGGTCTCGATCGCTTCCTCCGTCGTCGCCGCCGTGTAGACGCCCGTGGAGAGGTACTTCCAGCCGCCGTCCGCCACGACGAACACGATGTCCGCGCTCTCGCCGGCCTTCAGCGCCTTGTTGCCGACGCCGATCGCCGCGTGCAGGGCCGCGCCGGTGGAGACGCCCGCGAAGATGCCCTCCTGCTGGAGCAGTTCACGTGTGCGGGTGACCGCGTCGGCGGAGCCCACCGAGAAGCGGGTGGTCAGCACGGAGGCGTCGTACAGCTCCGGTACGAAGCCCTCGTCGAGGTTGCGCAGGCCGTACACCAGGTCGTCGTAGCGCGGCTCGGCGGCGACGATCTTCACGTCCGGCCGCTGCTCGCGCAGGAAGCGGCCGACGCCCATGAGGGTGCCCGTGGTGCCGAGGCCGGCGACGAAGTGCGTGAGGGAGGGCAGGTCGGCGAGGATCTCCGGGCCGGTGGTGGCGTAGTGCGCGCCGGCGTTGTCCGGGTTGCCGTACTGGTAGAGCATCACCCACTCGGGGTGCTCGGCGGACAGCTCCTTGGCAACGCGTACGGCGGTGTTCGAGCCGCCCGCGGCCGGGGAGGAGATGATCTCCGCGCCCCACATGCCGAGCAGGTCCCGGCGTTCCTGCGAGGTGTTCTCGGGCATCACGCACACCATGCGGTAGCCCTTGAGCTTGGCCGCCATGGCGAGGGAGATGCCGGTGTTGCCGGAGGTCGGCTCCAGGATGGTGCAGCCCGGGGTGAGCCGGCCGTCCTTCTCCGCCTGCTCGATCATGTGCAGGGCCGGGCGGTCCTTGATCGAGCCGGTCGGGTTGCGGTCCTCCAGCTTGGCCCAGATCCGGACCTCGGCGGACGGCGAGAGCCGCGGCAGGCGCACCAACGGGGTGTTGCCCACCGCTGCCAGCGGGGAGTCGTATCGCATCGGGGCCGGGGCCTCAGGCCATGCCGCCGGCCACGGCCGGCAGGATCGTGACGTTGTCGCCGTCGGTCAGCTTGGTGTTGATGCCGTCGAGGAAGCGGACGTCCTCGTCGTTCAGATAGACGTTGACGAAGCGGCGCAGCTGGTCTCCGTCCACGATGCGGGCCTGGATGCCCGCATGCCGGGTGTCGAGGTCGGCGAACAGGTCGGCGAGGGTGGCCCCGGTGCCGTCGACGGCCTTCTGACCGTCGGTGTACTGGCGGAGGATGGTGGGGATGCGGACCTCGATGGCCATGGCTCAGGGCTCCTGTCGGGAGAAGTCAGGTTCGGTGGGCGCGCGGCAGCGCGGTGACAGCAGGTCGTGCGTACGTCGCGCCGCGGCTCACGGCCGTACGGCGGCAGGCGTCGGCGTCAACAGATGGCGCTGGCGAGCCTGCACAGGTCGACGTGCAGCCGCGCCACGAGCAGGGCGCCCGGCGTCTTGTCGCTCACGTCGAGGAAAACCATGGGCTCATCGTATCGATTCCTGGTCCGGGTCCTGGAATGTGATCTCGGATGGTGGATGAATTCTGACCGAATCCCGGGATCAGTAGGTTTCCACGACCCTGACCTCCTCCTCCGTGACCTCGCCCTCGACGATCCGGAAGGAACGGAACTGGAAGTCGCCGAGACCGTCGGTGTCGGCGGTGGAGACGAGGACGTAGTGGGCGCCGGGCTCGTTGGCGTAGGAGATGTCCGTGCGGGAGGGGTAGGCCTCGGTCGCCGTGTGCGAGTGGTAGATGATCACCGGATCCTCGTCACGGTCGTCCATCTCACGGTAGAGCTTGAGGAGATCGCCGGAGTCGAACTCGTAGAACGTGGGCGAGCGGGCGGCGTTCAGCATCGGGATGAAGCGCTCGGGGCGGCCCTCGCCCACCGGGCCCGCGACCACGCCGCACGCCTCGTCGGGGTGGTCCTCACGCGCGTGGGCGACGATCCGGTCGTACAGGTCCTGGGTGATGGTCAGCATGACGGTCAGGATAAGCAGAAGGCCGTCCCGTACCGAGGGGTGGTACGGGACGGCCCACATGCCGGACGCCCTGAGCGGCGGCGGCAGGGAGCACCACGAGTGCTCGCTGCCGCCGGACGTCCTCGCGTTGGTCAGCCGACCTTCTCGAACTCCGACGTGCGGCGTTCGGCGATCTGCGGGTTGCGTGCCTTGAGGATCATCCAGCCGATCCCCAGGGCGGCGGCCCAGCCGGCCATCACGTAGAGGCAGACGCGGGCGTCCGCGTCGTAGGCGATGATGCCGGTCACGAAGAGCAGGAACGCGATGGCGACGTACGAGCACTTCGCGCCACCCGGTGCCGGGAAGGAGGAGGCGGGCAGCCGGCCCGCCTCGACCGCGCGGCGGTACAGGACGTGGCTGACCAGGATCATCAGCCAGGTCCAGATGCCGGCGGCGGTGGCGATGGAGGTGACGTAGCCGAAGGCCTTCTCCGGGACGACGTAGTTCAGGACCACGCCGATGCCCATGAAGCACACGGAGACGAGGATGCCCAGGGCGGGCGTCTTGGTCGACGACAGCTTGGTGAAGGCCCGCGGGGCCTCGCCGCTCTCGGCCAGGTTCCGCAGCATGCGGCCCGTCGAGTACATGCCGGAGTTGCAGGACGACAGCGCCGCGGTGAGCACGACGAAGTTGACGATGGCCGCGCCCGCCGGGATGCCGATCTGCGCGAAGGCCTCGACGAAGGGGCTGACGCCTGGCGCGAACTCGGTCCACTTCACGACGCAGAGGATGACGGTGAGGGCACCGACGTAGAACAGGGCGATGCGCCACGGCAGGGTGTTGATCGCCTTGGGGAGGGTCTTCTCGGGGTTCTCGGACTCGCCGGCGGTGACGCCGACCAGCTCGACGGCGAGGTAGGCGAACATGACGCCCTGGAGGGTCATCAGGGACGAGCCGATGCCCTTGGGGAAGAAGCCGTCGAAGGCCCAGAGGTTGGAGACGGCGGCCGTGTCACCGGCGCTGCTGAAACCGAAGGTCAGCACGCCGAGGCCGATCACGATCATGCCGATCAGGGCGGTGACCTTGACCATCGAGAACCAGAACTCCAGCTCACCGAAGAGCTTCACGGAGATCAGGTTGACCCCGAACAGGATCACCAGGAAGACCAGCGCCGTCACCCATTGTGGAATGGACGGGAACCAGTAGTTGACGTAGATCGCGGCGGCGGTCAGTTCCGCCATGCCGGTGACGACCCACATCAGCCAGTACGTCCAGCCGGTGAAGTAGCCGAAGAACGGGCCGAGGAACTCGCGGGAGTACTCCGCGAAGGAACCCGAGACGGGGCGGTAGAGCAGGAGCTCGCCGAGCGCCCGCATGATGAAGAAGATGATCACGCCGGCGAGGGCGTACATCAGGATCAGGCTGGGGCCGGCCTTGGCGATGTTCGCCCCGGCACCCAGGAAGAGGCCGACGCCGATGGCGCCGCCGATCGCGATCATCTGGACCTGACGGCTGCCGAGCCCGCGCTCGTATCCCTCTTCAGGAGCGTCCGTGACCTTCTCAGAGGCCATGTGTTGTGCGCCTTTCTCCATGCCGACCCGGACCTCTCGTCGGCCTCGGATCGGGTTTCGATCCCCCCGGATTGATGGAGCTGAGCAACCCTCCCAAGGCCGCTCGTGCCTGGCCGACGGTCGTCGGCTCGGTGGCGCACCCGGCGCGACATAAGGGTGGTGTTCGCCGGGCGGTCGTGAAGATTTATCACGGCCGCAACACTGATCGCCCGGGGAGTGTGTGGCGCACGACACAGGAAGAACCGGACAAACGGACACCTAAAGGCCTAAAACCGGCCACAGCGGTGACAGGATCGTTATCCGGAATTGAGCGTCCGCTGAGCGAACACATCGCCTTCACAATCAGGGCGAAAGGGTGGAGATCAGTGTCTCCTGGAGCCCGCCGAGCCAGAGATAGGCCATCACCATGGGCTTGCGCGGGTCCTCGTCCGGCAGCCGGTAGAGCAGATCTGTGTCGTCCTCTTCGGAGATCTCCAGCCGGGAGCCGATCGCGAGGCGCAGATCGTTGAGGGCGCCGAGCCACTGCTGGGACCGCTCCGGGGTCAGCTGGAGCACCGCCCCGCCGTCCCCGGGGGAGGCCAGCTCGTCCAGCGAGCGGATCACCGCCAGGGCGTTCTCCCGCTTGCCGGCCCGCAGGTCGTTCTCGGTGTAGCGGCGGAACTCGGCGGAGTGCGCCTGCTGCTCCTCGTCCTCCTCGGGCCGCTCGGGGTCGCTGTAGGCGTCCGGGAACAGGCGGCGGAGCACCGGGTCGGAGGGCGGTTCGCTCGGGCCCTCGGCGAACAGCTCGGCCAGCGGGTCCGCGGAGGCGTCCTCGCCGGGGCCGGGGCCGATGAGTTCCAGCAGCTGGACGGCCAGCGAGCGGATGATGGAGATCTCGACGTCGTCGAGGGCGACGGCCGCGCCGCCGCCGGGGAGCGGTTCGAAGGTTCCTGGCATGGCGGCGATCGCTACTTCCGGTCCTGCTGGAGGGTGGCCCACAGACCGTAGCCGTGCATGGCCTGCACGTCGCGTTCCATCTCCTCGCGGCTACCGCTGGAGACGACCGCCCGGCCCTTGTGGTGGACGTCGAGCATGAGCTTGGTGGCCTTGTCCTTGGAGTAGCCGAAGTACGACTGGAAGACGTACGTCACATAGCTCATGAGGTTGACCGGGTCGTTGTGCACGATCGTGACCCAGGGGACGTCCGGCTCTGGTACGGCAGAGACCTCCTGAGCCGACTCGGTGCGTTCGATCTCGATGGGAGCGGCTGACGTCACAACTCCCATGCTGCCATGGGCTCCACAAATCGTCACACTGACGAAATGGGGTGTAGCATCGGTTGCCATGAACACAGCGGACCTTGGGCTGCCGGTGGACGTCCCCTCGACCGCCCTCTTCACGGACCAGTACGAGCTGACGATGCTCCAGGCCGCGCTGCGGGCCGGCACCGCCGGGCGACGCAGCGTCTTCGAGGTCTTCACCCGGCGGCTGCCGGAGGGGCGCCGGTACGGCGTGGTGGCCGGGACCGGCCGCGTCCTGGACGCCGTCGAGAACTTCCGCTTCGACGCGGACGTCCTGCGCTTCCTGCGGGAGGGCGAGATCGTCGGCGAGGAGACCCTCGACTGGCTCGCCGGCTACCGCTTCTCCGGCGACATCTGGGGCTACCCCGAGGGCGAGGTGTACTTCCCGGGATCGCCGATCATGCGGGTCGAGGGCAGCTTCGCCGAGTGCGTGCTGCTGGAGACGGTGATCCTGTCCATCCTCAACCACGACTCCGCGATCGCCGCGGCGGCCTCCCGGATGTCCTCGGCCGCCGGGGGCCGCCCGCTGATCGAGATGGGCGCCCGGCGCACCCACGAGCTCGCCGCGGTCGCCGCCGCGCGGGCCGCGTACGTCGGCGGCTTCGCCTCCACGTCGGACCTGGCCGCCGGGTTCCGCTACGGGATCCCGACGGTGGGCACCTCCGCCCACGCCTTCACCCTGCTCCACGACCGCGAGCGCGACGCCTTCCAGGCCCAGGTCGAGTCCATGGGGCGGGGGACGACCCTGCTGGTGGACACGTACGACGTCGCGGAGGCCGTCCGTACGGCGGTGGAGGTCGCCGGGCCCGAGCTGGGGGCCGTGCGGATCGACTCGGGGGATCTGCTGCTGGTCGCGCACCGGGTGCGTCAGCAGCTGGACGAGCTGGGCGCGACGAGCACGAGGATCATCGTGACCTCGGACCTCGACGAGTACGCCATCGCCTCACTGGCGGCGGCGCCCGTGGACGCGTACGGCGTCGGCACCCAGCTGGTCACCGGCTCCGGGCACCCGACGGCCTCGATGGTCTACAAACTGGTCGCCCGCGCCGAGTCCGAGGACCCGAAGGCGCCGCTCGTGCCGGTGGCGAAGAAGTCGTCCAGCGGCAAGATCTCCATCGGGGGCCGCAAGTGGGCCGCCCGGCGGCTGGACGGGCAGGGCGTGGCCGAGGCGGAGGTCGTCGGCACGGGGGCCGTCCCGGCGGGGCTGGCCGACCGGCAGCTGCTGGTCGAGCTGGTCAAGGGCGGCGAGGTGGTCGCCCGCGAGCCGCTCGACGCCACCCGCGATCGGCACATCGCCGCCCGCGCCGACCTGCCCCTGTCGGCGACCCAGCTGTCCCGGGGGGAGCCGGTTCTCCCGACGGAGTACGCGACCGAGGGCTAGCGCGGTCCGGCGGGGCGCGTGCGTACGCGCCCCGTAGCGCCCCCTCCCGCCGCGTGCCCGGAGTCTCTAGGCTCGGAGTTTCAGATGCACCCGCCGGACGGGCCCGCGCCCCCTCAGCACCAGGCTCCGCACCGACCCGTACCGAACCGCCGGGACGACAGTCGACAGACCCCATAGCCGAAGGACACCGACCATGCGCCGCGCCTTGATCGTCGTAGACGTGCAGAACGATTTCTGCGAGGGGGGCAGTCTCGCGGTGACCGGGGGTGCCGATGTGGCCGCCGCGATCACCGAGCTGATCGGGCAGGCTCCCGCCGGGTACCGCCATGTGGTCGCGACCCGTGACCATCACATCGCGCCCGGTGGCCACTTCGCGGACAACCCCGACTTCGCGCACTCCTGGCCCGCGCACTGCGTCGCGGGCACGGAGGGGGTCGGCTTCCACCCGAACTTCGCCCCGGCCGTCGCCTCCGGCTCCATCGACGCGGTCTTCGACAAGGGCGCGTACGCGGCGGCGTACAGCGGCTTCGAGGGCGTCGACGAGAACGGGACCTCGCTGGCCGACTGGCTGCGCGAGCGGCAGATCGACGAGGTGGACGTGGTCGGCATCGCGACCGATCACTGCGTACGCGCGACGGCCCTCGACGCGGCCCGCGAGGGCTTCCGCACCCACGTCCTGCTGGACCTCACGGCGGGCGTCGCGGAGGCGACCACGGAAAGAGCCCTGGAGGAGCTGCGCGAGGCGGGCGTGGAACTGTCGGGGAAGCCGGTCGTCTGAGCCCTTCCGAACCCGCTCGGGCAAGCGGGCCGCCGGGCAGCACCCGGACGCCGCAGCCGGGCAAGGACGGCCGCTCCGGTGGCCCGCCGCCCGTGCGGCCGGGCATGGCCGCTGGAGGCCCGGGACACCGAGCGGAGGAGCCCTTTCGGCCGGGTGCGGTCGTCGGAGGTGTGCTGCTGCCGGAGCCCGGTCAAGGCAGCAGGGGTTCGTCCGTCCGGGCCCCTGGGCGGGGATCGCTCGGGTGGGTCACATCTGGGCCGTGGGGCGGCGCAGGAGGGCCCGGATCGGGCGCCAGAGTTCCTGGGTGAGGTCGGGGCCGCCGAGGGTCGCGTCGGGGGCCGTGCGCCATATCAGGCCGTCCGGATGGTGCAGGACCGCCGTGATCTCGTCCGGGCTGGGTGGGGCCGCGTTGCCGCGCAGGTAGACCGCCCGCAGCCCCAGGTTGCGCAGCCTGGTCAGGGCGCGCGCCCGGTTCTGGGCGTGGACGAGCACACGCACCGCGGCGGACCCGTCGGCGGCGGGGCTGGGCAGGTTCAGCGCCACCACCACCGTGCCGTTCGGCAGCTTGCAGAAACCTCCTGCGGCCATGTCTTCATACCCCCGTATCAGCCGGTGTCAATAAGAGAACCACAGGACGCACCTAAACACGGATCGGCGGTGACCCGCCAGGGGGTCACCGCCGATCACGCTCTGACCTGGGCGGATACCGACTACCTACCCGCGGGGCCAACCTCCAGCTCGACCGTCGAGCCGTTCGAGGCCTCCTTCAGGATCTTGATCTTCGTGTTGGTGTCAGTGATCTTGACGCCGCCGGTCGGGTTCGACTCGTCGTAGTAGTCACCGGTGCGGTCGTTGAAGACCGGGACACCCTTCGACCCCGGGATGTACTTCGCCACGTCCGCCTTGTGCAGCGTCATGCCGTCGGTGCGGCCGAGGCTGAACGGCGAGTCGTAGGCCTGGATGCGGTTGCGCATCAGCGTGCCGTCGGCCCACTTGAGCGCGGTCGGGTGGGAGTCGATCGGCAGCACCAGACCGGTACCCGCGTGCTGACTGGTGTTGTTGTCCTGCTGGGAGGTGTCCCACTTCCAGATCAACAGGCCGTTCTGGTACGCGTAGTGCTCCACCCAGTCCGGGCGCTCCGTGAAACCGAAGTTGTACGGACCGGTCTTGAGCGTCTCGTCGTACGACACGTACTGCCGGTTCTCGGCGATGTAGTACTGCGCGTAGTCCTTGGTGAAGGACGCGCCGACGCGGGAGAAGCCGGCGGCCGTCCAAGCGGCGTCCGCGGCCTCGGCGTTGTCGGAGAAGACGGGCGCACCGTCCGCGGTCACCTTGATCGCGTCGGCCGTGAAGCCCTTCTGGGCCACGCCGCCGTCGGTCTGGTAGCGGAAGCGCAGGCCGATCTTCTGGCCGGCGTAGGCGTCGAGCGAGTACGCGAACTTCTTGTACCCGTCGAGCGTGCCGTGCAGGGCGGGCTTGTCGCTGCCGTCACGCGGGACCGGCCGGCCGTCCACCGTGCCGTCGACGGCGGTCCAGTTGGCGCCGCCGTCGGTCGAGACCTCGGCGTAGAGGTAGTCGTAGTTGGCCTCGATGTCGTACCAGCCGTCGAAGGTCAGCTCGGCGGACGACTTGCCGGTGAGGTCGACCGAACGCGTCAGCGTGTTCTTGAGGTTGTCACCGCTGCCGCTCCACCACTGGGTCTGTCCCTCGGAGGGAGCGATGATCTCGGTGGTGACGGCCTTCTTCGGCAGCTGGACGACCAGCGCCTGCTTGTGCTTCGTGTTGTACTCGGCGACGCCCAGCTTGTGCCAGGAGTTGACCCCGGCCTTGGCGGTGTCGTAGTTCAGCCAGCCCAGCTGGAGCTTGTCCCAGGCGGTCATGTCGCCGGGGAGGTTGCCTATCTCGTTCTTGCCGGTGCCGAGCCACGAGCCGGACGACATCAGCGTCCAGAAGCCGGTGGAGTTCTCGCCGCCCGCGGTGTCGTAGTGGTCCGGCAGACCGAGGTCGTGACCGTACTCGTGGGCGTAGACGCCGAGTCCGCCGTTCTCCGGCTGGACCGTGTAGTCGCCGACCCAGATGCCGGTGGAGCCGATCTGCGTGCCGCCGAGCTTGTTCTGCTCGGGGCCGGTGGCGCCGGCGTCCGTGCCGAAGGCGTACCAGCGGTGGGCCCAGATCGCGTCGGTGCCCTGGGCACCGCCGCCCGCGGACTCGTCCTCGCCGGCGTGCACGACCTGGAAGTGGTCGATGTAGCCGTCGGGCTCGTTGAAGTCGCCGTCACCGTCGAAGTCGTAACGGTCCCACTCGTCGAACCGCGCGGCGTCCGCCTTGATCTGCGCGTCGGTGCGGCCGGCCGCCTTCTGCTGGGCGACCCAGGCGTTCAGGCCGTCACTGACGACGTTCCACACGCTCGGGCAGTTGGTGTCGCCGCAGGCGTTGTTGCCGTAGCGGGCCTCGTTGTAGGGGACCTTGACCCAGTCCGAGACCTCGCCGTCGACCGAGTAGCGGCCGGAGGACTGCTTCTCGTAGTACGTCTTGACCGAGTCGACGCCCTTGCCGGAACCGAAGTACAGGTCCTCGAAGTGCTGCTGGTCGTAGTCGGCCTGCCAGGCCGTGGAGTTGTCCTTCTTGCGGTCCGGCTTGGCTATCTGGTTGTGCAGCGGGCCCGCGGTGCCGCCGTAGCGGGGGTCCGTCTTGTCGCCGAACTCGACCAGGATGGTGAAGATCTTGTCGGTCTTCTCCCGGCCCAGCTCGACGTACTTGGCGTCGCCCTTCTTGCTCTTGAGCTGCACGACCCTCGAGCCGTCGCGCTGCTTCACGGAGGCCTGGCCGGATATGACCTGCTTCAGCGCCTCTTCACGCTGGGCCTCGACCGTCTTGCTCAGCGGGCCGTCGAGGTTGTGCTCGTGGCCCTTGTGGTTCTCCGGCGACGCGGGGTCATGCCGGTCGGCGGCGGGCGTCTTGGCCGCCGGGCCGGCCGAGTCCGCCTGGGCCACGGTGAGGCCGGAGAGCGTGGCGGTGGCCGCGGCGAGTGCGACCGCGGTCGCGGCAGCTCTCAACGTCCAGGGTCTGCTGGTCACTTGAGTTCCTCCCCAGCGTCCGGGGCGCGCGGAAAGGGGGGTGATGGAGGTGGTGCGTCCGCGCGCGCCTGATCAACGCGTGTAGTCAAGTGCCGACATTTGACTAGAGGTTGCGGAGAAAAGACAGACCTTGACTTGCGCAGGACAACTGCACTATGCGGAGATGACATTTCGCTTACCGAACAAGTCGGGACTCGTTCTCCGGGCGCGCGGGACGGCCGATCCGGTGGCCGACATGACTCGGTGCGCCCCCTGTGCATCGGCACTGTTGGTCAGGTCACGCTTACGGTTCGTTCCGGTCGGGCATGCACGCGAATAGATTCAGTCCGCACCCTCCCCCGCAGCGTGAGGCACGGGGGGAGTCCACCCCCATTCTTCGAGGACACGATTGCCATGCCTCGTCCGACCGCCGCACAGCTCGCCTACGGTTCGTGCGCCGTGATCTTCTCGACCCTCGCCATGCTGCTGCTGTCACAGACGAGTTCGGGTGCGGGGATCGCGGTCATCGCCGTCGCGGCACTCCTGCTCGGGCTGCTGGTCGCCATGACGGTGCCCATGCCGAAGCGAACCCCGATACCCGCGCAACGGCCCGCCACCGACATCGCGCCGCCGAGGCCGGCGACGGTGCGCCGCGAGCCCGTACGGGAACCCACGGCCCACTGAGGAAGACACAAGCAGCACACGGCACGGCGGGCCCGTCACCTCCCAGGTGACGGGCCCGCCGTCGTGCCGACCGGGTCACGTGGTGCTGACCACCACCGTCTTCGCCGCCTTGTCGTGCAGCCCCTGCTTGTAGGGCCTGTCGAAGAAGCTCCAGCCGCCGCAGATCGCCGTCCAGACGCAGGCGCAGCAGAACGCGAACGGAATCCACAGCACCGCCGCGCGGAGCAGCGAGGCCTGAACGGAAGGCGTGGCTCCGTTGTCGAGATGTGCCACGCGCATGTTCAGCCATTTCTTGCCGAGGGTCTGACCCGACTTGGCGATCATGATCGTGTCGTACGCGATGTAGAGCACGGCCGCGATGACGGACTGCGCCACGGAGTCGCCGACGTCGACCCGGTCGGCGTCCACCTGGTACTCGTCCACGTTGAAGCCCCAGGTGATCAGCCAGACCACGATGCCGACCAGCACCATGTCGATGATCCGGGCCACCGTGCGCTTGCCGCTGTCGGCGAGCGGGGGCATACCGGCGAGCGGATCGCCGGGGTGCTCGCCACCGCCGTACGGGCCGCCGCCGTAGGGCCCGCCGCTCTGCGGCCCGCCACCGTAGGGTCCACCGCCGTACGGGCCGCCGCCGGGGGGCGGGGGCTGCTCACCGCCGCCCGGGGGCCTGTCGTACGGCGAGCCGGCCCCCTCGCCGGGCGGGGGCTGCTTCTTGAACGGGTCGTCCTCCGGCGGCTGCCCGCCGGAACCGGGGGGCGGTTCGGTGCTCATGGCCCGAGTCGACCGCGAACCCCGCGGCTCCGCATCCGGCGAGGGGCCGTCCGGAGTACCGGCCCCCGACAGACGCTCCGGACGGCCCTCCCGTCAGCCCGCGACGAACGTGTGTGCGGCCTTGTCGTGCCAGCACTGGCGCCACGGCCGGTCGAAGAGGCACCACAGCACACCGATGAGGCCGAAGCAGAGCAGACCGGGGACGCTGTAGACGAGCCAGCGGCGCAGGGCCGCGCCGAAGGACGGGGCGTCGTGGCCCTCGATGTCCCGCACCTCCAGGCCGAGCAGCTTCTTGCCCAGCGTGCGCCCCCACTTGGCGGTGGGCAGCGCCTCGTAGAGGACGCCGAAGACGAGCAGCACGGCGAGGACGATGCCGAGGTACGCCGCTGTCGTGCCGTCCAGCAGCCAGACGGTGACCGTCCGGCCGGAGAGCTTGGCCTCGTCGATCTTGCTCTGGACGTGGTCGAGGGCCTGCGTGCCGAGCGGCACGGCGGCGACCGCGGTGACGCCCGCGACGACCACGGTGTCGATCAGCCGGGCGGTCAGCCGCTTGCCGAGGCCGGCCGGGCGGGCCTCGGCCTGCCGTCGCGCCGCCGCCTGGAACACGTCCTCGACGGGGGGCTTCCACGGGGCGACGGGCTGCTCGTCGGGGGCGCCGCCGGAGGTGCCGGCGAGCCGGTGCACCTGCTGCGCCCAGGAGGACTGACCGCCGCCGGAGCCCGACGTGACGGGGGCGGCGGCCTGGGCCTGGTGGGGGACGCTCGCGGACTGCGGGGCGGGCGCCGGAGCCTGGGACGCAGCGGCGCGGGCGGCGGCCGCCTTCCCGGCACCGAAGCCGGGGGCGCCGGCCGGCTGCTGGCCTGGCGGGGGTGCCCAGCCGGGGGCGGCCTGGCCGCCGGACGGGGCGGGGCCGGGTGCCGCCGGGCCGGAAGGGCCCGGCTGAGGGGCGGTCATCGGTCCCGACGCCGGGGAGCCGGAAGCGGCGGTGCCCGGTGTCCCGGTGCCCCCGCCGTGCGCCCCGTCCTGCTGCCCCGTGCGCGGGGTGAGCGCACGGAACGTCATGGTGCCCGGGTCCTCGGGGGCATCCTCCGCACCGCCCGCACCCTGCGCCTTGGCGGTCGGACGACGGAACACGAACGTGTTGCCGGACGACGGCTGTTCGGACCCGGCAGGCGAGGGGGGTCCCCCGTGTTCGGGCGAAGCCGGGAACTCGGGGGGCGCCGTCGCGCCGTCCGTGCGGGCGGCGCCGCCGTCCGGCCGGGCGGACGGGTCCGCCGGGACGCGCGGGTCCGCGCCCTGGGCCGCGGGCCAGGCGACGCGCCGGTCCTGGTCGCCGCCGAAGCCGGACTGCCGGGAGCGGTCGGCGCCCCACGCGGAGGCGGGCTCGGGACGGCTGCCGTGCTGGGCGTCCTGGCGTCCGGGCGCGGGGTCCTCGTCGAAGAAGTGCGGCCCGGTCTCCTCGACGGCGGGCCGCGCGGGGCGCGTGCCGGAGGGCGGGGCGAGCGGCTCGCCGTCGGCCGGGGCCGGGCGACTGGTGCCCGGCACCCAGGCGGCTCCGTTCCAGTACCGGACATATCCAGGAATGGAGGGGTCCGGGTAATAGCCCTCGCGGGGCCTGTCGTCGCCTGGTGCCGGGGTTGGGGCGCTCATGTCCGTCGTCCCGTATCTGCTCGGGGGTGTTATGGGGGTCTCCACATCTATCAGACCGGCGCAACCCTCACCGCCCGTCCCGCCGGACCCGCCCCTTTCGAGCACGGTTGTGCTAGGCCGCCCCCTGCCGCGAAAGAACTCCGGAGAACCCGCGTAACGCTCCCGCCCCTTGCCGCTCTTGTCGGGTACGGGCCCCACGCCAGGGCCCCCGACCGAGGAGAGAGGCACGCCATGCACACCGTGGTGGAGCGCGAACTGGAGCTGAAACTCATCCTGTCGCCGGAGCGCGGCATCCCGGTGCCGGCCCGCCTGGCCTACCGCACCGACGACCCGTACGCCGTGCACATCTGTTTCCACATCGACTCCGAGCACCCCGTCAGCTGGACGTTCGCCCGGGACCTGCTGGTCGAGGGGGTGTTCCGGCCGTGCGGGCACGGGGACGTACGGGTGTGGCCGGCGAAGTCGGGCGGGCGTGTCGCCGTGTTGATGGCGCTGAGTTCACCCGACGGGGACGCCCTGCTGGAGGCACCGGCGGCGCAGGTGTCGGCCTGGCTGGAGCGCACGTTGCGCCTGGTGCCTCCGGGCTGTGAGGGCGAGCGGCTCGGCATCGACGACGGTCTGGACCGGCTGCTGGCCCGGTGAGACCGGTGCCGCCTCAGAACAGCTTGCCGGGATTGAGGATCCCCAGCGGGTCGAACGCCTGCTTGACCGCCCGCTGCATCTCCACCCCGACGGGGCCGATCTCGCGCGCCAGCCACTCCTTCTTCAGCACGCCCACGCCGTGTTCGCCGGTGATCGTGCCGCCGAGCTCCAGGCCGAGGGCCATGATCTCGTCGAAGGACTCACGGGCGCGGGCGCACTCGTCAGGGTCCTGGGCGTCGAAGCACACGGTCGGGTGGGTGTTGCCGTCGCCCGCGTGGGCGACCACCCCGATGGTGAGCCGGTACTTCTCGGCGATGCGCTCGACGCCCTCGATCAGGTCGCCGAGCCGGGAGCGGGGCACGCACACGTCGTCGATCATCGTGGTGCCCTTGACGGCCTCCAGCGCGGTGAGCGACAGCCGCCGTGCCTGGAGGAGCAGTTCGGACTCGGCCACGTCGTCCGCCGGGACGACCTGGGTGGCGCCGGCGGCCTCGCACAACGCGCCGAGTGCGGCCAGGTCGGCGGCCGGGTCCGGGGTGTCGAAGGCCGCGAGCAGCAGCGCCTCGGTGGTCTCCGGCAGCCCCATGGCGGCCATGTCGTTGACGGCCTTGACCGTCGTACGGTCCATCAGTTCGAGGAGAGAGGGCACGTGCCCGCCCGCCATGATCCGGCACACGGCGTCGCAGGCGGCGGCCGCGGAGGCGAACTCGGCGGCCAGCACCAGTTGCTGCGGCGGCTTGGGCCGCAGGCCCAGGACGGCCCGTACGACGATGCCGAGGGAGCCCTCGGAGCCGACGAACAGGCGGGTCAGGTCGTACCCGGCGACGCCCTTGGCGGTACGGCGGCCGGTGGACATCAGGCGGCCGTCGGCGAGGACGACGTCGAGGCCGAGGACGTACTCGGCGGTCACGCCGTACTTCACGCAGCACAGGCCGCCCGAGGCGGTGCCGATGTTGCCGCCGATGGTGCACATCTCCCAGCTGGAGGGGTCCGGCGGGTAATAGAGGCCGTGTTCGCCGACGGCGCGGGAGAGGGCGGCGTTGACGACGCCGGGTTCGACCACGGCGATGCGGTCGACCGGGCTGATCTCCAGGATCCGGTCCATCTTCGTCAGGGACAGCACGACGCAGCCCTCGGTGGCGTTGGCCCCGCCGGACAGGCCGGTTCGGGCGCCCTGCGGGACCACGGGGACGCGCAGCTCGGTGGCGACGCGCATGACGTGCTGGACCTGCTCGACCGTACGGGGCAGCACGACCACGGCCGGGGTGCCGGCCGGGCAGAAGCTCGCCATGTCGTTGGCGTAGGAGACGGTGATGTCGGGGTCGGTGAGGACGGCCTCGGCCGGCAGGCCCGCGAGCAGCCGGTCCGTGAGGTTGCCCTGCGCTTCGTCGGGAGGGGCTTGGATACGGCTCATGATCACAGAGTGTCACCCGGGGCCATCGGTGTGAACCCCGTCAGCGGCACCGTCTCCGTGCCGGGACCCGGTCGTCGTACTGGCGCACAGTGTCCGCCATGAAGACCGGTGTGAAGACCGCCGTCAGGACCGGCACGGGGAACGGGGCGAGCGATCCGCTGGGCGCGGGCAGGGGTACCGGCCGGTGGCGTACCCGGCTCGTCATGGGCGTGCTGCTCGGCCTGTTCGTGGGTGCCCTCGCTGTGGGCGGGCTGCTGTGGCTGGAGCGCCCGCAGCCACGGCCCGCACCGCCGCCCGCGCCGGGCCCCGCCGAGGTGGCGCTGGCCGCGATGCGGGCCGGGGTGCCGCCCGCGCTGCGGGATCTGGCGGTGCTCATCGGTGAGCGCGAGCGGCATCTGCGGGCACATCCCGGGGACGCGCGCGCGTGGGCGGTGCTGGGCACGGCGTACGTGGAGCGGGGGCGGCGGACCGCCGACGCCGCCTACTACCCGACCGCCGAGCGGGCGCTGCGTACCTCGCTGAAGGTGCGGCCGGGCAACGCCGGGGCGCTGGAGGGCATGACGGCGCTGGCGAACGCGCGCCGGGACTTCCGGGCCGCGCGGACCTGGGGCGAGGCCGCCGTGAAGGCGGACGGCAGGCGCTGGACGACGCAGTCGCTGCTGATCGAGGCGTACACGGGCGTCGGCGACTACAAGGCCGCCCGCAGCACCCTCGAGCGGCTCCAGAAACTGCACTCCGGCAGGGCCGTGATGGTCCGGTCGGCCGCCGTGTACTGGGACCGGGGCTGGCGTGAGGACGCGGTGGCCACCCTGGCCGACGCGGCGGCGGGCGCGGAGGCGCCGGCCGAGCGGGCGGCCTGGCTGGAGCGGGCCGGGCAGCTCGCCTGGGAGCGCGGGGACCGGGAGGTCGCCCTGCGGCACTTCGAGGAGGCGGTGCGCGCCGACCCCGACCAGCGGAGCGCGAAGGCCGGGCAGGCGCGCGCGCTGGCTGCGCTGGGGCGGACGGACGAGGCGCTGAGCGCGTACCGGCTGGCACTCGCCGAGCGGCCGTCGCCGCAGTACGCGCTGGAGCTGGGCGAGCTGTACGAGGCGCTGGGACTGGAGCAGCCGGCCCGCGCGCAGTACGACCTGCTGCACGCGCACGTCCGCAGCGCCGCCGCCGGTGGCGTGGACGAGGAGCTGGTGCGGGGGCGCTACGAGGCGGACCACGGCGATCCCGAGGAGGCCGTACGGGTGCTGCGCGCCGAGTGGCGCAAGCAGCCCGGGATCGCCGTGGCCGACGCCCTGGGGTGGGCGCTGCACCGCACGGGGGAGAACGAGGAGGCGCTGGAGTACGCGGTGCGGGCGACCGACAAGGAGCACGGGGGCGGCGTACGCAGCGCGCTGTACGCCTACCACCGCGGGATGATCGAGAACAGCCTCGGCCTGCCCGGGCCCGCGCGGCGCCATCTGGAGGAGGCGCTGCGCATCAACCCGTACTTCTCACCGCTGTTCGCGCCGCTGGCGCGGGAGAAGCTACAGGCGCTGGGCGAGCCGCCGGACGTGCCTGTTCCGGCGGCCTGACCCCGGCCTGTCAGAGGTTGCCGCGCTTCTCCTGCTCGCGCTCGATGGCCTCGAACAGGGCCTTGAAGTTGCCCTTGCCGAAGCCCATCGAGCCGTGCCGCTCGATGATCTCGAAGAAGACGGTCGGACGGTCCTGGACCGGCTTGGTGAAGATCTGCAGCAGATAGCCGTCCTCGTCGCGGTCGGCGAGGATCTTCAGTTCGCGCAGGGTGTCGACCGGCACGCGGGTCTCACCGACCCACTCGCCCAGTGTGTCGTAGTACGAGTCGGGGGTGTCCAGGAACCGCACGCCGGCCGCGCGCATCGTACGGACCGTCTGGACGATGTCGTTGGTGTTCAGCGCGATGTGCTGGACGCCCGCGCCGCCGTAGAACTCCAGGTACTCGTCGATCTGGGACTTCTTCTTGGCGAGGGCGGGCTCGTTGATCGGGAACTTGACCTTGAGCGTGCCGTCGGCGACCACCTTCGACATCAGCGCGCTGTACTCGGTCGCGATGTCGTCGCCCACGAACTCCTTCATGTTCGTGAAGCCCATGACCTTGTTGTAGAAGCCGACCCACTCGTTCATCCGGCCCAGCTCGACGTTGCCCACGCAGTGGTCGATCGCCTGGAAGGTGCGCTGGGCGGGCGGCTCCACCATCGGCTCGGCGGCCACGTAGCCCGGCAGGTAGGGGCCGTCGTAGCCGGACCGCTCGACCAGGGTGTGCCGGGTCTCGCCGTACGTGGCGATCGCGGCGAGGACGACCGTGCCGTGCTCGTCCTTCAGCTCGTACGGCTCGGCGACCGGGCGGGCGCCCTGCGCGACGGCGTAGGCGAACGCGGCCCGCGCGTCCGGCACCTCGATCGCGAGGTCGACGACACCGTCACCGTGCGCCGCCACGTGCTCGGCGAGGAAGTGGCCCCAGGTGGTGGCGGGCTTGATCACCGAGGTGAACACGAACCGGGCGGAGCCGTTCTCCAGCACGTAGGCGGCGGTCTCACGGCTGCCGTTCTCCGGTCCGGAGTAGGCGACCAGCCGCATGCCGAAGGCGGTGGAGTAGTAGTGCGCGGCCTGCTTGGCGTTGCCCACGGCGAACACGACCGCGTCCATTCCCTTGACCGGGAAGGGGTCGGCCTGCCGTGCGGTGTCGGGAGTGTGGTGTGTGGTCTGCGTCATGGCCGCAGCGTCTCGCCGACAACGCAAGGTGCGCAATAGTTGGCGTCTTTACTGGGCAAACTGACCAGTGGATTCCCCAATTCGGCGGGCGCTCTGTACAGGATGACCACTTCGGGAGGCTGCCATGACGATCGACCGGCTGGACGGACGGATCATCGTGCTGCTCGCACGGGAGCCGCGGATCGGCGTGCTGGAGATGTCCCGTCGGCTCGGGGTCGCGCGGGGCACCGTGCAGGCCCGGCTGGACCGGCTTCAGTCGAATGGCGTCATCCGTGGATTCGGCCCGCAGGTGGACCCGGCGGCCCTCGGCTATCCGGTCACCGCGTTCGCAACGCTCCAGATCCGGCAGGGACAAGGTCCCGACGTACGGGCGCACTTGGCGACCGTTCCTGAGGTGCTGGAGCTGCACACCACGACCGGCAGCGGCGACATGCTGTGCCGGCTGGTGGCCCGCTCGAACGCCGATCTTCAGCGTGTGATCGACCGGGTCGTCGGTTTTGATGGGATCGTGCGGGCCGCCACGGCGATCGTGATGGAGAACCCCGTTCCGCTGCGGATCATCCCGCTGGTGGAACAGGCGGCGCTTCATGAGTGAACGAACGATCAGCGGGAAGGCGCCGGACGGGAGTCACTAGCAGCGGGGTGATGGTGTGTGAACTTCTGGGAGTATCTCGGCAACCGCCATCAGCAACTGCTCACCGACGCCTACCAGCACGCCAGCGTCGTCTTCCAGTGCATGGTCGTGGCGACCGCGATCGGTGTGCTGATCGGCGTGGCCACCTACCGCTCCGAATGGGGCGGCAACCTGGCGACCCTCGCCACCTCGACCATCCTCACCATTCCGTCGCTGGCCATGATCGGTCTGCTGATCCCCCTGGTGGGGCTGGGCGTGCCGCCGACCGTGATCGCCCTGACGCTGTACGGGCTGCTGCCGATCGTCCGTAACGCGATCGTGGGCCTGCGGGGCGTCGATCCGACGCTGGTGGACGCGGCCACCGGCATCGGGATGTCCCGGGCGAAGCGGCTGGTGCGGATCGAGCTCCCCCTCGCCTGGCCGCCGATCCTGACCGGCATCCGGGTCTCCACACAGATGCTGATGGGCATCGCGGCCATCGCCGCGTACGCCTCGGGTCCCGGCCTGGGCAATCTGATCTTCCGCGGTCTCGCCTCGCTGGGCAGCAAGAACGCGCTGAACCAGGTGCTCGCGGGCACCGTCGGCATCATCATCCTGGCCCTGCTGTTCGACGCCGCGTACGTGCTGATCGGGCGGCTGACCATTTCGAAGGGGATCCGTGCCTGAGTCCGAGTCCCATGGGGCGACCATCGAGCTGGAGAATCTCAGCAAGCGGTACGCCGGCAATCCGCAACCCGCCGTCGACAACGTCAGCATGGAGATCAAGGCGGGCGAGACGGTCATCTTCGTCGGCCCGTCCGGGTGCGGCAAGTCGACGACCCTCAAGATGATCAACAGGTTGATCGAGCCGTCGGGCGGGCGTATCCGGATCAACGGTGACGACGTGACCCACATCGATCCGGTCAAGCTGCGCCGCAAGGTCGGCTACGCGATCCAGGCGTCCGGTCTCTTCCCGCACATGACGGTCGCCCAGAACATCGCGCTCGTACCGCGGATGATCGGCTGGTCCAAGACGCGAATCCGTGACCGGGTCGAGGAGATGCTCGATCTCGTCGGGCTCGATCCCGTCGAGTTCCACGGCCGCTATCCGCGCCAGCTGTCCGGCGGGCAGCAGCAGCGGGTGGGCGTGGCGCGGGCGCTGGCCGCCGATCCGCCGGTGCTGCTGATGGACGAGCCGTTCGGCGCGGTGGACCCGATCACGCGCGACCACCTCCAGGACGAGCTGATCCGGCTCCAGCGCGAGCTGCACAAGACGATCGTGTTCGTCACGCACGACTTCGACGAGGCGATCAAGCTGGGTGACCGCATCGCGGTGCTGCGGGAGCGGTCGCACATCGCGCAGTTCGACACCCCGGAGGCGATCCTCACCAACCCGGCGGACGACTTCGTCTCCGGCTTCGTGGGCGCCGGCGCGGCGCTGAAGCGGCTGAACCTCACGCGCGTCCGGGACGTGGAGATCACCGACTACCCGACGGTGACCGTGGACGACCCGCTCCAGAGCATCTTCAACCGGCTCCGCTCCAGCGGCACGAACGAGATCCTGCTGCTGGACAAGCGGGGCCGCCCCTACAAGTGGCTCAGGCGAGGCGATCTGATGCGGGCCAAGGGCTCGCTCGCGCGGGCCGGGACCCTGGTCCACGACACGGTGACCCGGGACGCGACCCTGCGGGACGCGCTGGAGGCCGTCCTCACGGACAACACCGGGCGGGTCGCGGTGACCGGACGGCGGGGCGAGTACACCGGCGTGGTCGACATGGAGACGCTGATGAACTCCGTGCACGAGCTGCTGGAGGCCGACCGGCTGGACGCCCTGGAGCACCAGCACGACCTGGAGGAGACGCGGGCCGGCCAGACGCACGCGGAACAGGAGGGTCACGGAGGGGAGCCCAAGGCGTGACCACCTCTTCGGAGCAGAACCGTCCCCCCGGCGAGCACGACGTCAGGGGGCATGCCTTCCGTGACGAGGGCGAGGTGCCCGGCGACCAGGAGCCCTCTCCCCCGCCGGCCCGGACGGCCCCCCGCATCACCTGGCAGAAGCTGACCTTCCTGCCCGCCTTCGTGGTGGCCCTGCTGCTGGCGACCTGGCTGTGGTTCCGGCAGGCCGACCTGGACACCATCTCCGAGAACGCGCTGTCCGGCGGCCAGGTGTCCGAGGCGCTGTGGCAGCACATCCAGCTGACCGCGATCTCCACGTTCTTCGTGCTGATCATCGCGATCCCGCTGGGCATCCTGCTCACCCGCAAGACGTTCCGGAAGGTCACCCCGGTGGCGATGGTGTTCGCCAACATGGGCCAGGCGACCCCGGCGATCGGCCTGCTCGCCCTGCTGGTGATCTGGCTCGGCATCGGCCGCAGGGCGGCCCTGATCGGCATCATCGTCTACGCCATCCTGCCGGTGCTGTCGAACACGATCTCCGGCCTCAAGGCGAACGACCCGACGCTGCTGGAGGCGGCCCGGGGCATCGGCATGTCGCCGACGGGCGTGCTGAGCCGGGTGGAGCTGCCGCTGGCGGTCCCGCTGATCCTGGCGGGCGTCCGTACGGCGCTGGTGCTGAACGTCGGTACGGCGACGCTCGCGACATTCGGCGGCGGGGGCGGTCTGGGTACGCTGATCACAACCGGTATCACCAGTCAGCGGATGCCCGTACTGATCCTGGGATCCGTCCTCACCGTCACGCTTGCCCTGCTGGTGGACTGGCTGGCCTCGCTCGCCGAAGTGATGCTACGGCCGCGGGGACTGGAGGTGGGCCGATGAGGCGGTTGCTGTACCTCGCCACGGCGCTGGTGCTGGCCTCCGGCTGCGGACTGACCAGCGGCTCCCCCATGGTCGACGATGTGCGGCCCGGGTCGATCGGGCAGGGCGAGCCCCTGAAGGGCGCCGATCTCACGGTCACCTCGAAGGAGTTCACCGAGCAGCTGATCCTGGGCGCCATCATGGGGATCGCCTTCGAGGCGGCGGGCGCCAACGTCCTCGACCGGACCGGCATCCAGGGGTCCGTGGGGTCGCGCGAGGCGGTCAAGAGCGGTGAGGCGGACGCCGGCTACGAGTACACGGGCACGGCCTGGATCACCTACCTGGGCAACAGCAAGCCCATCACCGACCCGCGCCGTCAGTGGGAGGCGGTGCGCGACGCGGACCGGAAGAACGGACTGACCTGGCTGGAGCCGTCGGCCCTGAACAACACCTACGCCCTGGCGATGAACCAGGCCAACGCCAAGAAGTACGGCACGAAAACCCTCTCGGAGGTGGCCGCGCTGTCGAAGTCCGACCCCGCGGCCGTGACGCTGTGCGTGGAGGGCGAGTTCGCCAACCGCGCGGACGGGCTGCCGGGCATGGAGAAGGCGTACGGCATGGACATCCCGCCGTCCCGGGTCACGCAGATGGACACCGGGATCATCTACACCCAGACGGCGAAGGGCGGCTGCACCTACGGGGAGGTCTTCACCACCGACGGCCGCATCAAGTCCATGAACCTGGTGGTGATGGAGGACGACAAGAAGTTCTTCCCCAACTACAACGCCGCCCCCGTGATCAACACCAAGACCCTCAAGGAGTGGCCGGCGATCGCGGGCGTCCTCGACCCGATCACGAAGAAGCTGAACAACTCGGTGGCGCAGACCCTCAACGCGAAGGTGGACGTGGACGGCGAGGATCCCCATCAGGTGGCCCTGGACTGGCTGGTGCAGGAGGGGTTCGTACGGGAGGGATGACAACGTGCAAAGAACCCCTTGCAAAGCAATCTATGCAAGGATAGCTTTGTACGCATGACCGAGCCCCGGGACCGACAGGTCCGCAACCTCGACGCCCGCTCCCTGCGAGGCCTCGCCCATCCCCTGCGCATGCAGTTGCTGCGCGCCCTGCGGCAGGACGGGCCCGCCACCGCGTCGCTGCTCGCCGAACGGCTCGGCGAGTCCAGCGGGGCCACCAGCTACCACCTGCGCCAGCTCGCCGCGCACGGCTTCGTCGAGGACGCGCCGGAGCGCGGCAAGGGGCGGGAGCGGTGGTGGCGGGCGGCCGACGGAGGCATCAGCTTCGACTCCGGCCTGCTCACCGACGCGGACCCGGACACCCGTGGCGCCGCGGACACCTTCCTGCACGAGGTCGCCTCCACGCACGCCCGCGAGCTCGCCACCTGGGTCGGTACGCGCGAGGACTGGCAGCCCGCATGGGCGCAGGCCACCGACATGAGCGACTGGACGCTGCGCCTCACCCCGGACCGGGCACAGGAACTCATCGACAGGATGCACGAGTTGCTGCAGAGCTACCGGGACGAGGACGACGCGCCCGGAGCGGAGCGGGTCCGCGTCCACACGCACACCTTCCCCATCAGCACGGACTCGGAGAGGTCCCGATGACGAACCCCGACACCCATCTCGCCCTGCACCACGCACGTTCCGCCGACCTCCGCGCGCGGGCCGACGCCCATCGCCTCGCCGCGACGGTCGGGCGCCGGGGCGACCTCCGCACGCGGCTCGGCTGGACCCTCGTGGAAGTGGGGCTGCGGCTGGTCTCCCCGCCGAGGCCGGCGCTCGCGGGTTAGCAGCTCGGGACCGAGCCCGTGCCCTTCGCCAGCGCGGTCAGGGACTGGACCGTGCCCTTCAGGGTCCTGACCGGGATCAGGCGCAGGCCCTTGGGGAGTTCCGACTTGGCGTCGGCACACTCGGCGCTAGGGACGAGGAAGACGGTCGCGCCGTCGCGGCGGGCGGCCTGGGTCTTCAGGGCGACGCCGCCGACCGCGCCCACCGAGCCGTCGGCCTCGATGGTGCCCGTGCCGGCGATGTTGCGGCCGCCGGTGAGGTCGCCGCCGCTGCCGTCACCCTCCAGCTTGTCGATGATGCCGAGGGAGAAGAGCAGGCCGGCGCTGGGGCCGCCCACGTCGGCGAGTTCGAGGTCGACCTCGATGTCCTTGTCCTCAAGACCCAGGTAGGTGAGCGCGGCCTCGCTCGCCGCGTTCTGGGACTCGCGCATCTGGGCCTCGTTGTGCTGCTCGATCTCCTTGACGGTGTCGCCGCTCGGGTAGACCGCGTCGCGGGGCATGACCGCCTTGTCGGTGCGCCACCAGCTGTCCAGCACGTCGCCGAGCCAGACGCGGGTGTCCGGGCTGGTCGCCTCGATGGTCGTCATCCGCAGCTGCCCGTCGGTCTCGCGGGTCGGCGCACCGGAGATCGTGATCACCGGCGTGCCCTGGTCCTCCCCGAGCACGTTCGCCGTCATCCCCGGCTGCGCCACCGCGAACGGCAGCGGCGCCACCACCGTGGCGGCGATCAGACCGACGACGGGCAGCGCACAGACGGCGAGGGCCTTGGAACGCGTGAGACGAGAGAGCACGAGGTCAATCTAACGCGCGGGCGTGTTCGAGACGTCGGCGGTGCGGTGGGGCGCTCGCCGTACCCCCCGCCACCCAGCGCCCGCCGCGCGGGTGCCACCGCGCCGTCAGGCCGGTTCCCGGACCGTGCCGGCGTCAGCGGAGGGCCTCCGCCACCTCTCTCGCCGCGTCCACCACCCTCACGCCGACGCGTTCCGGGACCGCGTCCGCGAGCATGACCACGCCGACGCTGCCCTCGACGCCGGTCACGCCGACCAGGGGGGCGGCGGCTCCGCACGCGCCTGCCTCCAGTTCGCCCTGGGTGAGGGTGTAAGCGGGGTCGCTGTGCGGGCGCTGGCGGGCGGCCAGGATCGCCTTGCCGGCGGCCCCCCGGTCCAGGGGGTGCCGGAAGCCGGCCCGATAGGCCACGTGATAGTCCGTCCAGGTCGGCTCGACCACCGCGACGGCCAGCGCCTCCGCCCCGTCCACCAGCGTCAGATGCGCCGTCGCCCCGATGTCCTCGGCCAGCGACCGCAACGCCGGCAGCGCGGCCTCCCGTACCAGCGGATGCACCTGCCGTCCGAGCCCCAGCACACCCAGCCCGACCCGGGCGCGCCCGCCCAGGTCGCGGCGTACCAGCGCATGCTGTTCCAACGTGGCGAGCAGGCGGTAGACGACGGTGCGGTTCACGCCCAGCTTGGTGGACAGCTCGGTGACGGTCAGCCCGTGGTCCGTGTCGGCCAGCAACTTGAGGACGCGCAGTCCCCGGTCGAGCGTCTGAGAGGTCTCCGCGGTCACGACGCCCACTCCTTAAGTGGTGAGTTCGGCAGACCTCTCGTGGCGGACGCGTCACCGAGTCCCGGCAGCGACGCGCTTCAGAGGCTGCCGATCGGCTGACGGCCCGGCCGGTGGTCCGGGCCCAGTCGCTTCACGGCTGCGCTCCGCGGCGGCGCTGCCACGGGGCGTGTGCGTAGCGGGACATTAGCGAGCTGGTTCGCTCAGCGGAAGTCTCCGTCCAGAATCCGGTCAGGGACCGGTACGGGGTACTCGGGTTTGCCCTGATACATACCGGCGCACGTGGTCCGGCGCGCACCACCCGCGCACACCACGCCCGCCCGACGCCACCAACCCCCGCGCGTGCGTTGCGTGCTGCGGTCTCACCGCATCCGCGTGGCCCATTCCTGGACCTTGGCGATCCGCTGCCGCAGTTGCCCCGCCGTCGCCTCCGCGCTCGGCGGCCCGCCGCACACACGGCGCAGTTCGGTGTGGACGACGCCGTGCGGCTTGCCGCTCTGGTGGACGTACGCACCCACCAGGTTGTTGAGCTGCCGGCGCAGCTCCATCATCTCCTTATGGCTGACCACCGGCCGCCGCTCGGCGGGCATTTCGAGCAGGTCGGCCTCGGCGTCCGGCTTCTTACGGCTGTGCGCGATCTGCCGCGCCTGCCGCTTCTGGAGCAGGAGTTGCACCTGGTCGGGTTCGAGCAGCCCGGGGATGCCGAGGTAGTCCTGCTCCTCCTCGCTCCCCGGGTGGGCCTGCATCCCGAACTCGGCGCCGTTGTACATGACCCGGTCGAAGACGGCGTCGGATTCGAGGGCCTCGAAGGGGAGCATGTCCTGCTCGCCGGTGTCCTCGTCCTTCTGCTGCTCCGCCTCCTGGAGGAGCTTGTCCTCCTCGGCGTACGGGTCCTCCTCGCCGTCCTTCTTCGGCTTGTCGAGCACGTGGTCGCGCTCGCGCTCCATCTCGCCCGCGAAGGAGAGCAGGTCCGGCACCGTCGGCAGGAACACGGACGCGGTCTCGCCGCGCCGCCGGGACCGTACGAAGCGGCCGACGGCCTGCGCGAAGAAGAGCGGTGTCGAGATGGTCGTCGCGTACACCCCGACCGCCAGCCGCGGTACGTCGACACCCTCGGACACCATCCGCACCGCGACCATCCACCGGTCGGTGTTGCCGCTGAACTCGTCGATCCGGTCGGACGCGCCGGCGTCGTCGGACAGCACGAGGGTCGCCCTGTTGCCCGTGATGTCCCTGATGAGCTTGGCGTACGCCCGCGCCGAGTCCTGGTCGGAGGCGATGACGAGGGCACCGGCGTCCGGGATCGCCTTCCTCACCTCGGTCAGCCGCTGGTCGGCGGCGCGCAGCACGGACGGCATCCACTCGCCGCGCGGATCGAGCGCCGTGCGCCAGGCCTGGCTGATCGCGTCCTTGGTCATCGGCTCGCCGAGGCGTGCCTCGATCTCGTCGCCGGCCTTGGTGCGCCAGCGCATGTTGCCGCTGTAGGAAAGGAAGATGACCGGCCGCACGACGTTGTCGGCGAGGGCGGAGCCGTATCCGTAGGTGTAGTCGGCGGCGGAGCGCCGGATCCCGTCGGCCCCTTCCTCGTACGCGACGAAGGGAATGGGGTGGGTGTCGGACCGGAACGGCGTACCGGTCAGGGCCAGCCGCCGGGTCGCCGGCTCGAAGGCCTCCAGGCAGGCCTCACCCCAGGACTTGGAGTCGCCGGCGTGGTGGATCTCGTCGAGGATCACGAGGGTCTTGCGCTGCTCGACGCGGTTGCGGTGCAGCATCGGCCGCACGCCCACCCCCGCGTACGTCACCGCGACCCCGTGGTACTCCTTGCCGAGCGGTCCCGCGCTGTACTCGGGATCCAGCTTGATCCCTATCCGCGCGGCGGCCTCCGCCCACTGCTTCTTCAGATGCTCGGTGGGCGCGACCACGGTCACCTGCTGCACGACGTGGTGGTGCAGCAGCCAGGACGCCAGCGTCAGCGCGAAGGTCGTCTTGCCGGCGCCGGGGGTGGCGACCGCCAGGAAGTCACGCGGCTGCTCCTGGATGTACTTCTCCATCGCGCCCTGCTGCCAGGCACGCAGCTTGCTCGCGGTACCCCAGGGGGCGCGGCCCGGGAAGGCGGGCGAGAGGTGATGGGAGGACGAGGAGGAAGCAGACATGGGCGTGGGCCCGGAGGGCCCTCCGTTAAGGGTGGTGGCGGGCGACGGGCGGGCGGTAGTCACGGTCTCCGTGGGGGTCGAGCGGCCGGGCTGGGTACGACAACCGGGCCACCCTACCGGCGCCCCCCATCCCTCAAGCAGTGAACTCCCCCGCCTCCCCCACGGGTGGGACCGACGTCACAACCCCTCGGTCGGAGAGGGAGAGTGCTCCCGCACCCGTGTCGTCACCCACGCCCCCAGCAACGCCACCACCGCCATCGGCAGGAACACCGCCGCGAACGCCGCCGGGTGGGAGGCCGTGGTCGTCGTCACCGTGTGGGCGACCGCGCCGCCGCCCAGGGCGGCGAAGGCCGCGCCGCCCAGGGCCAGGAGAAGGATGTTGGACAGGCCGTCGGAGATCTGGAGGGCGGCGGAGTTGGTGCCGGCCTGGTCGGGGGCGGAGAGCTGGAGAAGCAGGACGCTGGTCGAGGAGATCACGAGGCCCATGCCGAGGCAGCCGAAGGCCCAGGCGACGGCGACGATCCAGACGGGGACGGAGTCGAGCAGGACGCTCGGGGCGGTGGCGATGGCCGCCGCGACCAGCAGCATGCCCAGCGTCATCAGACGTTCGCGGTACGGCTCCAGGCGGGGCCGCGACTGCAGCCAGGAGCCCAGCGCCCAGGTCGCCCCGCCCGCCGCCAGCGAGAAACCGGACAGCGTCGGGCTGAGGCCCCGCTGGGTGACCAGCATCAGGGGCACGAAGGACTCCGCGGCGATGAACGACCCCGCCGCGACGCCGCGCAGCAGCACGACCGAGGGCAGTCCGCGCGCCGCCCGGTAGGTGCCACGCGGGAGGAGCCCCAGCACCGCCGGGATCAGCAGCACGATGCCCGCCGCCCCGGGCAGCACGGAGAGCGGGCGCAGGTCCTGCGCCGCGTACTGGAGGAGACCCGCGCCGAAGGAGATGCCGAGCGCGAGGCGAATACGGCGGCGGTCGAAGGAACCCGGCCCCTTCCCTGCCCCGTCCTTCACGTCTCCCGAGGCCCGCAGCCGTATCTGCGGCAGGGCGAGCGCCAGTGGGAGCAGCACCAGCACCGGTATCCCGAGGAACACCCAACGCCAGCCCAGCTGTTCGGTCACCGCGCCCGCCGCGAGCGGCCCGACCACCGACGGCACCACCCAGCTCGCCGCGAACGCCGCCATGATCGCCGGCCGCATCCGCTCCGGGTAGGCCCGCCCGACCACGACGTACAGCGCCACGATCACCATCCCGCCGCCGAACCCCTGCACCGCCCGGCCGAGGATGAACAGCCACATCGCCCCCGCCGTGCCGGACAGCAGCAGCCCCGCGGCGAAGGCGCCGATCCCGGTGGTCAGCGCGCCCAGCGGGCCTCGCCGGTCCGACCACTGCCCCGCGAGCACCATGGCGAACAGGCTCGTCGTGAAGTACCCCGAGAACGCGAACGCGTACAGCGACACCCCGTCCAGCTCGCGCGCCGCCACCGGCATCGCCGTCCCCACGGCCGTCGCCTCGAAGGCGATCAGCAGCACGACCGAGACGATGCCCACGCTCAGGGCCCGGTACGACCGGCCGAGCACACCCTCGCTGTCGGGTTCCGACGGGAGGATCGGGGCGTCTGCGACCTCGGTGTCGCGTGGGTTCAGGGCAGCCATGTACGCCAGCGTAAGGGGCACAACCTGATGTGACCCCTGTCGGGAGACGGTGATGGCCTCCGTCCTTGGTCGTAGGCCCGGCCGTTCGTGAACGGCGCATGGCAGTCCCGTTGCAGCCCCCCGCCCCTCCTTGAGCCGCACCCGCCCCGCCCCTACGGTCGAGGCACGTCACCAGCACACGGCCGTGTGCCCGAGTGGTTCAGGGGCTCGCCTGCAAAGCGAGTTACGCGGGTTCGATCCCCGCCACGGCCTCTGGTTGCCTGACCAGGCAAAACGAAGGGGTACTGGACGTGAGACGGCCCCCGGGACCGGCCCGGGAGGCCCTCGTCAGCGGCGCGCGGCCCATGCCTCGCTGTTCAGGAAGTGGTTGTCGTAGAGGTCCTGGACCTTCAGCAGACTGTCCGGGCCGACCTCGCCCAGGCGGATGCGCTGGATGTGGCGGAAGTACTCGAAGCGCTCGACGCCCGGGGTGATCACGACGAGGATGTCGGCGCCGGCGCCGGGGGTGGCGGCGAAGGCGTGCGGCTTGCCCGGCGGGACGATGAGGAGATCGCCGCGTTCCGCGGTGACGATGTCGTCGCCGGAGAGGATCTCGGCGGCGCCATCCAGCAGGAAGAACATCTCCGCGGAGTGCCGGTGCAGATGCGGTGGGGCGCCATCGGTGCCTGCCGCCAGCGTGACCCGCACAGTGGACAGCGCCCCACCAGACGCGCTGCTGTCAGCCAGCAGCGTGAAAACACCGTCGGGATCATCATCGATCGTCTCGGCCTCGGCCGCACGGACGATCACGGACGAGTCGAACTGCGGCACGAACAGCGACATGTGCGAACCTCCCTGTGACCGTCACGAACAGGCTTGGGGGCGCGCTCCGTCAGTGCGTCACGTCAAGGCGGACGACCGCGCCGATCTCGACGAGCTGGTCGGGCAGCGCGAGGTCGGCCACGCCCATGACGGTGCTGGTGGGCCGGTAGTCGCCGCAGTACGCGGCATGCAGCCTGGCGAGGGTGTCGAAGTTCTCCCGCAGATCCATGACCAGGACGGTGGTCTCGACGATCTGGTTGCGGGTGGCGCCGAAGTGCTCCAGCACCCGGTCGAGGTTTTCGAAAGTCGTCCTCACCTGGACCTCGAAGTCTCCCACCCCGACGAAGGCCCCGGTGCTGTCGTGCGACACCTGCCCGGAGACATAGAGCGTGTCGCCGACTTGCACGGCCTGGCTGTACCCGTACTGGGCTTCCCACGGCATACCGAAGCCGAGTTCCCTGGACCGAACAGTCACGATTCTCTCCCGAATGATCGACCGAACAGATTCCGGGCTCCTACAACTTGCTTCGCAGCGGATTCACGTTGCCTCGTACAGACAGCCCCCCAGACCAGGGTGTCTCCTGCCGGCTACCTCCGCATCCGGGGCTGCGGCGGACAGGACCAGGAAGGGCGTACCGCACAGCCTGACCTGCTCGCGGGTGCGGCCCAGGGTGCGCAAGAGCCCCTCGTTGGCGTCCGCGTAGATCACTGCGGGGTCAGCGATGCCACCGCCCCGGGAAGGGCCCGGAACACCCCTGCCCTAGGTAGGTCTCGCCCGTCTCAGTTTCCGTCTCGTTCACCGCCGTACGCGACCCTCCAGCGCCGTTCACCCCGCCCCTCGGGCACAGCTTCCGTACGGATCCGAACGCCCGCGACCACGCCCGGATGACGCCCTGACCAGCGCGGACAAACCTGCGAAGCAAGTTACGTGGGTTCGAATCCCGCCACGGCCTCCAGTCCCGCAGGGCCCCGGCGTCGGGCTACAGCACGCCGCCCGCCTCGTCCTGGAACAGCTCCGTCCAGTAGTGCCAGCCGGAGCGGTCGACCGAGCCCGTCGGGTCGATCCTGCGCAGGACGTCGATCATCGTCGCCGCCAGCTGGTCGTACGTCTCCGTCGTCAGCTCGTGGTCCGTCGCCGCGTCGATCGCCTTCTCGCGGTGCAACAGCCAGAGGGTGAAGGCCAGGGTAGATATGTCCGTGTTGAGCGGATACAGCCTCGCCTCGGATTCGCTCCAGTCGAGGACCTCGCCCGTGGCGCCGTCGACGACCAGGCTGTTGTCCTCGATGAGGTAGCCGAGGCGTATCAGGTGGTCCGCGCGGGCCGGGAGGCGATCGGTGGGGAAGTCGCCCGGGCGCTCGTCGGTGTAGTACTCGGTGAGGGTCGGCAGCGGGACGTCCGTGTCGAGGTGGAAGAGGAAGCCGTCCTCGGGCAGGCCCGTCTCGCGCAGGAAGCGGCGGGTCGGCTCGTGGGTGAGGGTCGCGGGGAAGTCGACCTCCTCGAAGCGGGCGATCCGGCCGGGGCCGAACTCCTGGTCCAGCAGGCGCCGAGGCAGGTCCAGGGTGAGGCCGGACTCCGTGCCCGGGCCGGCCATCAGGGCCAGCGGGCGGATCAGCGCGGCCATCCGCCAGTACGGCGGCATCTCACCCTCCGCGCCGGTGCCCTCCTCGAACACGGCGAGCAACTGCCGCGTCGCCTCCGCCACCGCCTTCGGCCCGGAGCGGCCGGCGTACGAGGCGAACTGACCACGTACATCCGCCAGTTCCTCCGTCGCCGCGGCGAACCGGACCAGCGTCCGCAGCGACGGCGCCAGCGGGCGGCTGTCCATCAGGTCGGGGCGGTCGTAGAAGAAGTACGCCGTCGAGACCTCGCCGGTCGCGCCGTCGAGCAGCACCGACTCCGACTCCAGGCCGTCGGGCGCCAGGAGCCCGCCTATCACCAGCTGTTCGCGCAGCCGGGCGATCAGACGGCCGGGGTCGCCGGTCGAGTCGGCCACCGTGCGCAGCCCGTCCCTGCGCAGGGCGTCGAACGTCAACAGAGCGCTGTCCGCGGGCAGTCCGGGGCCCGTCAGCCAGCGGCGCGTCGGCCCATGCGTGACGTGCGGGTCGAGTTGGTCCTCGGTCAGGGTGATCACCGCGGCGGCGGCGTCGATCGTGCTCATGGTTCCCCCGTGCATGGTGGTCCACGGGGTACGCCCGCCGCCCGTGCCCCGCGCGGCCGTCCCCACTGCTCAGAACACTACGCGCCACCACTGACAATCGCTCCGGCCTGCGCAGACACCGAGCGAACGGCACCTGTTGAACGATGCCGAAGAAGGGCTGCCGCCACCACCATCGCAACGGCATCCGCAACAGGCCGCCGTCCCGGGCCCGTCGAAGGCGCCGCCCGGCGCCCCGGCGCGCACCGAAAACCGCCCGCCCGCCGACCCTCGCCCACCGAAAGGAGCCCGCCCACACGACCCCGCGCCCGCAGAGTTCGCCGCCCGCAGAGTTCGCCGCCCGCAGAAACGCCACCGTCAGCGACCGGGCCCCGGGCTCCCCGGCGTCACCGGTGTCACCCGATCGGCCCCCGGGCTCCCGGCATCCCCCGTATCACTGCCCCGTCACCACAGCCGCCTGCGGCCGGATCGGCAGCCGGTTCACCGGTCGCCCCGTCGCCGCCCGCACCGCCGAGGCGATCGCCGCCGGTGAAGCCACCACCGGCGCCGCGCTGACCGCCTTCGCGCCGAACGGCGCGACCACGTCCCGCTCCTCGACCAGCTTCACGATCCGGATGTCGGGCGCGTCCAGCGCCGTCGGCAGGGCGTACCCGGTGAGGTCGGGGTGCCGTATCACGCCACGCGGCGTGCGCAGGTTCTCCGTGAGGGCGATGCCCACGCCCTGGGTGACGCCGGCCTCGATCCGCGCCGTCAGCTGCGCCGGGTTCAGCACCCGGCCGACGTCCTGCGCGACCGCCAGCTCCACCACCCGTACCGAGCCGATCTCGATGTCGACGTCCACCACCGCGCGGATCGCGCAGAAGGCGAGCCCCACGAAGGCGTCGCCCTGCCCGGACGCGTCCAGCGGCTCCGTGGGGTGCGGGCGGCACTGCGCCGTCGCCCACAGCTCCTTGCCGTCCAGCGCCTCGGTGACGGTCGTCGAGAGCACGCCGTCGTACGACGTGATCTTGCCGTCGGTGATCTGGAGCAGCTCGGTGGACATGCCGAACTTGTGCGCCAGCGGCTGCAGCAACTGCGTACGGACCATCTTCGCCGCGCGCTCCACCGCACCGCCCGACACCCAGGTGTGCCGGCCGCGGCAGCCCGGGCCGGCGGGCGGCTGGTCGGTGTCGACCGGCGCCACGTGCACCTCGTCGATGCCGAGCGTCTCCTGGACGATCTGCCGGGCCAGCGTGGCGAAGCCCTGCCCGGTCTCGACGGCCGCGCACAGCACGGTCGCCACGCCGTCCTGGACTTTCACGGTGGCCGTGGAGACCTCGTCGGCGCCCTCCGCGCCGAGCATGTGGACCATGCCCAGCCCGTAGCCGACGCCCCGGCGCACCGCTCCCGGTTCGCCCGCGCCCTCGGGGCCGCCGGGCAGCAGCCACTCGTCGGCGGGCGTGTCCTTGGGAAGCTTGGGGAGCGGGAAGTCGCGTACCGCCTGGAGGAGTTCGGCGACCGGCGCCGGGCACGTCACCGTCTGGCCGGTGGGCAGGACGTCGCCCGTGGACATGACGTTGCGCAGGCGCAGTTCGGCCGGCTCGATGCCGAGCTTCTTGGCCAGCTTGTCCATCTGTGCCTCGTAGGCGGCGCAGACCTGCATCGCGCCCTCGCCGCGCACATGACCCGAGGGCGGGTTGTTGGTGCGCACGGCCCAGCCCTCTATGAAGGCGTTCGGGACGACGTAGGGTCCGCAGGCGAAGGCCACCGCCGCGGCCAGTGCCTCCGCCGAGGTGTCGGCGTACGCGCCCGCGTCGAGCAGGATCTGCGCCTCGACCTTCACCAGCTTGCCCTCGGCGTCGGCGTGGTGGCGGTAGCGCAGCAGCGTGGGGTGGCGGTGCGTGTGGCCCAGGAAGGACTCCTCGCGCGTCGCCGTCAGCTTCACCGGGCAGCCGGTCTTGAGCGCCAGCAGGCCGAGCGGCAGCTGGAAGCCCGGGTCCTCGCGGTCGGCGGTGGCGCCGGGCACGCCGGTGACGACGACCTTGACGCGCTCGGGCTCCAGCCCGTAGCAGGCGGCGGCCCGGTCGCGGTCGGCGTGCGGGTCGGTGGACGCCAGGTAGAGCTCCACGCCGCCGTCGGGACGCGGCACCGCGAGGCCCGCCTCGGCACCGATGGGGGCCGGGTCCTGCCGGCCGATGCGGTACAGGCCCTCGACGACGACCTCGCCCTGCACGTCGGGGTCGCCGTGCAGCAGCGGGATGTGCCGGATCAGATTGCCGTCCGGGTGCAACGGCTCGGCCTCGAACGCCTGCTCGGGGTCGGTCACCGGGTCGAGCACCTCGTACTCGACGATGACGGCCGCGGCCGCCATGCGCGCGGTGTCCGGGTGGTCGGCGGCGACGGCGGCGATGGGCTCGCCGTGATGGCGTACGACCTCGGAGGCGAACACCGGGCGGTCGGCCTTGCCACGTCCGTGATACGCCGAGCCCGGCACGTCCTCGTGGGTGACGACGGCCCGTACGCCGGGCATCTCGCGCGCGTGGGTGGTGTCGACGGACACGATGCGCGCGTGCGGGTGCGGTGAGCGCAGTACTGCCGCCCAGAGGAGGCCCTCGGCCCACAGGTCGGCCGCGTAGGGGAAGGTGCCCTCGGTCTTCGCGCGGGAGTCGGCGGCGGCCAGGGAGGCGCCCAGGCCGTGCGGGAGCGGCTCCGCGGCGGGCACGGCCTCCGCGGTGGTGGTCGCGGTGGCGGCTTCGTTGCTCACGCCTGGCCTCCGTCCTGTCCCTGTCCGTAGGACTGGTCACGCGTTCCGTGCGGTCCCCCGGGGGACTCGAACGCCGACCGGTTGACGCCGCCGGCCCCGGGACCGGCCTGATGAGGAATCCGCGGTTCGTCGGCGTCGGGTCCGGGCGCGTCGGCCGCGGAGTGCGCGTCGCGTTCGGCGACGACGTCCTTGACGGCTTCGAGCACGGCCCGGTAGCCCGAGCAGCGGCAGAGGTTCCCGCACAGCGCCTGGCGGGTCTCCAGCTCGGTCGGCGCCGGATTGCCCTCCAGCAGGTCGTGCACGGTCATCGCCATGCCGGGCACGCAGAAACCGCACTGCACGGCACCGCACTTGGCGAGCGCCCGCTGCACGTCCGACGGCCGCCCGTCGACGGCCAGGCCCTCCACCGTGCGCACCTCGCTGCCGGCCGCGGTGACCGCGGGCACCAGGCAGGAGGCGACGAGCCGCCCGTCGACCTGGACGTTGCAGGCCCCGCACTCGCCCTGCGAGCAGCCGTCCTTGGCGCCCGCGAGGCCGAGCCGCTCGCGCAGCACGTAGAGCAGCGACTCGCCGATCCACGCGTCGGTGACGGGGCGGTCGGCGCCGTTGACGCGCAGCACGTACGAGGCGAGGGGGTGGTCCTCGTGCGAGGCGGCGCCGGACGGCTCGGCCGAGGCGTCCGGTTCGCCTTCGAGGGCGGCGTGTTCCGGCCCGGCGTCCGCGTCCCCGGCCGGCGCGGAAGCTCCGGTGGCACTCGGGGACCCCGCGGCACGCCCGGCGACGCTCTCGCCGGAGCCCTCGGACGGGCCCTCAGCGGCCTCCAAGCCCTTTGGCGCACCCGGCATACCCCCCGGCGCCTCAGCGGCCCTCTCAGCCGCCTCCACGCCCTCCAGGGCCCCCGCTGCCTCGTGAGCGCCGTCGGGGCCCTCACCGCCCGCGGGGACGCCTCCCGTCGGGTGCTGCGCGGGGGCGTCGGCGTACAGCCCACCGGCGTGTCCCGGCCCGCCCTCGTGTCCCGGCCCGTCCTCGTGCCGCGGACCGCCGTCGTGCCGCTGCCCGCCGTCGTGCCCGAACGCGTCCTCGTGTCCCCAGGGCTGCCCTCCGGTCTCGGTGGCCCACGGCGCGGACGCCCCTCCGGGAAGCGTGGTCGGCGGCGTACCGCCCCACTGCTCCACGAGCGCGGACGTGGTGAACTCGCCCGACTCGTCCGGAAGGTCACCGTTCGCGACGGGGATCGACCACTGCCCGGTCACGTCGTGGCCGGGTGCGGGCGCGGCCTGCGGGTGGCCCGCGTGCGGATGCCCGGCCTCCGGATGGCCGGTCCCCTCGAAGTTCCACTGCCCGGTCGTCCCGGGGTCGTACGTGAACCGGTCCTGGCCGCCCCCCTGGGGCGACGCGTTCGGGTCGGGCCACTGCGCGCCCTCGGAGGGCACACCCCAGGTGCCGGTGGCCGCGGGGTCGGTACCGGTGGCGGGCGTGACCGTTATCGGCGGCGGCACGTAGCCGTGGCCGGGCGCGGCGAGCGGACTGTCGGCGGCGGCCAGCAGCGCGTCGATGCCGCCCTCGGGGAGTTTCACGAAGGCGGTGGCGCCGTCGTCGTAGTCGCCCTGGGGCAGCGGGTCCCAGCGTCCACCGCCCTGGGGCGTGCCCTCTCCGTGCTGGTCGTCGGTCACGACAGTGCCCTCCCCAGTGCTCGTCGGGCCAGCGCGGCGACGGTGCGCCGCAGGTGCAGTACGGCAGGCGGAAGCTGTGGCACCGAACCGTCCTCGGCCGGTGGCGCGTCGGGGATGCAGGCCGCGGCGACGTACTCGCCGAAGGCGGAGAGCGCCTCGGGGACGATCGCGCGGTTGTTGTCCCAGTCGATGAGCTGCGCGACCCACTGCTCGGCCTCCAGGGGCCGCAGCGGCATCGGCGCTATGGCACCCACGGCGCACCGCACCCCGCGCCGGGCGGGGTCGAGGACCAGCGCCACGGAGGCGACGGCCCGCCCGGGGCCGGTCCGTCCGGTCGCCTTGAGGAAGACCTGCGGGGCGTGCAGCAGGGGCACACGCACGTACCCGATGAGTTCACCGGCACGGAGCATCTCCACGCCCGCCAGCAGATGCGACACCGGGATCTCCCGGCGGGCTCCGCCCGGGCCCGCGATCACCAGCGCCGCCTCCAGGGCGGCCAGTACGGGCAGCGCGTCGCCCGTGGGGGCCGCGGTGGCGATGTTGCCGCCCAGGGTGCCGGCGTTGCGGATGTGCGGCGGGCCCGCGGCGCGCGCGGCGGCGGCGAGCGCCGGGATGAGGGCGGCGAAGTCGGGGCGGCCCATCCGCGCGTGGGTGAGGCCGGCGCCGAGCAGGGCGTGGCCGTCCTGGTACTGCCAGCCGCGGATCTCGCTGATCCGGCCGAGGCCGACCAGTGCGGCGGGCCTGAGCTGACCGGAGTTGACCGAGGTCATCAGATCGGTGCCACCGGCCACGGGCACGGCGGCGGGCATGGCGGTGAGCGCCGCCACGGCCTCGTCCAGCGTTGCGGGCAGCGTGACGGCCTGCCCCGCCTGCGGTGCGTGCGTGGTCAAACCGGCTGCCCCTTCCCGCTGCCCCACCTGGTCCCGCCTGTGTGGCCGTACGGTACGTGCCGACAGGGCGGACGTGGCAACTCTGGCACATCTTCGCAGGACCCGAAGACGGGGGTCCGCTAGGAGACATTCGCCCACCTCATCGGGGAGATGGCCCGATTTGTGCGTACATCGACGCGCATCGCCGGCCAGCAGGAGATTGCCACTCTTCGGTGACCCTTGTCCGCTTTTTTTCCCGCCTGTTCGAGGCCTGCCCGCTTTTCGCGCCGGGGCCTACCTGTTCGGCGGCGCCCCCTCGATCGGGCGGCCGAGCACCCCGGGGCGGCGCTGCCAGGGCCGTGGCCCGGCGGGCGGCCGGTAGGCGACGCCCAAGGCGTCAAGTCGGCGGTAGTGGGCGGCCATCCGGCGTTCGAAGTCGGCGAAGTCCCGTTCCGCCGGGGGGGGCAGGGCGCTCCAGGCGACCTCGGCGAAGGCGGCGAGCCTCGGGAAGGCCTGGTAGTCCACGCGGGCCTGGTTCTCCATCACCTCGGTCCACACGTTGGCCTGCGTGCCCAGCACACGACCGGCCTCGGCCTCGGTGAGCTGCGGCGGAACGGGCTCGAACCGGTAGACGTCCTCCAGGGTGCGCACGTAGCCGATCGGTACGGGTTCGTCCGCGCCGTCGGCCTGCCGGTGATCAAGGTAGACCTGCTGCTCGGGGCACATCACGACGTCGTGACCGGCCCGGGCGGCGGCGATCCCGCCCGCGTAGCCGCGCCACGAGGACACCGTCGCCCCCGCCGCGAGTCCGCCCTCCAGGATCTCGTCCCAGCCGATGAGCCGGCGCCCGCGCGCGGAGAGCCAGGTGTCGAAGTGGCCGATGAACCAGGACTGCAACTCGTCCTCGTCGGCCAGCCCCAGTTCCCTGATCCGCGCCTGCGCGGCGGGCGAGCGCCGCCACTGGTCCTTCGGGCATTCGTCACCGCCGACGTGAATGAACTCCGAGGGAAACAGATCGAGGACTTCCTCGAACACCCCTTCGTAGAAGCGCAGGGTGTTGTCGGCAGGGGCGAGGACGTTCGGGGAGACCCCCCAGCTGTCCCAGACGGACAGGGCGGTGTCCCCTGCCGTGGCGGACGCGACGACGTCGGTGTTGCCGAGTTCCGGATACGCGGCGATGGCGGCCTGCGAGTGCCCCGGTACGTCGATTTCCGGGACCACGGTGATATGCCGCTCGGCGGCGTAGGCGACGATCTCCCGGATGTCGTCCTGGGTGTAGTAGCCGCCGTGCGGCTTCTCCTCCCACAACGGCGAGGCCCGGTGGCCGAATTTGGTGCGGGCCCGCCAGGAGCCGACCTCGGTCAGCCTCGGGTATCGCTGGATCTCGAGACGCCAGCCCTGGTCGTCCGTCAGATGGAAGTGGAAGACGTTGAGTTTGTGGGCGGCCATCAGATCCAGGTAACGCAGCACACCGTCCTTCGGCATGAAGTGCCGGGCCACGTCGAGCATGAGACCGCGCCAGCGGAATCGAGGTGAGTCCTCGATGATCTGGTGCGGGATGCCGAGGGTGTGGTCCGGCCGGACGGGTGCGCGCCGGAAGGCCTCCGGGCCGAGCAGCTGACGCAATGTCTGCGCGCCCCAGAAGACACCTGCCGGGTCACCGCCACGGATCTCCACGCCCCGGTCGGCGGTGGCGCTCAGCCGGTACGCCTCCGGCTTCAGCGAGTCGTCGAGCAGCAGACGTACGCCCCCTCGGCCGTCCTCCGGGGCGGGGCGCAGCGGCAGCCCGAGGGCCGCGCCGAGCGTGGCCCGCAGCCAGCGTTCCGTCGTCTGCGTGCCCGGAGCGGCCCACAGGGGGGTGTCCCCGTCCAGGGGGACTCCGCACGGGGACGGGCCCTCGACGGCGCGGGGCGCCGGAATCAGTTCACTCATGTCAGTCCTTTACCGCTCCACCCAGCCCCGACACGAGCCGGCGCTGCACCAGCACGAAGAACACCAGCACCGGAATCGTCATCACCGTGGACGCCGCCATCACGCCGCCCCAGTCCGGTTCCTCCGGCTTGTAGAAGACCAGCAACGCCATCGGCAGCGTGGACTGCGAAGTGTCACTGATGATGAAGGACTTGGCGAACAGGAAGTCGTTCCAGGCCGCGATGAAGGAGAACACGCTCGTGGCCACCAGCCCCGGGAAGACCAGCGGGAAAAGGATCTGCCACAGGAATCGCGCCCGGCTCGCCCCGTCGATGTACGCCGCCTCCTCCAGCGTCTCCGGCACCGCTTTCACGAACCCCCGCAGCATCCAGATCGCGAAGGGCAGGGAGAACGCGATGTGCGGCAGGATCAGCGCGCCCAGTGTGTTCAGCTGCCCGAAGTCCCGCATGAGGAAGAACAGGGGGATCGTCAGCGCCTCCACGGGCACCATCTGGGCCACCAGGAACATGATCAGCAGGGTGGTCCGGAAGCGGAACCGGAATCGTGTCACGGCCGTCGCGGCGAGAAACGCGATCAGTGCCGAGACGATCACGACGGTGCAGGCGACGACGAGACTGTTGACGAAGTACCGGCCGAATTCCTGCTGCCCGAAGACCCGCCGGAAGGAATCCAGGGACGGGGTCAGGGTCCACGGCCGAGGGGTCGCCGACTCGATCTCCCCGGCCGGTTTGAAGGCGCTCAGCACCATCCAGTAGAGGGGGACGGCGACCACCACCGCGATCAGCAGCGCCGCCGCCTCGGCAGCCGTCCGCCACGGCCTGCGCACCAGGCCGCTCAAAAGATTCACAGCTCTTCCCCCTGCCTGCGCAGCAGCCGCAGATACACGAGCGTCACCGCGAGCAGGATCAGCAGCATCACGACGCCGATCGCCGAGCCGAGGCTGTACTGCGAGGAGGCGAACGCCTGCTGGTAGGCGTAGACGTTCAGGACCAGGTTCTGTCCCGCGATGCCGCCGCCGTTCGTCATGACGTAGATCTGTGTGAAGACCTTGAAGTCCCAGATGATCGACTGGATGGTGACGATCACCAGGATCGGGCGGAGCATCGGCGCCAGCACGGAGCGCCAGATCCGCCACTGCGAGGCGCCGTCCAGCGCCGCGGCCTCCAGCACCTCCGTGGGGACGGCGCGGATGCCGGCGTAGACCGTGACCATCACGAACGGGAAGGAGCACCACACCACTTCGAGCAGGACGAGGAAGAAGGCGCTGAACCGGCCGTACGTCCACGAGTGGTCGCCGAGCCCGAGGATCCGGTTGACCGGACCGAAGTCCGGGTCGAACAGGAGCAGCCAGACCGTGGAGCCGGTGACCGCCGGGGTCGCCCACGCGCCCAGCGCGGCCAGCATCAGCGCGAGCCGCGGCACCGCCCGCACGCGCGTGAGCAGCACGGCCAGCGCGCAGCCCACGGCGAGCGTGGCGAGGACGCAGGCGGCCGCGAAGACCACGGTGGCCAGCAGCACCTGCCAGAACTGCTCGTCACCGAAGAGCCGCGTGTAGTTCCCGAACCCCTGGAACGAGGTGGGCTCGCCACCACTGACCTGGGCCTGGGTGTACTCCAGGAAGGAGATCAGGCCCAGTTGGTAGACCGGGTAGACGAGCAGCCCGGCGACGACGACGAGCGCCGGCGCAAGGTACAGCCAAGGCACACCCCCGTGCCGAGAGGGTCGCGGGGAACCGCGCGACAAGCCCCCACCGACCCGCAGCCGCCCACGAGCCGCGACACCCGAACTGTCAGGGGTCACCGGCGTCATCCGGCGGAGCCGAACGCCGCGTCCATCTTCTTCGCCGCGTCCCGCGCGGCGGCGCCGACGTCCTTCTTGCCGCTGACGATCTCCTGGAACATCGTCGGCAGCACGAGCGAGGAGTCGATCTGCGCCCAGGCCGGCGAGGCCGGCACGAACCTCGTCTCCGCGGCCAGCGTCTCGACGAACGGCTTCACGAAGGGCTCACGCCCGGCCACCTGGCCGCGCACGTCCGTGAAGGTCGGCAGGAAGCCCATCGCGTCGAAGAGTTCACCCTGCGTCCGCTTGGAGGCGAGCCGCTGCATCAGGTCGACGGCCAGGGTGCGGTGCGAGGTGCTCTTCAGTACGCCGATGTTGTTGCCGCCCGCGAACGCGGGCGCGACCGAGCCGGAGGCCACGCCAGGCAGCGGCACCACCGCGTACTTGCCCTTCACCGCCCCGGCCTCCACGGCCTGGTGGCTGAAGTCGCCGCCGATCGCCATGCCCGCCTTGCCCGAGGCGAACGCGGTGATGGTGTCGTTGCCGGTCATGCCCGCGCACTTGGCGGCCGGGCAGTTGTCGTCGCCGAAGAGCGAGGTGTACGCCTCGATGCCCTTGCGCGCTTCCGCGCTGTCGATGGCGGAGGCGTACGAGCCGCCCTTGCCGGTGGCCAGTTCACCGCCGTTGGCCCAGATGAACGGCATCGCGCCGTACGTGTAGGCACCGCCCACCGCGAGGCCGTACAGGTCGGGCTGGGCGGCGCGGATCCGCCGCGCCGTCTCGATCAGCTCGGCCTGCGACTTCGGCACGTCGAGGCCGAGTTCGTCGAAGACGTCGGTCCGGTAGTACAGGGCGCGTACGCCCACGAAGTAGGGGGTGCCGTAGATCTTGCCGTCCACCGTCACCGACTGCTTGGCGGTCGGGTCGGTGTCCTTGGCCTCGCTCCAGGAGGCGAAGTCCTTGGTGACGTCCTCCAGGCCGCCGTCCTTCACATAGCCGGCGGTGTCGGTGTTGCCGTACTCGATGACGTCGGGGGCGCTCTTGGGGTCGTTGAAGGCGGCCTTGATGCGCTGCGCGCGGGTCTCCACCGGGATGTACTCGACGGTGACCTCGGTGCCCTCGTGCGCCTTCTCGAAGCCGTCGACCACGGACTGGACGACCTGCTCCTTCGGCTTGTTGTTGACCTCCTGGAACAGCCAGACGCGCAGCGTGCCGGACCGCTCGTCCTTGCCGGAGCCGGAGTCGCCCGACGTCTGCGGGGCGCAGGCGGCGGTGACCAGGACGACCGCGACGGCGGCCAGTCGGACGGACAGCTTCATGGAGTGCCTCCGAGGGGTGTCGCAGCATGCCGTTGCAACATGTGCAATGACGGTTTCGCTCTGCACAACAACAAGCCGGAGGTTATGAACTACATGAACATGTCCACAAGAGGTCTCAACCACTTCGTGACATGAACGCGCGACATGACGGCGGCACAGGACGAAAAGGCCCCCGGGTCACGCCGCAGCGCGCCCCGGGGGCCTCCCGGACATCACTCAGGAAACGGTCGGACAGCTACTTGTCGCCGCCCTTGCCACCCTTGCCCTTGTCGTCTCCGCCGGCGCCCATGGACTCGTAGATCTCCTTGCACATGGGACACACGGGGTACTTCTTCGGGTCGCGGCCCGGCACCCAGACCTTGCCGCACAGCGCCACGACGGGCGTACCGTCGAGTGCGCTCGCCATGATCTTGTCCTTCTGGACGTAGTGGGCGAAGCGCTCGTGGTCACCGTCGCCGTGGGAAGTCTGCGGCGTGGGCTCTACGAGTGTCCCCGTACCAGTCCCGCGCTCGGGCTCGAGAGTGCTCATACGGCCAAGGGTACTGAAGCCGACAGGCAACGGTTGCGCGAAGGACGGCCGTCAGTTGAGCGAGGGATCGTCGGGGTACGTGGCCACCATCGCGAGCTCGCTGCGCTGGCGGCGCAGCACCTCGCGCCAGAGCCGTTCGGGGAACGGCGAGTAGACGTCGCCGGGCTCGGACTCCACGACGTACCAGGCGCCCTCGACCAGTTCGTCCTCGAGCTGGCCCGGGCCCCAGCCGGCGTACCCGGCGAAGATTCTCAACGAGCCCAGGGCGGAGGCCAGCAGCTCGGGCGGGGCCTCCAGGTCGACCAGGCCGATCGCGCCGTGCACGCGCCGCCAGCCGAGCGGGGCGACGTCGCCGGACGTGCCGCCGGGGATGACCGCCACACCGAGTGCGGAGTCCAGCGAGACCGGTCCGCCCTGGAAGACGACCCCGGGCTCACCGGTCAGCTCCGCCCAGCCCTCCAGGATGTCGCCGACCCCCACCGGAGTCGGCCGGTTGAGGACGACACCGAGCGAGCCCTCCTCGTCGTGGTCGAGAAGCAGCACGACCGCACGGTCGAAGTTCGGGTCCGCCAGGGCGGGGGTGGCCACGAGCAGCCGCCCTGTGAGCGAGGACACCTCGGTCATGCCAGACATGATCCCGCAACTTCCCCCCACGTGGGGAGTCAATCCGGCGACAGGAGTGAACGCAGCTCAGGGCGGACGGAAGCGTCCCCGGCGCACGGCCGCCCGTCCGGCGGCCTTCGTGACCCCACGTGCCCGGTACAGAACGGTTCGTGTTGTGACAGAGCTATGACAGGGCTGAGTGGTCCTCGGGCTTACGGCAGGGGGGTCGACGGCGATTACTCTGTCTCTCCGGCCCTTGCCCAACTCATCGGAACGCGAGATACATGACCGTCAACGACGATGTCCTGCTTGTCCACGGCGGCACCCCGCTGGAGGGCGAGATCCGTGTCCGCGGTGCGAAGAACCTCGTACCGAAGGCCATGGTCGCCGCCCTGCTCGGCAGTGCTCCGAGTCGGCTGCGCAACGTCCCGGACATCCGTGACGTCCGTGTGGTCCGCGGTCTGCTCCAGCTGCACGGCGTGTCGGTGCGTCCGGGCGAGGAGCCGGGCGAACTGGTGCTCGACCCGACGCGGGTGGAGAGCGCCAACGTCGCCGACATCGATGCCCACGCGGGGTCGAGCCGCATCCCGATCCTCTTCTGCGGCCCCCTTCTGCACCGCCTCGGCCACGCGTTCATCCCCGGCCTCGGCGGTTGCGACATCGGCGGCCGGCCCATCGACTTCCACTTCGACGTGCTGCGGCAGTTCGGCGCGACGATCGAGAAGCGGGCGGACGGTCAGTACCTGGAGGCCCCGCAGCGGCTGCGCGGTACGAAGATCTCGCTGCCGTACCCGTCCGTCGGCGCGACCGAGCAGGTGCTGCTGACCGCCGTCCTCGCGGAGGGCGTCACGGAGCTCGCGAACGCGGCCGTGGAGCCGGAGATCGAGGACCTGATCTGCGTCCTGCAGAAAATGGGCGCCATCATCGCGATGGACACCGACCGGACCATCCGCATCACCGGTGTGGACCAGCTCGGCGGCTACACCCACCGCGCCCTCCCGGACCGGCTGGAGGCCGCCTCCTGGGCGTCCGCGGCGCTGGCGACCGAGGGCAACATCTACGTCCGGGGCGCGCAGCAGCGGTCCATGATGACGTTCCTCAACACCTACCGGAAGGTGGGCGGGGCCTTCGAGATCGACGACGAGGGCATCCGTTTCTGGCACCCCGGCGGCCAGTTGAAGTCCATCGCCCTGGAGACGGACGTCCACCCCGGCTTCCAGACGGACTGGCAGCAGCCGCTGGTCGTGGCCCTCACCCAGGCCACGGGCCTGTCCATCATCCACGAGACGGTCTACGAGTCCCGTCTCGGCTTCACCTCCGCGCTCAACCAGATGGGCGCCCACATCCAGCTCTACCGCGAGTGCCTCGGCGGCTCGAACTGCCGCTTCGGCCAGCGCAACTTCCTGCACTCGGCGGTCGTGAGCGGCCCCACCCGCCTCCAGGGCGCCGACCTGGTCATCCCCGACCTGCGCGGCGGCTTCTCGTACCTCATCGCCGCGCTGGCCGCCCAGGGCACGTCCCGGGTGCACGGCATCGAGCTCATCAACCGCGGCTACGAGAACTTCATGGAGAAGCTCGTGGAGCTCGGCGCCAAGGTGGAGCTGCCGGGCAAGCCGCTCGGCTGACGGCGGGCACAGCGGTACGCCGATGGGGCGGCCACCCGGTCTCGGGTGGCCGCCCCATCGGCGTTGTGCTGCGACGCCCTCAAGGGGCGCGGGGAACTACGCGACAAGCCACAACGGACCCGCGGCCGCCCCGCGGCGCTGATCCGGCGCGGCGTCTGCGCGCTTACTTGCCCTTCGCGGCTTCCTTGAGCTTGGAGCCCGCGGAGACCTTCACGCTGTAACCGGCCGGGATCTGGATCGGGTCACCGGTCTGCGGGTTGCGCGCGGTACGAGCGGCACGGTGGGTGCGCTCGAAGGTCAGGAAGCCGGGGATGGTGACCTTCTCGTCGCCCTTGGAGACGATCTCGCCGACGACGTCGGCGAACGCGGCCAGCACGGCGTCGGCGTCCTTGCGGGTCACCTCGGCGCGGTCGGCCAGCGCGGCCACCAGCTCACTGCGGTTCATGTTGTTACTCCCGTGTTCTTCTTGCCATTGAGGCGTGCCACGCGGCGGAGCCGCATATCGGGCACAGCGAAGCCGATGCTGCCAGGGTCCTCGGACGGTCCCGGACCCGGGTCCGTCGTCAGACGCTCGCGCCCAGGGACGCATCCTGCCCCCACCTGCGGCGGGAATGCCAATCCGGCACCCGCAGGAGTCGTGAGAACACCCTTGGGAGTCACACGAAAAGCGCCACTGACCAGGGGCCGGTCCCGCGGACGCTGCCTCCGGACAGGCCCTAGCCGCCCACCCTAGAGGGCGGCCAGGGTTACGACGTCCCGCGACGCGCCGGTCCGCGGGGCGGCCGTGGTGATCCTCACAGCCCGGCCGTCGGGGCCGGAGGGACGAGCGCCGGGGTCAGAGCCCGGACGGGTCGGCCGGGGCCGCCCCGACCGCCTTCGCGGCCTCCCGCACCGCACCCGCGACCGCGCCCGCGACCTTGTCGTTGAACACGCTCGGGATGATGTAGTTCGGGTTGAGCTCGTCCTCGGTGACGACGTCCGCCAGCGCCTTCGCGGCCGCGATCATCATCTCCGTGTTGACGGTGCGGGACTGCGCGTCCAGCAGGCCACGGAAGACGCCCGGGAAGACCAGCACGTTGTTGATCTGGTTCGGGAAGTCGGAGCGGCCGGTGGCCACAACTGCCGCCGTCTGACGGGCGATTGCCGGGTCGACCTCGGGATCGGGATTCGCGAGCGCGAACACGATGGCGTCGTCGGCCATGGCGGCCACGTCGTCGCCGTCGAGCACGTTCGGGGCGGAGACACCGATGAAGACGTCCGCGCCGCGCACGGCCTCCTTCAGGGTGCCCGTGATGCCCTCGGGGTTGGTGTTGTCGGCGATCCAGCGCAGCGGCGAGTCGGGGGCGGCCTCGACCAGGTCGTTGCGGTCGGCGTGCACGACACCGTGGATGTCGGCGACGACGGCGTGCTTGACGCCGGCGGCGATGAGCAGCTTCAGGATCGCCGTGCCGGCCGCGCCGGCGCCGGACATGACGACACGGATGTTCTCGATCGCCTTGCCGGTGACGCGCAGCGCGTTGGTCAGCGCGGCGAGCACCACGATCGCCGTGCCGTGCTGGTCGTCGTGGAAGACGGGGATGTCGAGGGCCTCACGCAGCCGTGCCTCGATCTCGAAGCAGCGGGGGGCGGAGATGTCCTCCAGGTTGATCCCGGCGAAGCCCGGGGCGATCGCCTTGACGATCTCGACGATCGCGTCGGTGTCCTGGGTGTCCAGGCACAGCGGCCAGGCGTCGATGCCGGCGAACCGCTTGAAGAGGGCCGCCTTGCCCTCCATGACGGGCAGCGCGGCCTTCGGGCCGATGTTGCCCAGTCCCAGCACGGCGCTGCCGTCCGTCACGACCGCGACGGAGTTGCGCTTGATGGTGAGGCGGCGGGCGTCCTCGGGGTTCTCGGCGATGGCCATGCAGACGCGGGCCACACCCGGCGTGTAGACCATCGAGAGATCGTCACGGTTGCGGATGGGGTGCTTGGACTGCATCTCGATCTTGCCACCGAGGTGCATCAGGAACGTACGGTCCGAGACCTTGCCCAGCGTGACGCCCTCGATGCCACGCAGCTGCTGGACGATCTGGTCGGCGTGCGCCGTGGACGAGGCCGCGATCGTGACGTCGATGCGGAGTTTCTCGTGTCCGGACGCGGTGACGTCGAGGCCGGTCACCGAGCCTCCGGAGGACTCCACCGCGGTGGTGAGCTGCGAGACGGCCGTTCCGCTCGCGGGCACCTCCAACCGGATGGTCATCGAGTAGGAGACGCTGGGCGCCGTTGCCATGGCCGACTTCCTCTGCTTTCACCGTGTCGCCGATTTGCCGTCCGATCGTCGCACCTACCGCCGAGTACGTGGTAGCCGCCCTGGATTGCGCTCATTTAGTTCACAGGCGAACAGCCTCGGTCCACCGACAGGTGACGACTTCGGAAAACTTCTTCCACCGTACGAGAGACGATCAGACAGGAAAAGAGGCCCACGTCACATCGGACGTGGGCCTCTCACCCGTTCAGTGACACCGACCCGCCATGCTCGCCTCGCGGCAAGTGGTCGCTCGTAGCGACGAAGGTTGGGCCCGGGGGCTTGGATCGGGTCGGTGCCACTGCCCAGGCTAACAAACGGATCCCGTACGGCCATTCCCGTCCCGCCGGTTGGTCCGGTTCAGTCCCTCAGCAGATCCGGCACCCCCGCCGCGTCGGGCTCGTCCCGCTCCCCGGAGACGATCGTGAGCTGCTGGGTCGCCCGGGTGAGTGCGACGTACAGCACACGCAGCCCGGCGGGCGACTCGTCGGCGATCTCCGCCGGCGAGACGACGACGGTCGCGTCGTACTCCAGGCCCTTGGCCTCCAGGCTGCCGAGCGCCACCACCCGGTCGCCGAGCCCGGTCAGCCAGCGGCGGGCCTCGTCGCGCCGGTTCATGGCCACGACGACGCCGATCGTGCCGTCGACGCGGTCCAGCAGCCGGGCCGCCTCCTCGCGCACGCTCTGGCCCAGAGACGCGCCGACGACGGCGAAACGCGGCTCCACGCCCGTGGAGCGCACGGCCCTCGGGGACTCGGAGCCGGGCATGGCCAGGGCCAGCACCTTGGCGGCCAGCTCGGCGATCTCGGCAGGGTTGCGGTAGTTCACCGTGAGCTCGAAGCGGCGGCGCGGGCGGGTGCCGAGAGCCTCGTCGCGGGCCTCGGCCGCCTCGTCCGGGTCGGACCAGGAGGACTGGGCCGGGTCGCCGACGACCGTCCAGGTGGCGTGCCGGCCGCGACGGCCGACCATGCGCCACTGCATCGGCGTGAGGTCCTGGGCCTCGTCGACGATGACGTGGGCGTACTCGGTGCGCTCCTGCGCCAGCCGCTCGGCCCGCTCCCACTGCGACTCCTCCCGCACCGGCATCAGCTCCTCCAGGCCGGTGAGATGGTCCAGCGGGTCGAGTTCGCGCCGCTTCCTCGGGCGGGCGGGGGCGCCGAGGATCGCCTGGAGCTCGTCGAGCATGGCGATGTCGTGCACGGAGAAGCCGTCGCGTCTGAGCGACCGGGCGACCTTGCGCACCTCCCCCGGGTTCATGATCCGCCGGGCCCAGCGGCCGAGGCGCCGCTCGTCGGCCATGACCGAGAGGACCGCGCGCGGGGTCAGCTCCGGCCACCAGGCGTCGAGGAACGTGAGGAAGTCGTCCTCGGTGGTGATGTCCTCGTCGAACGACGACCGCAGCTCGGCGGCCAGCTCCGGGTCCGAGTGCCGGCCGGCGGCGCCGGACCGCTCCCACAGGGCGTCCAGCAGCAGCTTGCGGGCGCGCGGGCGCAGCAGGTTCACCGGGGCCGTGCCGCCCAGCGCGGCGCGCCGGATCCGTTCCAGCTCACCGGCTTCCAGTTCGAGGCGGCGGCCGAAGGCCACGACGCGCAGGCGCTGTGGTGAATCGTTCAGCTCCAGCGTGGCGCGGGCGGCCTTCCGCAGCACCTTGAGCATGCGGTACGAGCCCTTGGCGCGAGCCACGGACGGGGAGTCGTACAGCACGGCCTCGGCGCCGTCGACCAGCGAGCCGATCGCCCGGATCGCGACCTGGCCCTCCTCCCCCAGGGAGGGCAGCACGCCCTCGGTGTACGCCACCAGCAGCGGCGTCGGCGAGACGATCAGGATGCCGCCCGCGTACCGCCGCCGGTCCTGGTAGAGCAGGTAGGCCGCCCGGTGCAGGGCGACGGCGGTCTTGCCGGTGCCGGGGCCGCCTTCGACGTAGGTCACGGAGGCGGCGGGGGCGCGGATGACCAGGTCCTGCTCGGCCTGGATGGAGGCGACGATGTCCCGCATGGTGTGGCTGCGGGCCTGGCCGAGGGCGGCCATCAGGGCGCCGTCGCCGATGACGGGCAGCTCGTGGCCGTCGAGGGACGCCTTCAGCTCCGGACGCATCAGGTCGTCCTCGACGCCGAGGACACGGCGGCCCTTGGAGCGGATGACCCGGCGGCGCACCACCCGGCCGGGGTCGACCGGCGTGGAGCGGTAGAAGGGGGCGGCCGCGGGCGCCCGCCAGTCGATGACCAGCGGGGCGTAGTCCTCGTCCAGGACACCGATGCGGCCGATGTGCAGGGTCTCGGCGATGTCGGCCGTGTTGTCCGGCCGCACGGCGCCCTCGGCCGGCTCCACGGCGGTGTAGGCGCCGTCCGGGCCCTTCTTGCCGTCCTTGCCTCGCAGCAGGTCGATGCGGCCGAAGAGGAAGTCCTCGAACTCGTTGTTCAGCCGGCTCAGGTGGACGCCTGCCCGGAAGACCTGTGCGTCGCGCTCGGCGAGCGCGCCGGGGGTGCCGACGTGGCCGCGCTGGGCGGCGTCGTGCATGAGGAACTCCGCCTCGTGGATCTTCTCCTCCAGGCGGCTGTACACCCGGTCCAGGTGCTCCTGCTCCGCGCCGATCTCTCGGTCGCGTACGGAGTCCTGGGCGGGGTCGAGCGCGGCTTCCTGTTGAGCCTGAGCGGCCACCGGGCCCCCTTCTGACGTGCTGGGCAGCCGTCTACCGTACGCGAAGGGGACCCCTGAAGGCTACGCGTGAGCCCCGGGTCCGTCACCTGACGGCCCCGGGGCTCGGGTCGTGACCGCTTCGCAGCAGTCGTCGTACCGCGCTACGCGCCGATCTCCACCAGCAGATCGCCGTCGAACGTCATGACCTCGAAGTGGTCGATCTCGTTCGGGGCGAAGGCGGCGCCGCCCTGGATGTAGAGCGGGTTCTTGGCCTGCTCGGTGGTGGCGTTCGGCAGGCCGTAGCCCCAGTCCGGTACGGACCAGTTGCTGAGCGTCTCCCGCTCGCCGTTCTTGCCCACGGCGATCAGCGAGCACTTCTCGGGGCCCTTGACGTTCTTCAGCTCCAGGACCGCGTCGGTGCCGTGGGGCTTCTCCTGCATGGCCACCGTGCCGCTGACCTGCGTCTTGGGGTCGGTCGCCGTGACCCGGTCGGGCATGCCCTTGAAGGCCTGCTGGGCCGGACTGACCGCCTGCACGGTGCGGTTGCCGCCGCCGGAGTCCTCGCCCCCGGTCGCCGCGACGGAGACCAGCGGGCCACCGACGATCAGCGCGGCCGCGGCCGCGACCATGTACATGCTGCGCCGGCGCTTCTGGGCGCGGCGTTCGGCGACCTCGTCGACCAGCTTCTCCGCCAGCCGCGGGCTCGGGCGGGCGGACAGCGACTCGCCGATCGAGGGCGTGCCGGTGCCGGGCAGGTCGGCGAGCGCGGCCAGCATCGGTTCCATCCCGGCGAGTTCGTCGAGCTGCTGGGCGCACCACTCGCAGCCGGCGAGGTGGACCTCGAAAGCGGTTGCTTCGGTGTCGTCGAGGATTCCGAGGGCGTAGGCGCCGACGGTCTCGTGTTCGTTCGGGCCCGTTGATCCCTGCATGGGGCCAGACATACCCGGACCCCCCGCTCCGTATCCCCCGTATGTGTTCATCACGCCGTCACCCCCCGCTCCTCCAGCGCCAGCTTCATCGACCGCAGGGCGTAGAACACCCGGGAGCGCACGGTGCCACTCGGTATGCCCAGGGTCTCCGCCGCCTCATTGACGGTACGCCCCTTGAAATACGTCTCGACGAGCACCTCCCGGTGGGCAGGGGTCAGGTCGTCGAGCGCGTCAGACAGCGTCATCAGCCACAGCGCCTTGTCGATCTCGTCCTCCGCGGGGATGACCTCCAGCGGCGACGGGTCGACCTCCTGCGGCCGGGCCTGCCGGCTGCGGTGGCCGTCGATGACGATGCGGCGCGCGACCGTCACCAGCCAGGGGCGTACCGAACCGGTCGCCCGATTGAGCTGACCGGCGTTCTTCCAGGCACGGATGAGCGTTTCCTGCACGACGTCCTCGGCGCGCTGCCGATCTCCGGCGACCAGCCTGAGGACGTACGCGAGCAGAGGTCCGGCGTGCTCCCGGTACAGGGCACGCATCAGCTCCTCATCAGGTTCCGAGGGCTGCGAGGACATGCGATGTCGGGCCCTCGATCCACGTTCATTGGCCACGGCCGCATCCTTGCGCACGCCCACCTCCGGTGTCCGGGGGTTCCCCCAGTCGGTCGCTCGACACGGGGTACGGACAGGGGGCGTTGAGTGTTCAAAGCGAGGGGACAGTTTTCTTCGGGGTGACGTGACGTGAGGGGACATGGGGGCACATTCCCCCCGCCTAGCCTTTACATTTCCGCCACATCGACAGGTCGGCCGCACCGGAAACCGCCACCGAAGTCTGAAACGGCGTGTTGTCGAAATCACTCGGCGGCCGGGAAGGCCAGGTACGCACAAGCCGCATAACGGGCCGTCAGGCTCGGGACACCGCCGCACGCCGCCGGTGCCGGGCCACCCGCTCGCGGTTCCCGCACACCTCACTGGAGCACCAGCGCCTGCGCCGCCCCCGGGAGGAGTCGAGGTAGACGATGGGGCAGTTGTCCCCCGCGCACTGCCGCATGCCCGCCCGGGCGACGGGGTCGGTGAGCAGCTCCACGGCGTCCCGGGCGATCGCGCCGAGCAGCGCGGCACACTCCGGCGGACCGTCCAGCTCCCGCACGAGCGTGCCGTCCTGACCGCGCCGGGCGCACGGCGCCGGGGGCGCGGCGCGGGCGACGGCGTTGACATGGGCGAGCGGGAGGTCGAAGGGCCGGGGCTCGGGGGACAGGGTGGCGCGGACCAACTGGTCCACGTCGCCGCGCAGTTCACGGAAGGCGGCGAGCCAGGAGGTGTCGGCCCGGGCCGCCACGGTGCCGGGCGGGACGAGGCCGGACCCGGTGATCCAGGCGTGCAGCGCCGCCGCGGAGCAGAGCCGTTCGACGGGGTGCGCGGTCGCCAGCAGATCGAGGCAGATCCGTCCGGCGCCGAACCGCAACTCGTAGGGGGCCGTGGCCATTCCCAGTGCCATGTGCGCCTCACCGCCTAAGCGCTCCGCCGTCCGTTGCCGCCTGCCGTCGTTCGTCTGCGGCGCCGTCGTGGCCGGTCGCGCGTTCCCCGCGCCCCTTCCGGACGCGCCGCCGAACCGCAGACCTCCCAATGTGCCTGCCCGCTCCGGCGATCGGTACCCCTGGGGGCCGGCGCCTTCTGGACGCCCGCCGCCCGGCACGACCGTCAGTCGTCGGCGTACTTGGCGTCGGCCGCCGGGTCCAGGGCGAGCCGGTAGCCCCGCTTCACCACGGTCTGGATCAGCTTCGGCGCCCCCAGGGCCGTCCGCAGACGGGCCATCGCCGTCTCCACGGCGTGCTCGTCCCGGCCCGCCCCGGGCAGTGCCCGCAGCAGCTCGGAGCGGGCGACCACCCAGCCGGGGCGGCGGGACAGGGCGCGCAGCAGCGACATACCGGCCGGCGGCACGGGTTTGAGGTCGCCGTCCACCAGGACCGCGTGGCCCCGGATCTCCACCCGGTGCCCGGCGACGGGCAACGAGCGGGCCCGGGTGGGCAGTTCCTTGCACAGGAGCTGGACGAGCGGGCCGAGGCGGAAGCGTTCGGGCTGGACGGTCCCGATGCCACGGGCCTGCAACGGCAGCGCGGTGACCGGGCCGACGCAGGCCGGCAGCACGTCGTGGTGGAGGGCGGCGAGCAGCTCCGCCAGCAGCCCCCGCTCCTCGGCGCGGGACAGCAGGGACGCGGCGGCGGGCGCGCTGGTGAAGGTCAGCGCGTCGACGCCGCGCGCCACCGTGGCGTCCAGCAGCCGGTCCACAGGCGTGAGGTCCTCCGGCGGCATCCACCGGTAGACGGGCACGCCGACCACCTCGGCGCCGCCCGCCCGCAGCGACTCCACGAACCCGGGCAACGGCTCACCGTGCAGCTGCACGGCGATGCGCCGCCCGTCGACGCCCTCCTCCAGCAGCCGGTCGAGCACCTCGGCCATGGACTCCGAGGAGGGCGACCAGTCCTCGGTCAGCCCCGCGGCCCGGATCGCGCCCTTCACCTTCGGCCCGCGGGCGAGCAGTTCCACGCCGCGCAGCCGGTCGAGCAGCGTCTCCCCGAGCCCCCAGCCGTCGGCGGCCTCGACCCAGCCCCGGAAGCCGATGGCGGTCGTGGCCACGACCACGTCCGGCACCCGGTCAAGAAGGTCCTTGGTGGCGGTCAGCAGCTCACTGTCGTCGGCGAGCGGCACGATCCGCAGGGCCGGCGCGTGCAGTACGGCCGCGCCGCGCCGCTGGAGCAGCGCCCCCAGCTCGTCGGCCCGCCGCGCGGCCGTCACGCCCACGGTGAATCCGGCGAGGGGCCCGTGCTCCGCGCCTCGCTCCGGTTGTTCAGGTCCCTGCTGTCGCTCGTGCATCACTCAGTCTCGTCCCGCACTCGGCTCGTTCCCACCCGCATGTCGTCGCCCTTGGATGCCGAACGAGCCTGTCAACGACGCGTGACAGGCTCGGTTCGGCGCGATGTCGGCGGTGTTACGTCACACCTCGGCATAGCTGAGCTGCGGCTTCGTCTCCGTGGCCGCCCGGGTGGACGGAGCCTGCGCGGCCGGACGACGAAGGTATACGGCCCAGGTGACCACGAAGCAGAGACCGTAGAAGACCAGGAAGGCGACGAAGGCGCCGGTGCCGGTGCCGACGCTGAGGAACGACTGCCGGAAGGCCAGGTTGATCCCGAGCCCGCCGAGCGCGCCCACCGCGCCGATGAGCCCCATGGACGCCCCGGACAGCCGCCGTCCGTAGGCCGCGGCCTCCTCCCCCTCGAGCCCCATGGCGAGGGCCTTGTTCCGGAAGATGCCGGGGATCATCTTGTACGTCGACCCGTTGCCGAGCCCGCTCAGGACGAAGAGCGCGATGAACGCGGTCGTGAACAGCGGCAGCGACTCCCGCATGCTCGCCAGGACGACCACGGCGGTGGCGGCGGCCATGCCGACGTAGTTCCACAGCGTGATCCTGGCGCCGCCGTACCGGTCGGCGAGCGCGCCGCCCACCGGCCGGATGAGCGAGCCGAGCAGCGGGCCGATGAAGGTGACGTAGGCGGCCTGCAGCGGCGTACGGCCGAACTGGGTCTGGAGCACCAGGCCGAAGGCGAAGCTGTAGCCGATGAACGAGCCGAAGGTGCCGATGTAGAGGAAGGACATGATCCAGGTGTGACCGGCCCGTACGGCCTCCTTGGCGGCGCCGGAGTCGTTGCGCAGCGACGCGATGTTGTCCATGTACAGCGCGGCGAGCACCGCGGCGACGACGATCAGCGGGATGTAGATCCCGAGCAGCAGCCGCGGCCCGCCGCTCGCGCCGATCACGGCCAGCCCGACGAGCTGCACCACCGGCACCCCGATGTTGCCGCCGCCGGCGTTCAGGCCGAGCGCCCAGCCCTTCTTCCGCAGCGGGAAGAAGGCGTTGATGTTGGTCATGGAGGAGGCGAAGTTGCCGCCGCCGACCCCGGCGAGCATCGCGCAGACCAGGAAGGTGGTGTACGAGGTCCCCGGCTCCATGACGAGGAAGGCGGCGACGGTGGGGACGAGGAGGAGGCCGGCCGAGACGATCGTCCAGTTCCGGCCGCCGAAGACCGCGACGGCGAAGGTGTAGGGGACGCGGACGACGGCGCCGACCAGCGTGGCCATCGAGACCAGGACGAACTTGTCGGCCGGCGTGAGGCCGTACTCCGGGCCCATGAACAGCACCATCACCGACCACAGGGTCCAGACGGAGAACCCGATGTGCTCGCAGAGCACGGAGAAGAGCAGGTTCCGGCGGGCGACCCGCTCCCCGGTCTCCTGCCAGAAGGTCTCGTCCTCGGGATCCCAGTTCTCGATCCAGCGGCCTCCCCCGCTGCTGGATGCGGGGGCTGTACTCGGGGCTGTCATGACGCCTCCACGGTGCTCCGGGCTCGGTGGTGCCGCGCTGAGTGGCTGAGTCCCGAAGGTAGGGAGGGCGCGTTTCCGGTCTGTGGCGGTGGGTGACCGGAAGGGAACTTTGCTCTCACCCCGGGCGGGGGTGGGGTGAGAGGTCGCCGACGGGTCAGCCCCGCGGGGGCTGCCAGTGGGGTGGGGGCCTGCGGGGCAGGCGTTCGTGTAGGGATGTCCCGGCATCGGCGTGCCCGGCGGCAGGTGGCCGGTCTCGTCCGTCAGCGGGGTGAAGCCGGCGGCCTGGAGGCGGGCGGCGTTCTCGGCGTTGCGGCGGCGGCCCCACGCGAAGGCGCCGGCGAGCAGCGCCACGCACACGGCCCACATGATCCCGGCGACAAGGAAGGCGCTGTCGCCCCCGGGACCTCACCCCGACCACCAGGCTGCCGACGGTGACGGCGAGCGCCCCGTATCCCAGCCGCTGCCGCTCGGAGTGCCGGCCGGTGAGGTCGAAGTCGATGCGGGCCTCGAGCACGCAACGCGGGTGGCAGTCTGCCGCAGCGGCGCGAGCCGCCGGAGCCGCCCGCGCCTCAGTCCCCGCGGGCCGGCCGGTCCGCCGCGGGCAGCCACGCCCCGTCCGGCACCCGCAGCCACCCGTCCTCCCGGCCGGCCTCGGCAGCCGCCCGCCACAGCGCCTCCAGCGCCGGATGCGCCAGCCCCTTGCGCCACACCAGCGACACCGGCGACAGGGGCACGGGGTCCACCAACGGCCGCCGCACCGCTCCGGGCATGGCCGGGAAGTCCACCACGGCGAGCACCGGGCACCGGGTCCGGGCCATCACCCGCTGGAACTCCTCGTCCCCCACCGCCAGCGGCACGGGCGCCGCGACCTCGATACCCCGGCCCTCGAACAGCCGCCGCGCGAGATCGGTCCACTCCGGCGTCCGCGGATTCCCGGCCCCGGCGTACACGGTCTCCCCCGCCAGCGCGGCCAGCGGCACCTGAGCCAGCGACGCCAGCCGATGGTCCTCCGGCAGCAGGACCGCCATCGGTTCGTACCGGACGATCCGGTGCTCCAACTGCCTGCGCAGCGCCGGGTCCAGTCCCGCGAACCGCCCGAACGACACGTCGATCCGCCCCGCCAGCAACTCCCCCGCGGCTCCGGTCAGCCCACTCTCGTAGCGGGCCATCAGCTCGTGCTCCGGGGCGAGTTCGCGGGCCCGGTGCAGCACCCGGCGCGGGGTGCCGAGGCCGGGGGAGTTCAGGTCGACGAGCAGGGGTCTGGCCTGCCCGAAGGCCGCGAGCAGCGCCTCCTGCGCCGCGAGCACCCGGCGTGCGTGCGGCACCAGCCGCTCCCCGTCCGCCGTCAGCGTCACCTGCCGGGTCGTCCGGACGAACAGCTCGGCGCCCAGCTCCCGCTCCAGCCGCCGTACATCCCGGCTCAGCGCCTGCTGGGCGACGTACAGCCGGGCCGCGGCGCGGGTGAAGTGCAGCTCCTCTGCGACCGTGACGAAGGCGCGCAGGAGGCGGGGGTCGAGATGGGCGGGTGCGGACATGGCGGGAACTTACAACAGGAGTGCGTGAATCGGGACGGAGAAGGTGTTGGACCCCTTGATCGTCCACGGGCGACGGTTGCCCCATGCCGCGACCGACGTCCGCCCGCCGACCGGGCCCCTACCGCCGCCTGTTCGCCCACCCCGGCACCCGCGCCTTCACGCTGGGCAACCTCGTCGCCCGGCTGCCGATGGGCATGTTCAGCGTGAGCGCGGTCGTGATGATCGCCGGTAGCCGCGGATCGTACGCCCTCGCCGGCGCCGTCACCGCTACCGGGCTCGCCGCGACCGCGCTGGTCGCCCCCTGGGTCGCCCGCCTCGTCGACCGGCACGGCCAGGCCCGTGTTGCCGTCCCCGCCACCCTCGCGGCGGCCCTGGGCAGCCTGGCCCTCCTGCTCTGCCTGCATCACGACGCCCCGGACTGGACCCTCTTCGCCGCCTACGCCGCCACCGCCACCACCCCCAACATCGGCGGCATGTCCCGCGCCCGCTGGGCCCACCTCCTGGAGGGCGACCCCGACGCCCTGCACACCGCCAACTCCTTCGAACAGGCCGCCGACGAGCTGTGCTTCATGCTGGGCCCGGTGCTCGCGGCCTTCCTCTGCGGGACGTTCTTCCCGGAGGCGGGCACGCTGACCGGGGGCGTCCTGCTGCTCACCGGCATGCTCCTGTTCACCGCCCAGCGCGCCACGGAACCGCCCGTGGCGCCGCGCACGAAGGCCCCCTCGCCGCTGCGCTCCCCCGGTATGCCCGCGCTGCTCGCGGCCTTCCTGGCCACGGGCGCGGTGTTCGGCGCGACGGAGGTGGTGACGATCGCGTTCGCGGACGCGCAGGGCCGGCGCACGGCGGCCGGCGTCCTGCTCGGCCTCCAGGCGGCGGGCTCCTGCGCGGCAGGGCTGCTCTTCGGCACGCTGAAGCTCAAGGCGCCGGCCGACCGCCGCCTGCCCTGGTGCACGGCCGCGATGGCCGTCCTGCTGGCCCTCCCCCTGCTGGCCGCCACCGTCACCTCCTCCCTCCTCGCGCTCGCCCCCGCCCTCCTCATCGCCGGGATGGCGACCGCCCCGACGATGGTCACGGGCATGGCGCTCGTCCAGCAGCGCACCCCCGCCGACCGCCTCAACGAGGGCATGACCCTCGCCGTGACCGCCCTGCTCGGCGGCATCGCGGGCGGCAGCGCGCTCGGCGGCTGGACGGTGGAGCGGGCGTCGGCGGCCACCGGCTTCGGCATGCCGGTCACCGCCGCCGCCCTCGCCCTGGTCATCACCCTCCTGCCCCGCGTCGCCCGCGGCTCCGGAGGGGCGGGCGGCGTGCCTCAGCCCAGTCCCCAGGCGAGCCCCAGCCGGTAGGCGGCGCACAGGTTCACGTCGAGCATGTACTCCCCGGCGGTACCGCACTGCGTACTGCCGCTGCCGGGGTCCACGGGCTGCCCGTGTCCCATCCCCGTGAGTGCGTACGTCTCGACGACCGCGCGGCCGCCCGCGTCCCGGAAGACCTGGTGCGGATACCCGGCGACCGAGTCGGACACGTCGGCCGTCTGGTCGGTGCCGTGCACGTTCGTCCACTGCTCGACCAGGTCGGTCATGTTGACGGGCTTGACGGTGTAGTCGGCCGTGCCCTGCAGCACGGTGAGGACCGGCCAGGGCCCGGTGTGTCCGGGCCGCGCGGCCCGTACCCGGTCGCCCCACTGCTTCGGGGTCTGCGTGGCACCGACGTACATGCACACGTACGGCGACCCGGCGGCCTGCGCGCACCCGTACGGCAGGCCCGCGACGACACCGCCCGCGGCGAACTTCTCCGGGTAGGCCGCCATCAGCACGGCGGTCATCGCACCGCCCGCGGACAACCCGGTGACATACACCCGCCCCCGGTCGCCGGAGACGTCGGCGAGCTGCCGGTCCACCATCTGCGCGAGGGACGCGGCCTCGCCCTGGCCGCGCGCGATGTCACCGGTCTCGAACCAGTTGAAGCAGGAGGAGAGGTTGTTGGCGCTCTGCTGCTGCGGCAGCACGACGGAGAAGCCCCAGCGGTCGGCGAGCTGCGTCCAGCCGCTGCCGGTGCCGTAGCCGGAGGCGTTCTGCGTGCAGCCGTGCAACGCGACGACGACGGGGCGCCCGGCGGGCAGCCCGTCGGGCACGTACCGGTACATCTTCAGCGCCCCGGGATTGCTCCCGAACCCGGTGACCTCCTGAAGCGACGCGGCCACCGCCCGCCCCGGCGTGAGGACGGCGGCGATCAGGGCGACCAGCAGGGTCACCAGGACGGCGATACGAGGCTGTGCGGCTCTGGTCTGTGTCATGGGGAGGGACCGTAGAACCGTGAACGACCCCTCGATATGGAGTCGGACCCCACAAAAACGACGAGAGCCCGGTGGTTGAACACCACCGGGCTCTCGTCGCATGGAGATTGTGGAGATGGCGGGAATCGAACCCGCGTCCAACGGTGCGGAATCAGGGCTTCTCCGTGTGCAGTCCGCTGCGCTTTTCTCGGCCCCGGAGATCACGCGGACAAGTCTCCGACGGGCTCAGTCACTGTTTGGTTTCCCTCTTCACCCCGTGACCGGGATCAAGGTTTAGTCCCCTAGCTGATGCCAGGATCCGGGTCGGGAACAGCCCCGGGCTGACACTTCGCAAGTCGCTACTTAGGCAGCGAGGGCGAAGGAATCGCGCTTGGTATTGGCGATTATTGTTTTCGGCCTGTGGTTTACGAGATCATGGCCGCTTCCTCGACACGCTTCCCCTGCTTCGACAGCCGCTGTCGAAACCGATCATCCCCATGTTGTTTTTTCAAACGCCGCACCCGCTGTGGGGTGCAGATGCCATCGTACGGGATCACCCGCCGCCGATGCCACCGTATTCCCGGCGGTCACTCCGCCGTCGTACCCGGTTCAACGCGACCCTGCGCCGGGGCATTCCCCGCTCAGGCCCGCTGCCGACGCCGCACCGCCGACATGGCGCGGTCGGCCTCGCGGCGGTCCTGCTTCTCCCGCAGGGTCTGCCGCTTGTCGTACTCCTTCTTGCCCCTGGCCAGCGCGATCTCCACCTTGGCCCGGCCGTCCTTGAAGTACAGGGCGAGCGGCACGATGGTGTGACCCGTCTCTCCCGCCTTGGACGCCAGCTTGTCGATCTCCTCGCGGTGCAGGAGCAGCTTGCGCTTGCGCCGGGCACTGTGGTTGGTCCAGGTGCCCTGGCTGTACTCCGGCACGTGCACGTTGTACAGCCACGCCTCGTGCTCGTCCATCTGGACGAAGCCGTCGACCAGCGAGGCGCGGCCCTGGCGCAGTGACTTCACCTCGGTGCCCGTGAGGACCAGGCCGGCCTCGTAGGTGTCCAGGATGTGGTAGTCGTGCCGCGCCTTCTTGTTCTGCGCGATCAGCTTGCGCCCTTTTTCCTTAGCCATAGTGCCGACCATTTTCGCACTACGAAGGGGGTGTGAGGGAAGCCGATTACCGAGGCGGCGCTAGCGGCCGAGTCCGGCGAGGACGGTCCGCGCCCTCTGGAGCGCGCGTTCGCCGGCCTCCAGGTCGGGGGTGATGCCGCGGCCGTCGACGCCACGGCCGGAGGGGGTGCGGTAGTGGCCGACGGTCAGCTCGGCGACGGAGCCGTCGGGCAGCCGGCTCGGCATCTGGACCGAGCCCTTGCCGAAGGTGCGGGAGCCCACGACGACCGCGCGGCCGCGGTCCTGGAGGGCGCCGGTGAGCAGCTCGGCCGCGCTCATCGTGCCGCCGTCGACGAGCGCGACCACGGGTCGGGCGGAGTCGCCGCCGGGCTCGGCGTGCAGGGCGAGCTGCTCACCGTCGACGTCGTAGGTGGCGACCAGGCCGCCGTCGAGGAAGGCGGAGGCGGCGGTGACCGCCTCCGTGACCAGGCCACCGCTGTTGGCGCGCAGGTCGAGGACGACCCCGGAGGCGGCCGGGGCGTGCCGTACGGCTTCGCGGACCACCTCGCCGGAGCCCTTGGTGAAGGCGGCGATCCTGATGACGGTGGCGCCGTCGGGGAGCGTGCGGACGGTCACGGAGTCGGTGGACAGCCGGGCCCGGCGCAGCGTCTCGGTCCACGCGCGCGTGCCGCGCTCCATCCCCAGGCGGACGGTCGTACCGGCGTCCGCGTCGGTGGCGTCGCCGCGCAGCAGGGAGACCACCTCGGTGACCGGGCGCCCGTCGACCTTGCGCCCGTCGACGCTGCGCAGCCGGTCCCCGGCGCGGATCCCGGCCTCGGCTGCGGGTGAACCGGTGGCGACCTCCGTCACCTCGATCCGCCCGCCCCGCTCGCGGCGGGCGGACAGGCCGACGCCGGTGTACTCGCCGTCGAGGGCCTCCTGGAACTCCTCGTACTCGCCCCGGGAGTAGACGGCGTCCCAGCGGTTGCCGCTTCGGCTCACCGCGCGTTCGGCGGCCTCGATGGGGGACTTGCCCTCGGCCATGGCCTCGGCGGCGGCGCGGGCGACCTCCTGCTGACTGCCGACGGGGGCCGCGGAGGGCGTCGTACCGGATGCGGCGCCGGGCTCGTCCCCCGGCAGCGAGCCGGTCGCGGCGCCGGCGACGAGCACGCTCGCGAACACCAAGGTCAGGGCGGCCCCGCGGCCGAAGCGGCGGGGCTGACAGAACAGGTCACGACCTGACATGCCGGTGAGTCTAGGACAACGCGAAGGGCCGTACGGTCGGTTGACCGCACGGCCCTCTTGGCATGTGTCACACCTTCAGGTACTTGCGCAACGCGAAGAACGCCGCCAAGGCGGGCATCAGGAGGCTCGTCGCGAGGATGAGCGGCAGCTTCGTGAGCACGGCGTCCCACCCGATGAAGTTGATCAGGTTCAGCTTCTCGGACAGGGCCAGGCCGTTGTCGATGATGAAGTACCGCCCCAGCATCAGGAAGCCGCACGCGAGGGTGCCGCCGATGAGTCCGGCGACCGCGGCCTCCATGATGAACGGCGCCTGGATGTAGAAGCCGGAGGCACCGACCAGGCGCATGATGCCGGTCTCACGCCGCCGGCTGAACGCCGAGACACGCACGGTGTTGACGATCAGCATCAGCGCCACCACCAGCATCAGGGCCATCACCGCGCGCGCGGCCCAGTTCATGCCGTTCAGCAGCTCGAAGAGGTTGTCCAGGATGCCCTTCTGGTCCTGCACCGACTGCACGCCGTCCCGCCCGTTGAAGGCGGTCGCGATGACCTGGTACTTCTCCGGGTCCTTCAGCTTGATGCGGTACGACTCCTGCATCTGGTCCGGCGTGAGGGAGCTGGCCAGCGGGGAGTCGCCGAACTGCTCCTTGTAGTGCTTGTACGCCTGGTCCTGCGACTCGGTCGTCACGTTGTCGACGACCGACATCTTCTTGAGGTCGGTGAGGATCTGCTCCTTCTGCTCCCCCGTGACCGCGCCCTTGGCGCAGTTGGGGTCCGACTCGGCGTCGCTCTTGTTGCAGAGGAAGATCGAGACGTTGACCTTGTCGTACCAGTAGCCCTTCATGGTGTTCACCTGGTCGCTCATCAGCAGCGAACCGCCGAACAGGGCCAGGGACAGGGCGACCGAGACGATGACCGCGAAGGTCATCGTCAGATTGCGGCGGAGACCTACACCGATCTCCGACAGAACGAACTGGGCGCGCATGGCGTCTGCTTCAAGCCTTTCCGTGGATCTCGCTGCTGTCTCAGTGCTGGTAGCCGTAGACGCCGCGGGCCTGGTCGCGGACGAGGCGGCCCTTCTCCAGCTCGATGACGCGCTTGCGCATCTGGTCCACGATGTTCTGGTCGTGCGTGGCCATCACCACGGTCGTGCCCGTCCGGTTGATCCGGTCGAGCAGCTTCATGATGCCGACGGAGGTCTGCGGGTCGAGGTTGCCGGTGGGCTCGTCGGCGATCAGCAGCTTGGGCCGGTTGACGAAGGCCCGCGCGATGGCGACGCGCTGCTGCTCACCGCCGGACAGCTCGCCCGGCATCCGGTCCTCCTTGCCACCGAGGCCGACCAGTTCGAGCACCTGGGGCACGGACTTGCGGATCTCGCCGCGCGACTTGCCGATGACCTCCTGCGCGAACGCGACGTTCTCACCGACGGTCTTGTTCGGCAGCAGCCGGAAGTCCTGGAAGACCGTCCCCAACTGGCGCCGCATCTGCGGCACCTTCCAGTTGGAGAGGCGCGCGAGGTCCTTGCCCAGAACGTGCACCTGACCGTGGCTGCACCGCTCCTCGCGGAGGATCAGCCGCAGGAAGGTGGACTTTCCGGAGCCTGAGGACCCCACAAGGAAGATGAACTCACCCTTTTCCACCTCAAGGGAGACATCCCTGAGGGCGGGGCGGGTCTGCTTGGGGTAGACCTTGGACACGTTGTCGAATCGGATCACGGATGCACCACGGGTCGCCGGGGGTAGATGTGCGTGACCATACGCGACGCGGGTACGCAAGCGCAGGCACAGGCGGTGGTTGTGCAATACTTGTGCACTTTTGTCCACTACACCTTTCTGAGAGCGCCCGCGCCCTTTCCGGAGGAACCTGGCACAGTGGAGGGGGAACGTTTGCGTTCCCCCGGGCGTTGTAAGCACGAACCGGTACCGGTGCGAGGAGGCGAGCACATGACGTACGACCGACTGGTGTGCGCGAACTGTGCCGCGCCCGTGAACGAGGGCCGCTGCCCCGTGTGCCGGGCCAACCGCGAGCGGCTGCAGCAGGAGAACCCCTTCGCGGCCCTCAACCCCATGACGTTGATCGCCCTGCTGGTGGTGCTGATCGCGGCGGTGGCGCTTCTCGCGCACCAGACCGCGTAGGACCGCGAGCTATACGCCGAAGGGCCCGGAGCGGTTGCTTCGGGCCCTTCGGCGATCACGCTCGGCCACCGTCAGGCAGCGGCTCCGCCACGGCCGCCCACCAGGCGCGGCAGCACACGGAAGCCGATACCGCCGGCGATCATCGTCGCGGCGCCGATCAGCAGGAACGTGGTCTGCGCGGCACCCGTCTCGGCGAGCTCGTCGCCGCCGCCCTGGGCGGAGGTGTCGGCCGCCGGGATCTCCGAGCCGGTGTCCGTCAGGGACGAGGAGCCCTCGTCCTGCGGGGAGGTGCCACCGTCGGGGTCGGTGTTGTCACCGTCACCGGTGCCGGGGGCGCTGGTCTCGTCGTCCGAGGGCTCCTCGGTCGGGTCCTCGGTGGGCTCCTCCGGCTCGGTGGGCTCCTCCGGCTCCGTGGGCTCCTCGGTCGGGTCGGTCGGCTCGCCCGTCGGAACGGTCGGCTCACCGGTCGGGATGGTGGGCTCGCCCGTCGGGGTCGTCGGCTCGCCGGTCGGGATCGTCGGGTCCGGCTCCGGACTCGGCGAGCGCTCGTCGCACAGGATGCCGACGAAGCAGTCCTCGGCCTCGGTGGCGGAAGCGGCACCCGCGGCGGTCAGCGAGGCGCCGGCCGCGATCACTGCGCCGGCGGCGATCCGCGCGATGCGGACGCGCGTCTTGTTGGTCATGTGTTTGCTACCCCCAGTAGCTCATCGTCATTGAGGCGGCGCTCGGGGCCGTGATCGACGGGAGTAGCTGATGCAGTGAAGCCCCCCGGTTCACATGCGCCCCGGAGATACGCATGCCACGCTTCACCCTTCCCATTTTTCAAAGCAACGTCAAGGCCGTTGCGTACGCGATGTCCAGGTACGGGTTCTTTGCCGTGCGTTGAAGTGTGTGAGTGTGATGTAAAACCCAGACATCCAGGCATGGAAAAGGCAACTGCCGCCGAATGGGCGGCAGTTGCCTTGTCGACAAAACGCTTCGCTTACTTCTCCTGCTGCTTGCGCCAGCGAATTCCGGCCTCCAGGAACCCGTCGATCTCACCGTTGAACACGGCCTCCGGGTTGCCGACTTCGTGCTCGGTGCGCAGGTCCTTGACCATCTGGTAGGGGTGCAGGACGTACGAACGCATCTGGTTGCCCCAGGAGTTGCCGCCGTCACCCTTGAGGGCGTCCATCTTGGCCTGCTCCTCCTGGCGGCGCCGCTCCAGCAGCTTGGCCTGGAGGACGTTCATGGCGGTGGCCTTGTTCTGGATCTGCGAGCGCTCGTTCTGGCAGGAGACGACGATGCCGGTGGGGAGGTGGGTGAGGCGCACCGCGGAGTCGGTGGTGTTCACGCCCTGGCCGCCGGGCCCGGAGGACCGGTAGACGTCCACCCGAAGCTCGGTCTCGTCGATCTCGATGTGGTCGGTCTGCTCGACCACGGGCAGCACCTCGACCCCGGCGAAGGAGGTCTGGCGGCGTCCCTGGTTGTCGAACGGCGAGATGCGCACCAGGCGGTGCGTGCCCTGCTCGACGGATAGGGTGCCGTAGGCGTACGGCACCTGCACCGCGAAGGTCGTGGACTTGATGCCCGCCTCCTCCGCGTACGAGGTCTCGTAGATCTCGGTCTTGTAACCGCGCTGCTCGGCCCAGCGCAGGTACATCCGCTGGAGACGCTCGGCGAAGTCGGCCGCGTCGACGCCACCGGCCTCGGCGCGGATGTTCACGAGCGCTTCCCGGGAGTCGTACTCACCGCTGAGAAGCGTCCGCACCTCCATCTCGTCGAGGGCCTTGCGGACGGCGGCGAGCTCGGACTCCGCCTCGGAGCGGGTGTCCGGGTCGTTCTCCTCCTCGGCAATCTCGAACAACACCGAGAGATCGTCGATCCGCCCGCGCAGTGCCTCCGCCTTCCTGACCTCGGCCTGGAGATGGGAGAGCTTGCTGGTGATCTTCTGCGCCTCGTCCGGGTCGTCCCAGAGGGACGGCGCGGCCGCCTGCTCCTCGAGCACGGCGATGTCTGCCCTCATCCTGTCGAGGTCCAGGACGGCCTCGATCGACTCCATGGTCGAGGAGAGGGACTTGAGCTCTTCGGATACATCGACGACTGCCACGCCTCCCAGCGTAACGGCTGTGGCAACCGACCTCGGCCGCGCCGGTCCCCGGGCCGGTGAGGGAGGGGTTCACCCTTGACGGAGCGGGGACGGGTGGTGGGGCGTGGGCCCGTGGTCCAGGGGGCGGATCCCCCTGGGGGTCACGGGGACGCCGGCGCCGTGTTCTTCGTGTCCTGCGGGGACGCCGCCTCGTCGTCCGACGTGGCCAGCCAGGCGCCGGTGCCCGCCGCGGCGGCCACGGCGACGGCGGCCGCCGCCAGGATCAGGCGGCGGCGCCGGGTGGTGGAGCGGTGGCGGGCCGAGCCGGGCCGGGGGGTGCCCGCGGCGCGGGGGGCCCGGGCGGTGCCTCGCGCGCCGCCGGCCAGCTCGTCCGGCGCCGGGACCCGCATCGACGTATGGGTGTCGCGGTTGGAGTCGGGCTTCGCGCCGGGGACCAACGGGACCGCGCCCCGGCGTACCCGTACCGGCGTCTCCGGCTGCCCGGCCGGTGGTGTCTCGGCGGGCTCCTCCGGCTCCGTGTCCGGCTCGTCCACGTCCAGCGGCGGCATCCCGCGCAGTATCGGCAGCTGCTCGCGGAGGCGGGCGGCCAGCTCGGACGCCCGAAGCCGCGAGGCCGGCGCCTTCGCCAGGCACTGCACCAGCAGCTGCCACAGCTCCTCGGGGATACCGGGGAGGGGGACGACCGTCTCCGTGACGTGCCGGCGCAGCACCGCGCCGGGGTGGCCGCCGCCGAAGGGGGTGAAGCCGGCCAGCAGCTCGTAGAGCACGGTCGCCAGCGCGTAGATGTCCACGGAGGCCCGGGGCGGGAGGCCCTCCACGATCTCCGGCGCCAGATAGTCCGGCGTGCCGATGATCTTCGTGGCGCGGGTCCGGCGCGGGGAGTCGATCAGTTTGGCGACACCGAAGTCCGTCAGCAGGGCGCGGTGCGAGCCGCCCGGTCCGAGCGGGCCCTGCATGTCCAGCAGGACGTTCTCCGGCTTGACGTCCCGGTGCACCACGCCGGCCGCGTGTGCCGCCGCCAGCCCCTCCGCGACGTCCGCCGCGATCGCGACCGCCGCCTCGGGCGCCAGCCGCCGCTCCCGGTCCAGCCGGGTGCGCAGGTCCGTGCCGCGGACCAGGTCCATGACGAGCGCGAGATCGTTGCCGTCGACCACCAGGTCGCGGACGGAGACGACGTTCGGGTGCTCCAGGCCGAGCAGGGCCGTCCGCTCCTGGACGAAGCGCCCCACGAGCTCCTGGTCGGAGGCAAGATCCTCACGCAGCAGCTTGATGGCGACGGGCCCCTCGGGTCCGTCGCCCAGCCACACCGTGCCGGCGCTGCCCCGCCCCAGGATCTGGTTGGCGGTGTACCGGCTACCGATCTTCCGTGCCAAGGCTGCTCCTACAGACGCGTGTTGTCGCTAAAACTACGCGTCCGAGGAGCCAACCTTCACCGCGGAGGCGGAAATCACCCGCCAGGTGTCGACAAATCAACTGACCCGCTACGGCGTGGACGTACCGGAGCCTCCGGAGCCGTCCAGGTCCCCGATCCACCCGGTGACCGTGGTGAACCAGTCCGTGAGCTGGTCCCAGTAGCTCTTGCCGGTGCCGATCCACTCCTGGAGCGGGCTCAGCTCCCAGATCAGCCAGCCGGCCACGAACAGGATGACGATCGTGAACAGGCATCCCTTCAGACACCCGAGGCCCGGGATCCGCATCGGATTGGCGCCGCGCTGCCGCGGCTGCCGCGGCTCGCGCGCCGGCCGCTGGGGTTCGGGCGTGGGCGGCGGGGCGTACCGCTGGGGCTGTTGCTGACGCTGCGGCGCGTACTGCTGCGGCTGTTGCTGCTGCTGCTGCTGCTGCTGGGGATAGCCGTAACCGGGCGGCGGTCCCTGCGGGGGACGCTGCTGCTGGCGCTGCTGGGGTCGCTGCTGCTGCGGGCGGGCGACCTGCCGCTGCGGGCGGCGGCGCAGCGGGTCCTCGTCGGGATCGAGGTACTGGACCTGGGTCTGCTCGTTGCGGTCGCGTGCGGCGCGCAGCTGGGTCTGCCAGGGGTGCGGCTGCTCGGGCTGCTGCCCGTGCGGCAGGACCTGGGTCGGGTCGGCACCGCCGGGACCGGTGTTCGGCAGTACGGCGGTGGGGTCGGCGGCGCCGGCCGGGCCCCCGGTGTGCGGCAGCACGCTGGTCGCCGCGTTCGGGTCGTAGCCGGGCGCCCCGTGCGGCAGCACCTGCGTCGGGTCGGACGCGCCGGGCGTGCCGGGGACCGGCGCGGGCGCCGGGTCGGGGGCGAGGAGCACGGCGACGCTCTCGGCGGCGGCGATCTGCGCGGAGTTCGCGTGCACACCGACGCCCTCGGCGACGACCCGCAGCCCGCGCGCGAGGTTCTCGGCGCTGGGCCGCTCCGCGGGGTTCTTGCGCAGACAGCGCTCTATGACCGTCCACAGCGGTTCGGGGACGGTGGAGGGGCGGCGCGGCTCGGCGCTCAGGTGCTGGTGCAGGACCTCGAGGGCCGAGCCGCCGGAGAACGGCGGACGGCCGGTGACCAGCTCGTACAGCAGGATGCCGGCGCCGTAGATGTCGACGGCGGAGGTCTGCGGGCGGCCCTCGGCGGACTCCGGCGCGACGTACGCGGGCGTGCCCACGAACTCGTGGGTGCGGGTCAGGCCGGGGGAGTCCGCGAGGCGGGCGATGCCGAAGTCGGTCAGCATCGGGTGCATCTGGCCGCCGCCCTGCATGAGCAGCACGTTCGCCGGCTTCAAGTCGCGGTGCACCACGCCGTCGGCGTGGCTGGCGGCCAGCGCGTCGGCGATCTGCGCCGTGAGCAGCGCGGCGGCGACGGGCGTGAAGGGGCCGTTCTCGCGCAGGTAGCGGTGCAGGTCGGGACCGTCGACGAGGTCCATGACGAGGGCCAGCAGATCGCCCTCGACGACCAGGTCGCGAACCCGGACGATGTTCGGATGGGTCAGGCGGAGCAGCACGGACCGCTCGCGCAGGAACCGCATCACGATGTCGGGGTCGCTCGCGAGCTCCTCCTTGAGGACCTTGATCGCGACGGTCTCGCCGGGCTGCCCGGGCACGGCCGCCTCGGCCCCGGCGGTCTCCCGCTGGCGGGCTCGCCAGACGGTGCCTGTGGCGCCGCGTCCAAGCGGCTCCTCAAGGAGGTACTTGCTCCCTACCGGCCGCACGTCATGGCTCCCTGCTGCTTGCTTGCATGGTCCGACCCACTGTAGTGCCGTGGTGGGCGGGGGCGGGCTGTCGTCCGCCGAGCTTCCTAGGTACTCGTTCCCGCACGCGTTCGAAGGAAAGACGCTCGCCTTTGTCTACCGGTTGCCGCAAGACGGACGTGACTGATCTCAACTGATCGCCGGCGCCGTCCTGGGCAGGCACTTTTGCGGGCAGAGCCGACCAATCAAGATCACTTGTTCCGGAGCGGCGGGCGCGTTGTCAGTGGCAGGTGCAAGGATGCGTGCAGTACTGGCCGACGTGCTCGTGTGGGGTGGGGGATCTCCGCGCCCGTGCAGAAGGGACCGCTGACGGCGATGCAGATCCGGCTGACCGTCGTAGACCCGCTGGGCCCGACCTCCCCCGAGTTCCAGACTCCGCCGGAGCAGGGGGGACCCCCGTCGCCGCGAGGCCGGGCCGCGAGCCGCGACGTGCTGGTCACGGCACCCGCCGGCACCGCCCTGTCCGCGGTGGCCTCGGGCCTGGCCGCGGCGGCCTGCGGCGACGTCCCGTCGGGGCCCGTGGTGCTGTACGCCGGCGCGGAGCGGCTCGACCCGCAGCGCTGCACCCTCGGTGAGCCGCCGCTGCTCGACGGCGCCGTGCTGTCCGTGGGCGGCCCGGCCGCCCCCGAGCCCCACCCCGAGCTGGACGACGCCCCGGCCCGCCTGGACGTGGTCGCCGGCCCCGACGCCGGCGGCGTCCATCTGCTGCACGGCGGCGAGATCCGCGTCGGCCGTTCCGCCGAGGCCGACGTCCCGCTCGACGACCCCGACGTCTCCCGCGTCCACTGCGCGGTGACCCTGGGCGCGGACGGGCGCGTCGCCGTCGCCGACCTCGATTCGACCAACGGCACGACGCTCGACGGCACGCGCGTGGGCACCCGCCCGGTGCGCTTCACGCCGGGTGCGCTGCTGCGGATCGGCGAGTCCACGCTGCGGCTGGCACCGGCCGGAGGGCCGGGGCGGCGGGTCGGGACGGCGCCCGACGGCGAGGGATGTGTGCGGGTCGGCCGGACGAGCGGCGGACCGTCCCCGGCCGGGTCTTCGGCGGTGCGGCCGGACGGACCGTCCGGGAGGACGGGGCATGCCTACGGGGCTGCCGGGGGCTGGGGGCTGCCGGGAGGCGGCGCGGCCGCCGCGCAGGGCCCGGCGGCGGGCGCTGCCCAGGAGGACCGAGGGATCGGTACGCCGGGCACGGCCCGCGACACGGCGCCCACGGACGAGGACGCGCACACGCGGGCGGGCACGGCCCACGCGCGGACGAAGGAGGGCACAGCCCCTCACGACCGGCACCCCGGCGCACCCGGACCGGATCCCCGCGCCAAGGAGCACTCGCCGACAGCGCCGCCCCTCGTGCCCGAGCAGGGCAAGGCACCCCGCATCGAGAGCCGCGCCGCCGGTCCGCAGGATCCGCACCCGGGCCCCGGCCCCGCCGCACCCTCCGGTGACGGAACGCACGGGGGACGGCTCGGCGCCGGCGCGCTCGACGCCCCCGCCGGTGCCGCCACCGGCCACCGCAAAGGCACGCCGCTGCGCGGCACCGACGTACCGCAGGGCGTACGCAGGCGAGGCGGGCTCACGGCGTGGGCGCGGCGGCTGGCCGGTGGGCGCGGCGCCGAACAGGACGCGGCCGTGCAGGGGACGTACGACGTCGAGCCGGACGGTGGAGCCGTGGCCCCGCCCGTGCGCGCCGACGCGCAGGAGACGTGGCCGGACCCGGCCGCACTGCTGCTGACCGCGCTCGGCCCCGGGCCCCGACTGTGGGAGCGCGGGCCAGGGCACCCCGAAGCTCTCACCGTGCGACTCGGTACGGCGGACCGGGCGGCGCCGGACGGCTCGGGGCTGCTGCCCGCGGTGCCGGTCACCGCCGATCTGCGCGAGGTAGGCGCCCTGGGCCTGGCCGGTCCGCGCCCCCGCCTGGCCGGGCTCGCGCGCGCGGTCGTGGCCCAGCTCGCCGCGCTGCACTCCCCCGACGCCCTGGAGATCGTCCTGATCAGCACGGACCGTGCGCGCGCCCTGGAGGAGCGCACCGCGGAGTGGTCCTGGCTCGGCTGGTTGCCGCATCTGCGGCCGGCCCACGGCCAGGACTGCCGTCTCCTCCTCGCCCACGACCGCGAACAGGCCGCGGCCCGCACCGACGAGCTCCTGCGCCGTCTGGACGACCACCTCACGGATCGGGGCGGCGCGGGCGGCACCGGGACGGCCACCGCGTCTTCGGGCCGGCAGCACCCCGGGAGCACCGGGACGCCGGCCCACGCCTCGGACGCCCCGTCCCGCCGCCCGGCCTGGGCCCGCCCCGACGACGACGCGGCCTCCGGCGCGGCGGACCCCGCCGGTCTCCCCGGCCCCCGCACGGTCCTCGTCGTCGACGGCGATCCCGGCGGCGCCGGTCTCCGCGAGGCCGTGGCACGGCTGGCCTTGGAGGGCCCGCAGGCCGGCATCCATGTCATCTGCCTCGCCGAGACCGCCTCGGCCTCCCCCGCCTCCCCGGTCAGCGAGACCTTCGAGGCCGCCTGCGCAGCGGCCCCGGCGTTCCGTGACTGCGGAGCCGTCGCCCTGCTCAGCGGCGATGTGGCGACAGCCCTCCGCCTGCTCCGTATCGCCCAGTCCACAGCAGGAGCCGACGGCGGCGCCGGATCCGGAGGCGCGGCCGGGCCCAGGACCGGTTCCGCGTCCGGCTCCGCCTCCTCGCACCCCGCCCCCGTGGGCCACGGCACGGTCGGCGTCGTGGACGCCGTCTCCCCCGCCTGGGCCGAGCGGTTCGCCCGGGCTCTCGCCCCCCTGCGCACGGACGCGTCCGCCACCGGCACCCGGCTCGCGCGCGTCAGCGCCCCCCTCCCCCAGGCCGCCCGCCTGCTGGACGAGTTGGGCCTGGCGCGGGCCACCCCCGCCTCTCTCATGACCCGTTGGGCCGACGCCGCCGACGACACCGACGCCCTCGGCGGCCGGGCGCACGCCGTCCTCGGCGCCGGCCCGCGCGGCCCGGTCGCCGCCGACCTCGTCGTCGAGGGACCGCACCTGCTGGTCGAGGGCCCGCCCGGCAGCGGACGTACGGAGCTGCTGCGGGCCGTCGTGGCCTCGCTCGCCGCCGCCGAGCGGCCCGACCGGCTGAGCCTGGTGCTGATGGACGGCCGGGACAGCGTGGGCGCGGGCAGCGGGCACGGCGACGGACTGCACCTGTGCATGGACATCCCGCACGTCACCACGCACCTCCTCGCCAACGACCCGGTCCGCATGCGGGAGTTCGCCCAGTCCCTGTCGGCCGAGCTGAAGCGCCGCGCGGAGCTGCTCGGCCGCTCGCACTTCGCCGAGTGGCACACCGGGCGTGAGGTGTCGGGCCGCATGGTCAGCCAGCGCGCGGCGCCCACCGCCGGTGCCGGTGACCTGGACACCCCGCCCAGCGCCACCCTGCGGCTGCGCCCGGCCGCCCCCCGTCGCCCGACGGACGACGTGCCCCCGCTGCCCCGCCTCGTCGTGGTCGTCGACGACCTGGACGCCCTGGTCGCACCGCCGCTGGGCTCTCCGGGCCGGCCCGCGGCCGGGTCCGTGATGCGCGCGCTGGAGGCGGTGGCCCGCGAGGGTGATCGGCTCGGCGTGCACCTGGTGGCCGCCGCCGGACCGGGCGGCCGTACTGCGGAGACCGAGCCCGCCCGGCGGGCCTCGCTGCGCGTCACCCTCGACGCCCCCACGCCGGGACCCGAGGAACCGGCGCCCGGCCGGGGCCGGTTGACGCATCCCGACGGACGGATCACGCCGTTCCAGGGCGGCCGGGTCACCGGCCGTATCCCGCGCACGGCGACGCTGCGGCCGACCGTCGTCCCGCTGGAGTGGCACAGGATGGGCGACCCGCCCACCCGGCGCCCGGTCCGCGAACTGGGCAACGGGCCGACGGACCTGGCCCTCCTGGCGAGCGCGCTGGAGCGGGCGGCCCGGGAGGTGTCCGCCTCGGAGGTGCCGTCGCTCCTGTAGGCACCTGCAGGCGCCTGTGGTCACCGCCCCGCTCCCGCCCGCTGAACAGTCACGACGCGGTCACGATCGCCGACTTGACACGGTTCGCGCTCTTGCCGACCCCACGGACCCGGCGTAGACCAGTGCCACGGGACAGCGCTCGCACGTTCGACGAGGACGAAGAACGGGGCCGTAATGCACAGGAGCATGACCGACAGCCGCACCCGGACACGCAGGACCGCCCGCACCGCGGCGGCCGCACTGGCGGGAGCGCTCGCACTCTCGCTGAGCGCCTGCGGGGGCGACGACGACAGCGGAAACGAAGGAAGCGGCGGTACGGACGAGACCGCCACCACCGTGACACTCCCGAAGCTGGACGGCGAGACCCTGGAGGTCGCCGCCGTCTGGACCGGCCCGGAGCAGGCCAACTTCAAGAAGGTGCTGCAGGAGTTCGAGAAACGGACCGGCGCCAAGGTGACCTTCGTGCCCGCGCAGGACCCGATCATCAACTTCCTCGGCTCCAAGATCGCGGGCGGCGCGCCGCCGGACATCGCGATGCTCCCCCAGGTCGGCGCCATCCAGCAGGCCGTGGACAAGGGCTGGGCCAAGCCGATCGGGACGGAGGCCCAGGAGCAGCTCGGCAAGAACTACTCGCAGGGCTGGCAGGACCTCGGCCAGGTCGACGGCAAGCAGTACGGCGTCTACTACAAGGCCGCCAACAAGTCTCTGATCTGGTACAACACCCAGGTCTTCGAGAACGCGGGCGCCGAGGAGCCCCAGACCTGGCAGGACCTGCTCTCCACCGCCCAGACGATCTACGACTCCGGTGTCACCCCGTTCTCCGTCGGCGGCGCCGACGGCTGGACGCTGACGGACTGGTTCGAGAACGTCTATCTCTCGCAGGCCGGCCCGGAGAAGTACGACCAGCTGGCCAAGCACGAGATCAAGTGGACCGACCCGACCGTCACCGAGGCCCTGACCACGCTCGCGCAGATCTGGGGCAAGCAGGACTACATCGCGGGCGGCGCGAGCGGCGCGCTGCAGACCGAGTTCCCGGCCTCCGTCACGCAGACCTTCACCGGTGGCGACCAGCCGAAGGCGGGCATGGTCTACGAGGGCGACTTCGTGCAGGTCAACATCGCGGAGACGGACGCCGAGGTGGGCACGGACGCCAAGGTGTTCGCGTTCCCCAAGGTCGGCGACACCGAGCCGGTCGTCTCCGGCGGTGACGCGGCGGTCATCCTGGAGGACTCGAAGGCCGCGCAGGCCCTGGCCACGTTCCTGGCCTCGCCGGACGCGGCGACCATCCAGGCGAAGCTCGGCGGCTATCTGTCGCCGAACAAGAACGTGGACCCGAAGGCGTATCCGAACGCGGTGCAGCAGGAGATGGCCAAGGCGCTGGTCGCGGCCGGTGACGACTTCCGCTTCGACATGTCCGACCAGGCCCCGCAGGCCTTCGGCGGCACGCCCGGCAAGGGCGAGTGGAAGGCGCTGCAGGACTTCCTGAAGAACCCGAAGGACGTCAAGGGCACCCAGGAGCAGCTGGAGGCCGACGCGGCAACGGCGTACGGAGACTGAGCCGGCCATGGCGTCGGCATCCACGGCAGGGGTCCCGCCCACCAAGGCAGGGACCCCTCCCCGTAGTCGCAAGAGCGTGACCGGCACCCGCAGGACCGTGGCAGCGCTGTTCCTGTTGCCCGCCCTGGTGCTGCTCGGCGCGCTCGTGGTCTACCCGATCGGGTACTCGGTCGTGCGCAGCTTCTACGACCAGTCCGGCGACGGCTTCGCCGGATTCGACAACTACCAGGCGCTGTTCACCGACGAGGGCATCCGTACGGCGCTGAAGAACAACATCATCTGGGTGGTGTTCGCGCCGACGGTCGCGACCGCGCTCGGGCTGATCTTCGCGGTGCTGACCGAACGGGTGCGGTGGGGCACGGCGTTCAAGCTGGTCGTCTTCATGCCGATGGCGATCTCGATGCTCGCGGCGGGCATCATCTTCCGGCTCGTCTACGACCAGGACCCGGACAAGGGCGTGGCGAACGCGGTCTGGGTGGGGGTGCACGACACGTTCGCCGAGTCGTCGGCGTTCCCGAAGGCGCACCCGGGCCGGGAGTCCCCGTTGGCGGCGGACGGCGGCGGATTCCTCACCAAGGAGCCGGTCCGCCTGGGCGAGCCGGTGGGCCTGCCCCTGGTGGGCGTCGCCCCCGACCAGATGCCCGACGGCGCTGCGAAGGCCGTGGCGGCGAAGGCCGACCCGGGCAAGGTCACCGGCACCACCTGGCAGGACTTCACCCGCGGCGAGGGTGTCGGCACCCTCAACGCCCCGGACGCCTCCGAGCTGGGCTATCCCGGCATGAAGGTCGAGGCGGTCAAGGACGGCAAGGTGGTCGCCTCGGCCACGGCGGCCGCCGACGGCACCTTCACGCTCCCGGCCACCGCCGACGGGGCCCAGCTGAGGCTGCCCGCCGGCAACTTCAAGGAGCCGTACAACGGGCTGGACTGGCTCGGCCCGTCGCTGGTCACCCCGGCCATCATCGGGTCGTACATCTGGATGTGGGCGGGCTTCGCGATGGTGCTGATCGCCGCCGGGCTGGCGGGGATGCCACGTGAACTGCTGGAGGCGGCACGGGTGGACGGGGCCAACGAGTGGCAGGTGTTCCGGCGGGTCACGGTGCCGCTGCTCGCCCCCGTTCTCGCGGTCGTCGCCGTCACCCTGATGATCAATGTGCTGAAGGTCTTCGACCTCGTCTTCATCATCGCCCCGGGCTCCTCCCAGGACGACGCGAACGTGCTCGCGCTGGAGCTGTACCGCAAGGGCTTCTCCGAGGACCAGCCGGGCGTCGCGAGCGCCATCGCGGTGTTCCTGCTGCTGCTGGTGGTCCCGGTGATGTGGTTCAACATCCGCAGGCTCAGGCGGGAGGTGCGGCGATGACCACGGAGTCCGTGAAAGGCAGGGAGTCCCTCGGCTCACGCCTGGCACAGGGTGTCAGCGGCGGTCTGATGCGGGTCTTCCTGATCGTCGTCGGCCTGTTCTGGCTGGTGCCGACCATCGGTCTGCTGCTCTCGTCCCTGCGCACCCCGACGGACATGAACGAGAGCGGCTGGTGGACGGTGTTCACCGAGCCGGCCCAACTCACCTTCGAGAGCTACGACAAACTGCTGAGCAACGGGGACATCACCGGCTCCCTGCTCAACACGGTGCTGATCACGGTCCCGGCGACCGTGCTGGTCGTGGTCATCGGCTCGCTCGCCGGATACGCCTTCGCGTGGATGGAGTTCCCGGGCCGGGACTGGTGGTTCCTGGGCGTGGTCGGTCTGCTGGTCGTCCCGGTGCAGGTGGCGCTGATCCCGATCGCCGAACTCTTCGGTTCCATCGGGCTGTTCGGCTCGATGCTCGGCGTGATCCTGTTCCACGTCGGCTTCGGTCTGCCCTTCGCGGTGTTCCTGCTGCGGAACTTCTTCGCGGAGATCCCGCGCGAGCTGCTGGAGGCGGCGCGGCTGGACGGCGCCGGTGAACTGCGGCTGTTCGCACGGGTGGTGGTGCCGCTCGGCGGACCCGCGATCGCGAGCCTGGGCATCTTCCAGTTCCTGTGGGTGTGGAACGACATGCTGGTGGCGCTGGTGTTCACCGACTCCGGCAGCCAGCCGATCACGGTGGCGCTCCAGACGCAGGTACGGCAGTTCGGGAACAACATCGACGTGCTGGCTCCCGGCGCGTTCATCTCGATGGTGATTCCGCTGGCCGTCTTCTTCGCCTTCCAGCGGCAGTTCGTGTCGGGGGTGATGGCGGGCGCGGTGAAGTGAGCGCCGAGACAACGATCTTGGGGGCGGGCCGGGAAACGGCCCGCCCCTACGTGTCCACGGCGATATGCCCCGCAAGCCGTACACATCGTAACCAATTCACTCCATCGGTCGTTCCCGGGCAGAACGCCCGCGCAGACCCGCCGACCCATGGATGCCCCTTGCCCAGGTTCAGTGTCATCGTCCCCGCGTACCAGGTGCATGCGTATCTGCACGAGTGCCTGGAATCGATGCTCGGCCGGTCGTGTACCGATCTTGAACTGTTCGTCGACGACGACCGCTCGCCGGACGCCTGCGGCGAGTTCATCGACGAGTTCGCGGCCTGCGACCCGCGTGCACAGGCCGTCCACGTCCCGCAGGTGCGGGGACCCGGTCCCGCCCACCACGCCGGTCTGGAGCAGGCCACCGGCGACTACGTCCTCTTCCTCGACGGCGACGAGAGTCGGCGTTCCGTACGCACGTCCCGCAGGTGCGTACGGCGTGGATCGCACGCCCCGAGCGTCACCACACGCGCCCGACCGGCGCGTCCCGGATCACGCCCGGCACGGCCGGCCGAGCCGGGCGCCGCCTTCCGGGCGCGCTTCTGTCCGTACGACGACGGCCGCGCCGCCGAGCGCGTCGTACGCCATGCCGTGCTCGGGGAGGCCGAGGCGCAGCTGCCGCCGGTAATGCCGCCGACCGAGCGGCGGCCGGTGCCGTCGGCGGCCACATCGCGGGCGAATCCCCCGGCAGCCACCATTCCGCAACCTTCTGGTCACTTCACCGTCACCGAAAGCCACTGACCGCCGTTTCACCTACCGGGAGTCCGTATGCCCCGCAGCTCGTCGCGGCCCACCCCGACGCGGCCGTCCACGTGCCGGCCGTCCGGGCGGCCCGGCCGGTCCGCGCCCGGTCCGTGGCGGGCCGCTCGGCGGGACTTCCACGGCCCGAGGCGCGCGCCTCCCGCCGAGCAAGGATGAAAACGGAAAGAGGCGCATGCCCCGTTTCAGCATCATCGTTCCCTCGCACGGGGTCGAGGCCCTGCTGGCCCGGGCCCTGGAGTCGGTGCTGGCACAGTCCTTCGGCGACTTCGAGCTGATCACGGTGTGTGACGAGCCGGAGGCTCGGGCCGCGGACATCAGCGCCGAGTACGCGGAGCGGGACCGCCGGCTGAGACCGGCGTACTCACCACCCACGGCCGGTCTTGGCGCGGCCCGCACGACCGGGCTGCGGGCGGCGTCGGGCGCCTATCTGCTGTTCCTCGACGGCGACGACGTCCTCGTCCCGGGGGCGCTGGCGGCGCTGGACGCCCGGCTGCGGGAGACGGGGCCGGTGGACGTGCTGCACTTCGCGCACGAGCGGGTGCCGGCATCGGCAGGGGGCGAACGGGCCGGCGCCCGGCTCGTCGCTCTGCCGGCCGCCCCCGCAGGAACCTTCCACCCCGACGCGGCCCCCTGGCTCACGGTGGTGAACCGGCCCGTGTGGAGCGCCGCCTACCGGCGCGGATTCCTGATGGTTCACCAACTCGCCTTCCCTTACGGCCATTTCACCGACCTCGGCTGGGGCGCGGTGGTGACGGTGCTGGCGGAACGGGTGGCGGTGCTGCCGTCGGTGGTCGTACGGCATCTGGCGCGGGCACGAGGGAGCCTGCTCGACAACGCGGGCGAGCGCCGGCTCGATCTGCTGGACCAGATCGAGCCGGCGCTCTTCCAGGCGGGTGCCGCGCGAATGTCGGCGGCGCGGTCGCGGGCCCTGTTCGACCAGTTGTTCACCGTGGTCGTGGAGGTGGCGGCCGACGCGCGCGTCCTGCCGGCGCCTCGGCGGCGGGTCTTCTTCCGGCAGGCCGGCGCGCTCTACCGGCGCTACCTGCCCGCCGGGCACCGTCCTGCGCAGCTGCGGCTGCGGCTGCTGGGGGCCGGCGCCTACACGGCGTTTCGCGCGTTGCGGGGTATGCCCGGCCTGCCGCCCCGCGATCGGTTACTCGACGACGAGCTCGACCGGGATGTTGCCGCGGGTGGCGTTGGAGTAGGGGCAGACCTGGTGGGCCTGCTCGACGAGCTTGCGGCCGGTCGCCTGGTCCACGGTGACGGGCAGCTCGACGCGGAGGGTGACGGCGAGCGCGAAGCCCTCGCCCTGCTTGCCGATGCTGACCTCGGCGGTGACGGCGGCCTCGCTCAGGTCGACCTTCGCCATCCGGCCGACCACGCCGAGGGCGCCGGCGAAACAGGCGGAGTACCCGACGGCGAAGAGCTGCTCGGGGTTGGTGCCCTGACCGTTGCCCCCCATCTCCGTCGGCACGGCGAGCTGGAGGTCGAGCCTGCCGTCGGAGGAGACGGAACGCCCCTCGCGGCCGTGGGTGGAGGTGGCGACAGCGGTGTACAGCGCGTCCATGGGAAAGACCATCCCTCTCAGGTGATGTACCGGCGATCCGTCCGGCCGGTCCGACAACAGAAGTAGAGCACACAATTCAATTGCACACAACTAAATGACGCTCGGGGCTATCCTGGTGCCATGACCACCACGTCCGCGGCGGAGTGGCTCCGCCTCGACCGACAGATCTGCTTCACCCTGAACGCGGCCTCGCGCGCCTTCGGCGGGGTGTACCGCGTGGTCCTGAAGGACCTCGGGCTCACCTACCCGCAGTACCTGGTGATGCTGGTGCTCTGGGAGGACGGCGACCTGCCGGTCAAGAAGCTGGGCGAGCGACTACGCCTTGACTCCGGCACCCTCTCACCGCTGCTCAAGCGACTGGAGGCGGCCGGCCTGGTGCGCCGTGAGCGCAGCGTGCGCGACGAGCGTTCGGTGGAGGTGCGGCTGACCGAGGAGGGGGACGCGATGCGCGAGCGGGCGCTCCAGGTACCGGTGCGGATCGCGGCGGCGACCGGGTTCGGCGTCGACGAGATCCGCGAACTGGGGGCCCGCCTGGAGCGGCTGACGACGGCGCTCGACGCCGCGGCGGACGCGGCGGCGACGGAGGCCACGGAGTCCCGGTGAGCCGGGCGCATCCCCTGCCACTCGTGTCACGTTCGCACGAAAGGTGACATTTGCGCGGCGGACGCCCGATCACCTGCTTCACTGTGAGGCGAACGGCACACGGGCAACGGAAGAGGGGACTGCCGCGGATGACCTGGCTGATCACCGGCGGCGCCGGATACATCGGGGCGCATGTCGTGCGGGCGATGACCGAGGCGGGCGAGCGGACGGTCGTGTACGACGACCTGTCCACCGGCCTCGCGGAACGCGTCCCGGACGACGTCCCCCTGGTGACCGGTTCGACCCTGGACGGCGATCTGCTGAGCCGCGTACTGACGGAGCACCGGGTCACCGGAATCGTCCACCTGGCGGCGAGGAAGCAGGTCGGCGAGTCGGTGGACCTCCCCCTGCACTACTACCGAGAGAACGTCGAGGGCCTGCGCGTCCTGCTCGAAGCGGTCACCGCGGCGCGGGTCCCGTCCTTCGTCCTGTCCTCCTCGGCGGCGGTGTACGGCATGCCGGACGTCGACCTGGTCACCGAGGAGACCCCGTGCGTGCCGATGAGCCCGTACGGCGAGACGAAGCTGGCCGGTGAGTGGCTGGTCCGCGCGACGGGCCGGGCGACCGGCATGGCCACGGCCTCCCTGCGCTACTTCAACGTGGCCGGCGCGGCGAGCCCGGAGCTGGCGGACGTGGGCGTCTTCAACCTCGTCCCCATGGTCTTCGAGAAGCTCACCGAGGGCGCGCCCCCGCGCATCTTCGGCGACGACTACCCGACCCCCGACGGCACCTGCGTCCGCGACTACATCCACGTGGTCGACCTGGCCGAGGCCCACGTCGCGGTCGCCCGCGCCCTCCAGGACTCCCCCGGCCGCGACCTCACCCTCAACATCGGCCGCGGCGAGGGCGTCTCGGTCCGCGACATGGTCACCCGCATCACCACGACCACCGGCCACCACCACCCCCCGGTCATCACCCCCCGCCGCCCCGGCGACCCACCCCGCGTGGTGGCCTCCGCCGACCGCATCACCACAGAACTGGGCTGGAAGGCCCGCCACGACGTCCAGGACATGATCACGTCAGCCTGGGAGGGCTGGGTCCACACCCACCCGCAGGCAGCACTGGACCAGCCTGCCGGCAGGTGACCCCTGGTCACAGCGCCTTGAGTGCCGCCGCCGTCGTACGGGCCAGGGATGCCAGGTAGCCCTTGGGGAGTTCGGGGTTGCGGATCACGACCGAGCGCCAGTACAGCGGGCCGGAGATGAGGTCGAGGGCGAGGTCCCGGTCGTGGTCCGGGCCGACCTCCCCCCGCTTCTCCGCCGCGGCCACGATCTTGCTGGCGACGCCCTCCTGCCCCTCGCGCAGCGCCTTCTGGAGGGCCTCGGCGATCTCGGGGTTACGGGCCGCCTCCGCCTGGAGGTCGGGGATGATCTGCGAGGCCACGGGGTGCCGCAGCGCCCGGGACGTCACCTCGTACAGCAGCCGCAGGTCCGCCTCCAGGGAGCCGGTGTCCGGCGCGGGCAGTCCCTGTACGGCGATCGCCGAGACGACGTCCAGCACGAGGTGCAGCTTGGAGCGCCAGCGCCGGTACACCGCGGTCTTGCCGACCCCGGCCCGGCGGGCGATGCCCTCGATCGACATCCGCGCGTAGCCGACGGACGCGAGCTCCTCGAAGACGGCCGCCCTAATGGCCTCCGTGACATCCGCGCGGAGCACGGCCGCCCCGGCGGGGGTCCGGCGGCGCGGTCGCGGCTGGGGCCCGTCGGCGTTCGTCGTCATGCGGACCAGCATAGGGCGTTACGACGAAACGGTTGCGTTCCGACGTTGGAAAGGCCTACGCTCGCGTTGCGACGATACGGTCCCGTTCCGACGTAAGAAAACGTGAAGAGAAGCGCAGGAAAACGCCGGGAGCGCTTGCAGGGACCGCCGCCGCGCCCCCCACCCCCGACCGAAAGCAGCGGATGTGAGCCAGGTCCTCGACGCACCGCCCCCGACGACGGCCCGCACCACGGCCCCGGCCGTCGACGACCTCGCGGCCCTCGCCGCCCGCCACGGCCTCACCGTCAGCGGCGCCCGTCCCTCCCTGTCCCAGTACGTCCGTCAGCTGTGGGCACGGCGCCACTTCATCGCGGCGTTCTCCACGGCCAAGCTCACCGCCCAGTACAGCCAGGCGAAGCTCGGCCAGGTGTGGCAGGTCATGACCCCGCTGCTGAACGCCGCCGTCTACTACCTGATCTTCGGCGTGCTGCTGCAGACCAAGAAGGGCGTGCCCGACTACGTCCCGTTCCTGGTCACCGGCGTGTTCATCTGGACCTTCTCGCAGAGCTCGATCCTGGCCGGCACCCGCGCCATCGCCGGCAACCTCGGCCTCGTCCGCGCCCTGCACTTCCCGCGCGCGGCCCTGCCGATCTCCTTCTGCCTCCAGCAGCTGCAGCAGCTGCTGTTCTCGATGGCCGCCCTGGTCGTCATCCTGCTGGTCTTCGGCGTCCCGGTCGCCGCGTCCTGGGTGCTGGCGATCCCGGCCCTGGTCCTGCAGTTCACGTTCAACGCGGGTGTCTCGATGATCATGGCCCGGCTGGGCGCCAAGACACCGGACATCGCCCAGCTGATGCCGTTCGTGCTGCGCACCTGGATGTACGTGTCGGGCGTGATGTGGAGCATCGACCACCTGCTCAGCCGGCACAACGACCTGCCCGGCTGGGTCGGCCCCGTGCTCCAGGCCAACCCCGCCGCCGTCTACATCGACCTGATGCGGTTCGCACTGATCGACAGCTTCAAGGCGAGCCAGCTGCCCGACCACGTATGGATGCTCGCCACGGGCTGGGCCCTGCTCGCCGGCGTCGGCGGCTTCATCTACTTCTGGAAGGCTGAGGAGACCTACGGCCGTGGCTGAGAACCCCGACGGGACCACTCCCGACCAGATCCCCACCGTCGTCGCCGACCACGTCGACATCGTCTACCGCGTCAACGGCACCGGAGGTGGCCGGGGCTCCGCCACCGCCGCCCTCAACCGCATGCTGCGCCGCAAGAACGCCGAGAAGGCGGCCGGCGTCCGCACCGTGCACGCCGTCCGGGACGTCTCCTTCGTCGCGTACCGGGGCGAGGCCATCGGCCTGATCGGCACCAACGGCTCCGGCAAGTCGACCCTGCTCAAGGCCGTCGCCGGCCTGCTCCCCGTGGAGAACGGCCGGATCTACACGGGCGGCCAGCCCTCCCTGCTCGGCGTCAACGCCGCCCTGATGAACGACCTCACCGGCGAGCGCAACGTCCACCTCGGCGGCCTCGCGATGGGCATGACCCGCGAGCAGGTCAAGGAGCGCTACCAGGAGATCGTCGACTTCTCCGGCATCAACGAGAAGGGCGACTTCATCACCCTGCCCATGCGGACGTACTCCTCCGGCATGGCCGCCCGTCTGCGGTTCTCCATCGCCGCCGCCAAGGACCACGACGTCCTGCTCATCGACGAGGCCCTCGCCACCGGCGACCGCTCCTTCCAGAAGCGATCCGAGGCCCGCATCCGCGAGCTGCGCAAGCACGCCGGCACGGTCTTCCTGGTCAGCCACAACAACAAGTCCATCCGCGACACCTGCGAGCGGGTGCTGTGGCTGGAACGCGGTGAGCTGCGCCTGGACGGGCCCACGGAGGAGGTCATGAAGGAGTACGAGGCCTTCACCGGGGACAACAAGCCGAAGCCCAAGCCCAAGACGGCGGCGCCGCCGGTGCCCCAGCCGTCCTGACCGCCTGCCGCGCGGCGGTCCGACCGCCGGGCACCTGTCCGGCCGCCGTACGGCCGCCGTACCTGAACGAGGGCGCCCCGAGCCGCTTTTCGGCCCGGGGCGCCCTCACGTCGTACGTGGGCTGCCGCTGTCCGCGGACTACGAGTGGGTCCGCAGCAGCGTGCGCATCGTCCGCATCGCCACCGACAGGTTCGCCAGGTCGAACGCGTCGGAGCTCTGGATCTCCTCCAGGGTCGTCCGCGCCCGGCCCAGGATCGCCGCGTTCTTCTGCTCCCACACCTTGAACCGCTGCTCCGGCGTCGCCGTGCCGTTGCCCACCGCCAGGACGTCCGCCGTGACGGCCGCGTGGGCCGCGTACAGGTCCTCACGGATGGCCGCGCGGGCCATGGACTGCCAGCGGTCGGCGCGGGGCAGCTCGATGATGCGGTCCATGAGCTGGGAGATGCCGAGCCGGTCGGCGAGGTCGTAGTAGACCTCGGCGACGTCCAGCGGCTCCTTGCCCATGCGGTCGGCCACCGAGACGATGTCGAGCGTCGGGAAGGCGGAGGAGAAACCGGCCACCGGGGTGGCGAGTTCGTCCGGGACACCGGCGGCGGTCAGCTCGTCATAGATCTTCTGCCACCACTCCAGGTCCGCGCCGCGCATCAGCTTGGGCAGCTGCGCCCAGACGTGCTCGACGCGTTCGGCGAAGAAGTCGACCGTCTCGGCGAGCTGGAGCGGCTGCGGCCGGTTGTTCAGCAGCCAGCGCGTGCCGCGCTCCACCAGACGGCGGGAGTGCAGCCGGATCCGGGTCTGGACCGTCGCGTCGACCTTGTTGTCGAGCGCCTCGACGCCGTCCCACACCGACGCCGACCGGAAGATGGCACGGGCCGCGGTCTGCGCCCGGACGATCTCCTCCAGCGAGGCACCGGTCTCCTCCCGCAGCCGGTGCAGATACGTCGTACCACCGGTGTTGACCGTGTCGTTGACCAGCACGGTCGTGGTGATCTCGCGGCGCAGCGGGTGGCTCTCGATGTGCTGCGGGAACTGCTCGCGCAGCGCACTCGGGAAGTACGCGTAGAGCAGCCCGTGCAGATACGGGTCGTCCGGCAGCGAGGTGTGCAGCAGCTCCTCGGCGACCGTGATCTTCGTGTACGCCAGCAGGACGGCCGTCTCCGGGCTGGTCAGACCCTGACCCTGGGCGAGCCGCTCACGGATCTGGCGGTCGGCCGGCAGGAACTCCAGCGCCCGGTCGAGGTGGCCCTCGCGCACCAGGTGGCGCATGAAGCGCTGCTGGGCGTGGAGCATGTCCTTGGACTGGGCGAGGGCGTTGGAGATCGCCGTGTTCTGCGCGTAGTTGTTGCGCAGCACCAGGTGGCCGACCTCGCCGGTCATCTCGGCGAGCAGCCGGTTGCGCTGCTTGATCGTCATGTCGCCGTCGGTGACCAGGCTGTTCAGCAGGATCTTGATGTTCACCTCGTGGTCGGAGGTGTCCACGCCCGCGCTGTTGTCGATGGCGTCGGTGTTGATCCGCCCGCCGTGCAGCGCGAACTCGATCCGGCCCAGCTGGGTCAGGCCGAGGTTGCCGCCCTCGCCGACGACCTTGACCCGCAGGTCCTTGCCGTCGACGCGGATGGCGTCGTTGGCCTTGTCGCCGACGTCCGCGTGGGTCTCGGTGGAGGCCTTGACGTACGTGCCGATGCCGCCGTTCCACAGCAGGTCGACCGGCGCCTTGAGGATCGCCCGCATCAGGTCGGCGGGCGTCAGCTTGGCGACCTTCTCCTCGATGCCGAGGGCCGCGCGGATGTGCGCGTTCACCGGGATCGCCTTGGCGGTACGCGGGAAGATCCCGCCGCCCGCCGACAGCAGGTCGGTGTTGTAGTCCTCCCATGACGAGCGCGGCAGTTCGAACAGGCGCCGGCGCTCCGCGTACGAGGTCGCCGCGTCCGGGTTCGGGTCGATGACGATGTGCCGGTGGTCGAAGGCGGCCACCAGGCGGATGTGCTCGCTGAGCAGCATGCCGTTGCCGAACACGTCGCCCGACATGTCGCCGATGCCGACGACCGTGAAGTCCTCGGTCTGCGTGTCGACGCCCAGCTCCCGGAAGTGCCGCTTGACGGACTCCCAGGCGCCGCGCGCGGTGATGCCCATGCCCTTGTGGTCGTAGCCCGCGCTGCCGCCGGAGGCGAAGGCGTCGCCGAGCCAGAAGTTGTACTGCTGGGCGACCTCGTTGGCGATGTCCGAGAAGGTGGCGGTGCCCTTGTCGGCGGCGACCACGAGGTACGTGTCGTCCTCGTCGTGCCGGACGACGTCGGCGGGCGGGACGACCTCGCCGGCCACCATGTTGTCGGTGATGTCGAGCAGCGCCGAGATGAACGTCCGGTAGCTGGCGATGCCCTCCGCCAGCCACGCGTCCCGGTCCACGGAGGGGTCCGGCAGCTGCTTGGCGACGAAGCCGCCCTTGGCGCCGACCGGCACGATGACGGTGTTCTTCACCATCTGCGCCTTGACCAGGCCGAGGATCTCGGTACGGAAGTCCTCACGGCGGTCCGACCAGCGCAGGCCACCGCGGGCGACCTTGCCGAAGCGCAGGTGCACGCCCTCGACGCGCGGCGAGTACACCCAGATCTCGAACGCCGGGCGCGGCGCCGGCAGGTCCGGGATGGCCTGCGGGTCGAACTTCATCGACACGTACTCGTGCGGGCGGCCGCCCCACGCCTCCTGGAAGAAGTTCGTGCGCAGGGTCGCCTTGATGACCGTGAGGAAGGACCGCAGGATCCGGTCCTCGTCGAGGCTCGCGACCTGGTCGAGGGCGGCGTCCAGCTCCTCCAGCAGGGCGTCCACGATCTCGTGCCCGGCGCGCTGCCGCTCAGGGGCCATCCGCGCCTCGAAGAGGGAGACGAGCAGCCGGGTGGTGTGGACGTTGTTGCGGAGGGTGTCCTCCATGTAGTCCTGGCTGAACGTCGAACCCGCCTGGCGCAGATACTTCGCGTACGCCCGCAGCACCATCGCCTGCCGCCAGGTCAGCCCGGCGCTCAGCACGAGGGCGTTGAAGCCGTCGTTCTCCGCCTTGCCGGTCCAGCTGGCGGCGAACGCCTCCTGGAAGCGCTCACGGGCGTCGTCGCCGTGGTAGTCCGCGCCGGTCTGCGCCTTGGGCATGCGCAGGCCGAAGTCGTAGACCCAGGCGACGCTGCGGTCGGCGCAGCGCAGTTCGTAGGGCCGCTCGTCCATCACCTCGACGCCGAGCCGGTTGAGCACCGGCAGGACGCGGGACAGGGAGACGGCGTCACCCTTGCGGTAGATCTTGAAGCGGCGCTCGTCGGGGCCGGCGCCCACCGGCTCGTACAGGCTGAGCGCGAAGTTGTTCTCCTCGTCCAGCCGTTCGAGATGGCCCAGGTCGGCGACCGCCGCGCGCGGGCTGTGGTCGGCCTTGTAGCCCTCGGGGAAGGCGTTGTGGTAGCTGCGCAGCATCTCGGCCGCACGCTCCTCGCCGACCTCGGCGTTCAGTGCCTCGGAGAATCCGTCCAGCCAGGAGCGGGCGGCCTCGACCAGGCGGGCCTCGATGCGCTCCTTGTCGGCGTCCGACAGCTGCGGCAGCTCGGTGCCCTGCGGGACGCGGATGACGAAGTGCAGCCGGGAGAGGATCGACTCGGTGTTCCAGGCGGTGAAGTCGACGCTGGTGCCGCCGAGCTCCTCCTTGAGGATGTCGATGATCCGCAGCCGGACGCCGGTGGTGTAGCGGTCGCGGGGGAGGTAGACGAGGGCCGAGTAGTAGCGGCCGTACTCGTCCTGGCGCAGGTAGAGACGCAGCCTGCGCCGCTCCTGGAGGTACAGCACCGACGTGACGATCGCCTGCAGCTCGTCGGGCGGGGTCTGGAAGAGCTCGTCGCGCGGGTACGTCTCCAGGATCTGGAGCAGGTCGCGGCCGTCGTGGCTGTGGGGCGAGAACCCGGCGCGGCTCAGCACCTCCTCGACCTTGCGGCGGATGACCGGCACCCGGCGGACGGACTCGGTGTAGGCGGCGGAGGAGAACAGTCCCAGGAAGCGCCGCTCCCCCACGACGTTGCCCTGCTCGTCGAACTTCTTGACGCCGATGTAGTCCAGGTACGACGGCCGGTGCACGGTCGCCCGGCTGTTCGCCTTGGTCAGCACGAGCAGCTTGTGCTCGCGCGCCTTGGCGCGGGCGTCGGCGGGCAGCCGCTCGAAGGACGGGCTGACGGGGTGGCTCTCACCGGCCTCGTGGTGCGGGTCCGCGCGCAGTATGCCGAGGCCCGTACCGGGGACGGCACCGAGCGAGTCGTCGCGCAGCTCGTACTCGCGGTAGCCGAGGAATGTGAAGTGGTCGGCGGCCAGCCAGCGCAGCAGCTCGCGGGCCTCCTCGATCTCCTGCGCCGGCAGATCACCGGCGACGGGCTCCTCGGGCAGCCCCTCGGCGATCCGCAGCGCCCCCTCCCGCATCTTGCCCCAGTCCTCGACGGCCTCGCGGACGTCGGACAGGACGCGCAGCAGGTCGGCGGTGATCTGCTTCAGGTCCGAGCGGTCGGTCTCGCGGTCGCTCTCGACGTGGATCCAGGACTCGACGTGCGCGTCGTGCGGGAGCTCATCGGTGGGCGGGGTGGTGAGCACCTCGATGAGCCGGCCGGTGACATCGCGGCGCACCACCATCTGCGGGTGGATGACCACGTGGATGCCGCGGCCCTGCCGCGTCAGGTCGTTGGTGACGGAGTCGACCAGGAACGGCATGTCGTCGGTGACGACCTCGACGACGGAGTGGCTGCAGGTCCAGCCGTTCTCCTCGACCGTCGGGGTGTGCACCCGGACGTTCGCCGTGCCCTGAGGGCGGTTCTCGGCCAGTCGGTAGTGCGAGTAGGCGGCTCCGAAGACGTCGACCGGGTCGCGGTCGGCGAGGTCCTCCGGGGCGGTGTGCAGGTAGTAGCGCTGGAGGAACGCGAGTACGGCAGCCCGGTCAGGGGTGCCGTGCTCCGTCGTCCCAGTCGGTAGGTGCCCCCCGACCGGGCTGTTCTCAGCTACCCGGGCGGCCCGATCGAGCAGCTCGGCCTTGGCTTCGTCCAGCTTGGTCTGCATTGTCCTCTGGCTCCTGTCGCGCGCCGTTGCGTGACGTAGAAGGAAGTACGGTCTCCGGCCTTCCGACGCGACGTCGTGACGCGGGGTGTCCGGTCCGTTCCGACGCTATGCCGCAAGGCGAGATGAGCGGGGGGATATCAGCCATTTCCCACGCGCCCGGGGCATGTGACGCTGCTCTCGACGGCGTCCGCTCCCGGGGTGTGCGCGGTACCGCGGGGCTTCCGAAAGCCCCACCCCGCCCGCGAGGACCAGCGACCGCCGCCCGGACACGGATGTCTTCCATGCTCTCCGGGCGCGGGGCAGGGGCACGGAGGCCCCCGCGAACTATCGCGCTGATCACGCCACAAGGCTATCGCTCCTTACCCCGGGTCCGTCATGAGCCGTATGTGTACAAAACCGGGGGTGGAACTTTGACAGTCTGCACAGGGCCAAGAAGGCGAGGGCCGTCGTAACGGGCACGGCGGCGCCGCCCCACTCGTCCCAAAAACGGCGCGTCCCCTAGGCAAGCCCGCACGTTGGAGGCACGTTGGCAGGGAGACCGCACTCACAAAGCCACCTCAAAGGGGAGCAACCCCCATGACCGCCAAGATCCTCATCCTCACGGGCGACGCGGCAGAGTCCCTCGAAGTGCTCTACCCCTACCAACGCCTTCGCGAAGAAGGCTATGAGGTCCACATCGCCGCCCCCACCCGCAAGAAGCTCCAGTTCGTCGTCCACGACTTCGAACCCGGCTTCGACACGTACACCGAGAAGCCCGGCTACACCTGGGACGCCGACCTCGCGTTCTCGGAGGTCGACCCCGGCCGGTACGTCGCCGTGGTCATCCCCGGTGGCCGCGCCCCGGAGTACCTGCGCAACGACCCCGAACTCCGTAAGATCCTCAAGTCCTTCTTCGACGCCGACAAGCCCGTGGCCCAGATCTGCCACGGCCCCCTCCTCACCGCCGCGGTCGACAGCCTGCGTGGCCGGCGCGTCACCGCGTACCCCGCGCTGGAACTCGACATGCAGGCGGCCGGCGCCACCTTCCAGGACACCGAAGCGGTGGTCGACGGCACGCTGGTGTCGTCCCGCGCCTGGCCGGACCACCCGGCCTGGATGCGCGAGTTCCTCACCGTGCTGCGCGCCAAGGCCCCGGTGACCTGACGGCGGCGCTCCCTTACCGTCGAGGCGGGGCGGGGCGGCGTCGCGCTCCAGGCGACGCCTCCCTGCCTCACCCGGGCCTGGCTCAGGCAGCTATCTCGTGCGCCAGGGCGACCGCTTCTCCCAGCGAGTCCACCACCGGCACCCCCGCCTCCTCAAGGCTGGCCCGGCCGTGGGACCCCCCGGTGTAGAGCACGGCCTTGGCTCCCACATGCCGCGCCGCCACCGCGTCGTCCGCGGCGTCACCGATCACGACCGTGCGGGACGGATCCACCCGGGCGAGCGCGGCCAGATGCCGCACCATGTGCTCGGCCTTGCTGCCCCCGGAGGGTCCCGTCCGCCCGTCGACCCGTATGAAGTGCGTCTCGATCCCGAACCCCCGGACCAGCGGAACGAGTTCCTCGTGCCCGTACATGCTCAGGATCGACTGGCTGCGGCCGCCCGCCACCCAGTCCACGAGCAGTTGCTCGGCTCCCTCGGTCAGCGCGCACCGCACACGGTGCTCCGAGTAGTACCGATGGAAGGTCTCGTCCATCACCAGCCACTCGGCGTCTGTCGGCAACCGCCCGAGCAGGCGCTCGTAGAACTTCGGCACCGGCACGCAGTACAGCGACCGGTACTGCTCCATCGTGATCGGTTCCAGACCCAGCTCGGCGAATGCCGCGTTCGTCGCCCCGATGATCGCGTCATTGTCGTGGAACAGCGTGCCGTTCCAGTCCCACACAATGTGCGAAGCTCCCTGCATCCCCATGCCCGAAAACGTTACCTGCCCCCACTGACAACGGAGAGAACCGCAGTTCAGCGAGGTTCGACGGGCCGGTGACCGAGCGCCACCAGATTCGGGATCTCCTGCGTCGCGTACCAGAGCAGCTCGTGGTCCTCGGCCCCGTCCACGAGGAACTGTGCGTCTTCGTCCCCGGCGTCCGCCGCCGGCACCGCCCCGGCCGCCGCGGCCACATCCGCCTCCGCGTCCGCCGAGTCGACATGCACCGAGGCCACCTTGGCCAGCGGCACGACACCGGCGACCTTGACCTCACCCGGCGACGCCGGGTCGAGCCCCTGCCCGGGGTCGGCGCTCACCTGCCCGTCGGGTACGTCGACGGCGACCACGACCCGCCGTCGCGGCGCGCCTGGGTCCGCCGCGAGCAGCCTCAGCGAGGCCTGCGCGGCCCGGCCCAGCGCCGCGTACTCCAGCTCCTCCGTGTCCTCGGAGACGTACCACTCGCGCAAGGCGGGCGTGACGGCGTACGCGACGAGCGGCCCGGCCCCCACCTCGCCCGTCCTGTACGCCTCGGCGAGACCGGGGAGGGTCAGGGGGACGTAGACGCGCATGGCTGGCCGCTTTCGTGGTCGGAGGGGCTCCAAGCCCGTGTGAAGGGCCTTCAGGATACGTGTGGGGGTCCCCTTTCGAGTCCCTCCCCGCACGCGGGAGGCCGTCCACCCCACGCCGGGGATTCACCCGGCCCGCCCCCGTATATACGGGATCCCGTTCCCCTCCGTCACCCGGATAAGTGAAGTTCCCCGGCCCTTCGGCTCCGCGGCCGCCGGTTTGCCGCTCCTCGAATCACTCCCGTACAAGATCCCCAACAGAAGTTACTGCCCGGTACAGCACCTGCCGGCCGGGCCCAGCGACACGGGGATCCCCATGAACAAGGTCATGACCAGGACCGTCCAGCGCCACCCCGCCTCCCGTCCCCCCACGCGCCGCGACACACGCCGTCCCGGCGGCAGCCCACCTCGCCCCCCGGGCTCCGGCCCGACCCGCACGACGCCCTCTCTCCGGACGCCGACGGCCGTCCCGCAGCCTCGCCCGACCGACCTCTTCGCCGACCGCCTGCTCCTCGTCCTGAGCGGTCAGCGGCCCGTCCACGCCATGCTCCGCCACACCGCCGGCCCCGCCTACGACGACCTGGCCCACCTCGCCGAACACGGCCCCCTGCGCGCCGGCGGCCCGCGCCCCGTCATCCGCGACATCGGCTACTGCGAACCGCGCCCCGGCGCCATCGAGGCCTTCGTGCGCATCGGCACCGGTGACCGCCTGCGGGCCATGGCCTTCCGCCTGGAGCTGGGCCGCGACAACCGCTGGCGCTGCACGGCCGTGGAACTCGGCGGCGCCCGCCCCCCGGCGGGCCACTACTAGGGTCTGTCGTTTGGATCAGGTCGGCTGAGACCGACTGCGCCTTTCGGTCGACCAGCAGCCGCCTGCCATGAACGGTCAGCCGGGCACTACGGTGGGACACGAAGACCTCCTGTGCGGTGCAGTCCTAGACAGCTCCACCACACCGGAGGTCTTCGCCGTTAAGCAACCCGAGCACCAAGCGTTAACAACGCTCGTGATCAATACACCTAGCCCACCGGTGCCACCGCACGCCGAAGGGCCGGGCACCCCTCGGGTGCTCCGGCCCTTCGCCTGGCTGCGACGCTACGGCGCTACACGCACCGCTCGCCGTTACTTCTTCCGGCGCCGCCCGGCCTTGGCCTGCTTGCGGCGCTCGGCACGCGTGAGGCCGTCGGCCTCCGAGCGCACCGGCTCGCCGTCCTCGGTGAAGTCGCCCTCGATGGTGCCACCCTCACCGTCCACCGTCGGCGCGGTGAAGTGCAGGTTCCGCCGCTGCGGGGCCTCCAGGCCCTTGGCGCGGATCTCCGGGCGGGGCCCCGCCTGCGCGGGCACCGCGTCCTGCTTCTCCAGGGTCGGCTTGGTGTCCTCGACGGGGACCTCCTCGACCTGCTGCTCCACCTGGACCTCCAGGTTGAACAGGTAACCGACGGACTCCTCCTTGATGCCCTCCATCATGGCGGTGAACATGTCGAAGCCCTCACGCTGGTACTCGACCAGCGGGTCCTTCTGGGCCATCGCGCGCAGGCCGATGCCCTCCTGGAGGTAGTCCATCTCGTAGAGGTGCTCGCGCCACTTGCGGTCGAGGACCGACAGCACGACCCGGCGCTCCAGCTCACGCATGATCTCGGATCCGAGCTGTCCCTCACGCGACTCGTACTGCGCGTGGATGTCGTCCTTGATGGACTCCGAGATGAAGTCGGCGGTGAGCCCGGCGCGATCGCCGGCCGCCTCCTCCAGCTCCTCGATGGTGACCTTCACCGGGTAGAGCTGCTTGAAGGCGCCCCACAGCCGGTCCAGGTCCCACTCCTCGGCGAAGCCATCGGCGGTCTCCGCGGCGATGTAGGCGTCGATCGTGTCGTCCATGAAGTGCTGGATCTGCTCGTGCAGGTCCTCGCCCTCCAGGACGCGGCGCCGCTCGCCGTAGATGACCTCACGCTGCCGGTTGAGCACCTCGTCGTACTTCAGGACGTTCTTACGGGTCTCGAAGTTCTGCTGCTCGACCTGCGACTGGGCGGACGCGATCGCGCGCGTGACCATCTTGTTCTCGATCGGCACGTCGTCCGGGACGTTCGCCATCGACATCACGCGCTCGACCATCTGCGCCTTGAACAGCCGCATCAGGTCGTCACCGAGGGACAGGTAGAAGCGGGACTCGCCCGGGTCGCCCTGACGGCCGGAACGACCGCGAAGCTGGTTGTCGATACGCCGCGACTCGTGCCGCTCGGTACCCAGCACGTACAGGCCGCCGAGCTCCTTGACCTCTTCGAACTCGGTCCGCACCGCCTTCTCGGCCCGCTCCAGAGCGGCGGGCAGCGCGGCGGCCCACTCCTCGATGTGCTCCTCGGGGTCGAGGCCGCGCTGGCGCAGCTCGGCCTCGGCGAGGTCGTCGGGGTTGCCGCCGAGCTTGATGTCCGTACCACGGCCGGCCATGTTGGTGGCCACGGTCACGGAGCCCTTGCGGCCGGCCTGGGCGACGATCTGCGCCTCACGGTCGTGCTGCTTGGCGTTGAGCACCTCGTGCTGGATGCCGCGCTTGCTGAGCTGCTGCGAGAGGTACTCGGACTTCTCGACCGAGGTGGTGCCGACCAGGATCGGCTGGCCCTTCTCGTGCTTGTCGGCGATGTCGTCGACGACCGCGTCGAACTTGGCGACCTCGGTGCGGTAGATCAGGTCGGACTGGTCCTTGCGGACCATCGGCCTGTTGGTCGGGATCGGGACGACGCCGAGCTTGTAGATCTGGTGGAACTCGGCGGCCTCGGTCATCGCCGTACCGGTCATGCCGGAGAGCTTGCCGTAGAGGCGGAAGAAGTTCTGGAGGGTGATCGTGGCGAGCGTCTGGTTCTCGTCCTTGATCGGCACCCCTTCCTTCGCCTCGATCGCCTGGTGCATGCCCTCGTTGTAGCGGCGGCCGGCGAGGATACGGCCGGTGTGCTCGTCGACGATCATGACCTCGCCGTCGATGACGACGTAGTCCTTGTCCTTCTTGAAGAGCTCCTTCGCCTTGATGGCGTTGTTCAGGTAGCCCACCAGCGGCGTGTTCACCGACTCGTAGAGGTTGTCGATGCCCAGCCAGTCCTCGACCTTCGAGACACCGGACTCGTGGATGGCGACCGTGCGCTTCTTCTCGTCGACGTCGTAGTCGCCGGTCTCCTCGATGCCCTTGAGCGGCTGGCCCGCCTCACCGCGCTTGAGGCGCGTGACGAGCTTGGCGAAGTCGCCGTACCACTTGGTGGCCTGGTCGGCCGGGCCGGAGATGATCAGTGGCGTACGGGCCTCGTCGATGAGGATGGAGTCGACCTCGTCGACGATGGCGAAGTTGTGACCGCGCTGGACCAGTTCGTCCTGCGACCACGCCATGTTGTCGCGGAGGTAGTCGAAGCCGAACTCGTTGTTCGTGCCGTAGGTGATGTCGAAGCCGTACTGCTCGCGGCGCTGGGCCGGCGTCATGTTGGCCAGGATGCAGCCGACGGACAGGCCCAGGAACTTGTGGACGCGGCCCATCATCTCGGAGTCGCGCTCGGCCAGGTAGTCGTTGACCGTGATGAGGTGGACGCCTTCGCCGGACAGCGCGTTCAGATAGGCGGGCAGCGTACCCACCAGGGTCTTGCCCTCACCGGTCTTCATCTCGGCGACATAGCCGAGGTGCAGGGCGGCGCCGCCCATGATCTGCACGTCGTAGTGGCGCTGGCCGAGGACGCGCTTGGCGGCCTCACGCACCGTGGCGAAGGCCTCGGGCAGCAGGTCGTCCAGGCTCTCACCATCGGCGTACCGCTGCTTGTACTCATCGGTGAGGGCCCGCAGCTCGGCGTCGGAGAGGTCGACGAAGTCCTCTTCGATGGAGTTGACCTGGTCCGCGATGCGGTGCAGCTTGCGCAGGATCTTGCCTTCGCCTGCACGCATGATCTTCGAGAGGACGGACACGGGGGTTGGTCTCCTTGCCGGTCGGGCCTGGGACGGTCGGTTTCCTTCTGACGTACTGAGCAACGGCCATCGTATGCGAGGACCCGGCCACGCCGGGAGGCCTGCCGGACCATGACGGTCCGCAGTCACGCTTCGATGCCGAGTCTGCCGTCGGACTGGCTGGAAGAACCGCCTTCTCACTGGCTTCGATCTGCCTCAGATCTGCCTTCGATCTGCCTTTCACCCGGGACAACGGACGGGAGTCCCGGATGGTGCCGCGGCACGCCGACGAATTGTGCGAATCGTGATCGCACGCTCACACACGGCAAAGGCATGGCGTTTCGCCCGCTCCCCCGAGCAGAATCGGCCGATGGAGCCCGTCACCATCGCCACCGCCCGTCTCCGGCTGCGCACCGTGGGCCCGGACGACACCGACGCCGTGTACGCGGCGTGCCAGGACCCCGACATCCAGCGCTGGACGACGATGCCCTCGCCGTACCTCCCCGAGCACGCCAGGAACTTCACTGAGCACGACGTCCCCGAGGGCTGGGCGAACCGCTCGATGTTCACCTTCGGCCTATTCCTCCCCGACGGCGAACTCGCCGGAATGCTCGGCATCAGCATGCGCTCCCTCGGCGTCGGCGAGATCGGCTTCTGGCTGACCCGGCACCACCGCGGCAACGGCTACATGACCGAGGCCGCCCGCGCGGTCTCCCGCTGGTCCTTCGTCCACCAGGGCATCGACCGCCTGGAGTGGCGTGCCGAGGTGGGCAACACCGCCTCCCGCGCGGTGGCCGAGAGCGCCGGCTTCACCATGGAGGGCACCCTGAGAGCGGCCCTCAACAACAACGGTGTGCGCCGCGACTGCTGGATGGGCTCCCTGCTCCCCTCGGACCTGGGGCTGCCGTCGACGGCGCCGTATCTGCCGGCCCGGGCGCCGGCCACATGAGCCCACCCAGGGGCCCCCTCGCACAGATGCCCGGCTCAGTCCGCGCTGTCAGTACCACCCTCTATCGTTCGAAGACATGACGACCCCGCGCCCGGCGGAACTCTCCGCAGCCGAAGCCCGCCGCATCGCCCTTCGCGCCCAGGGCTTCCTCGGCACGCCCGACCGCAAGGCCGGTGTCCGCGGCATACTCCGCCACCTGGGCGCGGTGCAGCTCGACACCATCTCGGTCCTCGCCCGCTCCCACGAGCTCGTTCCCTATGCCCGCCTGGGCGGGGTCGGCCGCAAGACCGTCGAGGACGCCTACTGGAAGCCCACGGCGACGGGCGGAACCCCGGCCCAGCCCCACGCCTTCGAGTACTGGTCGCACGCCGCGTGCATCCTCCCCGTCGAGGAATGGCCCCACTTCGCCTTCCGTCGCCGCGCCTACCGCAGCCGCCCCCACTGGAGCCACGAACTCCCGGACGGCGCCTACGACCAGGTGATCAAGCAGCTGCGCGCCGAGGGTCCGCTGACGGCCACGGAGCTGGGCGGCGCCAAGCGCACCAGCGAGTGGTGGGACTGGTCCGGCACGAAGGTCGCCGTCGAACGCGCCCTGATGTACGGCGAGGTGGTCTGCGTGGAGCGCCGCGGCTGGAAGCGGGTCTACGACCTCGCCGAGCGCGCCGTCCCCGCGGCCCTGCTGCACGACGAACTCGACGACGCCGAATGCCTGCGCCGCCTGGTCCGCCTGGCCGGCCAGTCGCTCGGCGTGGGCACACGCGCCGACATCGCCGACTACCACCGCCTCAAGGGCGAGCAGGTCGACTCGGTGATCGCCGACTCGGGCCTGGTCCCGGTCACCGTGGAAGGCTGGGGGAAGCCGGCCTGGGCGGACCCGGCGGCCCTTCTGACACCCCCGCGCGGCCGCCACCGTACGACGCTGCTGTCCCCCTTCGACTCCCTGATCTGGGAGCGGGCCCGCACCGAGCGCGTCTTCGGCTTCACCCACCGCCTGGAGGCCTACGTCCCCAAGCCGAAGCGGGTCTACGGCTACTTCGCGATGCCCGTCCTCGCCGGTGGCCGTCTCGTGGGTCGCGTCGACCCGGCCCGTGAGGGCCGCACCCTCGTGGCCAAGCAGGTCACCCTGGACGGCCCGAAGGCGGTCCCGTCGGTGGCCCAGGCGCTGATCGAGGCGGCGAGCTGGGTGGACTGCACGAACGTGCGCGTGGAGCGGGTGGACACGCCGGAACTGCGCGAGCCCCTCACCAGGGAACTCGCCCGCGCACTGGCCTGACCGCGTCAGCGGGCCGACGGCTCGGGCGACGGTTGGGCGACGCTTCGGTCGGTCGACGATTCGGTCGACGGCTCAGCGGATTTCGAGGATCTTCTCCCGCATCGCGTACACCACCGCTTCCATCCTGGAGTGCAGTTGCAGCTTCTCCAGGATGTTGCGCACATGGTTCTTCACGGTGTTCTCGGAGATGAACAACTCCTTGGCGATGTCCCGGTTGTTCATCCCCGTGGCGACCAGCTTGAGCACTTCCAGCTCACGGTCGGTCAGCCGCGGGGCGGGCACCAGCCGTCGCTCGTCCGTGCGTTGGATCATCGACTTGAACTCGGTGAGCAGCTTCGACGCCATGGACGGACTGATCTGCGACTGTCCGTCGGCCACCGCTCGAATCGCCGTGGCCACCTCGTCCGTGGAGATCTCCTTGAGGAGATATCCGGTCGCCCCCGCCTTGATGGCTTCGTAGAGGTCCGCTTCCTCGTCACTGATCGTCAGCATGATGATCTTCGCGCTGGGCGCCACCTCCTTGATGGAGGTGCATGCCTCGATCCCGCCCCGCTTCGGCATGCGGACGTCCATCAGGATGATGTCGGGGAGCAGATCGGCGGCCTTCTCCACGGCCTCGGCCCCGTCACCCGCCTCGCCGACGACCTGGATGTCCTCCTCGGCCGCCAGCACGATCTCCAGGCCACGGCGGAAGAGGGCGTGGTCGTCCACCACCAGGACACGAATCGGTTCTTGGCGTGAGGAGCCCCCGTCCGTGCCCATGCCGACGACGCCGTCGCCGGCGTCCTCGTCCTGCATCGGTCCGAAGCTGTCCGCCATCGTTCCTCCCCCTGAAGGCTGTGGCCTGTGGTCCTGTGCCATCGCCAACCCAAGGCAACGGTCCACCGGTTGGGCCGTTGCGGCCATGATTTCATGCCCGGACGACACTCCGGTGACGAAGCGGTCGGTGAAGTGGTCGCACACAGGTGCCCCTGGGAGCGCACACGCGCGCTCCAGGGGCACCCGGATCAGCTGTCGTCCGGATCAGGTCAGCCGCCCAGCGGACCCCCCGCGTCAGGGGACGGCGTCTGGGTGACCATGGTGTCCGTGCTGAGGTGGATCACGCCGTAGTCGTACGCGTGCCGCCGGTAGACGACACTCGGTTCCTTCGTCTCGGAGTCGACGAACAGATAGAAGTCGTGCCCGACCAGTTCCATCTCGTAGAGAGCCTGGTCGAGGGTCATGGGTGCTGCGACGTGAGTCTTCTCGCGGACCACGAGGGGGCCGTCGCCCTGTACTTCCAGCGAGCCGATCTTCTTGGTGGGTACCGAGTCCGGCTCGTCCGCCTCGAAGGCACTGCCGTCGCCGGTGAGCGTCGCCGCGCCCGGAACGTGGTCGGCGACCTCGGCTGCCGTCAGCCGGCGCACCCCCCGGCGCGTGTGACGCTTGTCGTGCTGCCTGCGCAGCCGTGCGTCCAGCTTCTCGGCGGCGAGGTCGAGCGCCGCGTACGGGTCGTTGGCCGCTGCCTCCGCCCGGATCACCGGACCGCGGGAGCGGAGGGTGATCTCCACTCGGTCGCAACGGTCGGCCTGCCGGGGGTTGGGCTCCTTGGACACCTCGACGTCGAGGCTGATCACCTTGCCATCGAGCTTCTGGATCTTGTCCAGCTTCAGCTTCTCGGCCACGTGCTTTCGGAACCGCTCGGGCACCTCGGTCTTGCGGCCCTTGACGACGATGTCCACGCAGAACTCCGTTCCCGGATCGCTCCGCTCTACTGGCGGAGCATCTCCCTTGTGCACCAGGTCCCGGTGAGCCCCGGGACCGCGGACTCGGTGACGTCCACCTCCTCCCCCATGGGCAAGATCTCCACCCGGCCGGCCGGGGTGATTGCGAAAAACCACGGCACAGCATTCGGATAAGCGAGGTGTGGCCTGCGGCCTTTCCCTCACAACCGAACATATCTCGCCCGGGCGGATGTCGTCACCCTCTACTGCCGCGTACCTCCATTCCGGTGAATTGACCCTGTCACTACCTGCAACGATGCAACTTCGCAGTCAGTTCCGGTTTATTTCGAAAGAATCCGGCGACGCAGCGACCACCGCGGCACAGATCGCGACCCGGTCGCTCTTCGCCTTTCCCCGCACGGCCCACTCACGGTCCGTGCTCCCTTCCATTGATCCCGTCATCCGTTCCCCTCTCCTTTCCCCAATGGCTCCCCCGTACACGGCTGTCACCACATCTCCGCGCGTCGCAAATGCCGCACGCCCGTAACCAGCCGTTTCCTCCATCAGGGTCACCCGCACGGCCCGCGCGGCCTCCCTCAGCGACGCCCCCGTCGTCATCACGTCGTCCACCAGCACCACGTGCCCCTCACGCAACAGTCCGGCTCCACCGGGGGTCACCGACAGCGCCCCCGCGAGGTTCTCCAGGCGCCGCTGTCCGTCCAGCCCCGCCTGATCGGCGACCGGCCGCCGCTGCCGCAGCACCGCGAGTACGCGCGCGGGCGTCCCGGTACGGCGCAACTCGGCCGCCGCCGCGAAGGCGATCCGTCGGGCCGGATCATGCCCCCTGGCCCGCACGGCCCCGCGCCCCGACGGCACGGGAACGAGCAGCACCGGCCCGCCGGGCACCCCGGCCGGCCCCGCCCGCACGGCGCCCGCGAGAGCGACACCGAGCGGCCGGGCGAGCGGCAGCGCGCCCCGCTCCTTGTGAGCCAGCAGCACGGCGCGCACCGCCTGCGCGTACGGTGCCGCCGCGTGCACGACCGGCAGCCCGCGCGGCTCCGGCACCGGTCGCACCCGGCACGGTGCGGCCCCGCTCAGGGCGGCACGGCACTCCGGGCAGAGCACCGTGCGAGGCCTGCCACAGCCTCCGCACTCGGCCGGCAGCACCAGATCCGTGAGGTCCTGCCACCAACCCCGCATGCCCACCACTGTGCCAACGCCGTCGCGGCCTCACCAGCCCTGTGGACAACCGCCTGTGGACAACTCGCCGCACGACCGTGACAAGCAGAATCGGCCGACTCCGCCAGGCCTCTGCCCAGCGAGAACGGCCGTCCGGCACGACCATCCCTCAGAAACCGCGATGCAGTGCCCTACAGCGGCCAACCGCCCTCAGCCCCCGTTATCTTTTTCGCGGTCCTGCAATGGGGCCGCTGGCCTCCGGGCCCGGTATGACTGTGTCCCCTCTGTCGAACGGATGACCTGGGGGGTGGTG
>NZ_JBHWJQ010000004.1:0-261011 GCF_042731435.1 Streptomyces sp. NPDC059861 | reverse complement strand
GGGGTGGACGGCTGGGCCGTCCACCGCACCGAGGCCGGTCGCGTGGAGGACCTTCTTCCTAGCCCCGCACGCGCTCCGCGCTCGCGGTGTCCGCGCCGTGCCGGGCCAGCAGCGAGGTGAGGATCTCCCCGGCCCGGACCGCTGTGGTGGACAGCAGGGTGGAGGTGAGGCCGTGGGTGTGCTCGGTGCCGCCCTGGAGGTAGATGCCGGCGGTGACGTTCGACGTGGTCACCACCCGGTGGTCACGGCCGACCTCAAGGGTGTCCTCCTCGTCGCGTACACAGAGTTTGGCCAGCTCGCCGAGGTTGTCGCCGATGCCCTGCGGCTGGTAGCCCGTCGCGTACACGAGCAGGTCCGAGGCGATGACCTCACGTTCGCCGGTGGGCAGGAACTCCACCGTCACCTTCACGGCGTCCGCGCCGTCCTCGACCTCGCGGATGCGGGAGACGTTCATCATCCGCAGCCGCTGCGTTCCCTGGACCTTCTCCTGGTACATCGTCCGGGACAGGGCCTCGATCAACTCTATGTCGACCACGGAGTAGTTGGTGCCGCGGTGGTACTCGAACAGCGACTGCTTCACCTCGCGGGGCGCGCCGTAGTACAGGTCGACGGCCTCGGGGTCGAAGATCCGGTTGGCGAACGGGCTGTCGTCGGCCGGGGTGTAGCCGTACTTGGCGAACACCGAGCAGACCTCGGCGTGGGGGAACGTGCGGTGGAGGTAGTCCACGGCCTCGGCGGCGCTCTGCCCGGCACCGAGCACGACGGCGCGGCGTACGGGCGTCGCGGAGGCCACGAGCTGGTCCACACGGGGCAGCAACTCGCTGTTGTGCCAGACCCGTCCGGACCGCTCGGCGCCGGGCGGCAGATGCGGCTCCAGGCCGGTGGCCACACAGACGTTGCGGGCCCGACGGACCGTCAGCCGCTCCGGGTGGGCGGGGTCGCGGGCGGTGACGTCGAACCAGCGGACCTCGCCGCCCTCGGTGACGGGCCGTACGGAGACGACCTCCGCGGAGTACTCGACGAGCGGCGCGACGCGGCTCGCCGCCCACTCGAAGTAGTCGTGGAACTCGATGCGCAGCGGGAAGAGCGTCTTCTGGTTGAGGAAGTCGACCAGCCTGCCGCGCTCACGCAGGTAGCACAGGAAACTGAAGTCACTGGTGGGGTCGCGCATCGTGACCAGGTCCTTGAGGAAGGACACCTGCATGGTCGCGTCGTCGATGAGCATGCCGCGATGCCAGCCGAATCGAGGTTGTTTCTCGAGGAACAGCGCCCGGATCCCGCCCCCTTCGCCCGGCGTCGCGCCGTGCTCCTGAAGCGCGATCGCCAGTGCGAGGTTGGACGGTCCGAAGCCGATGCCCAGAAGGTCGTGGACGTCATCCGGCTCGCTCTGCAGTGTCGTCACCGCTTCATCGCCTCCCATGAAGGGGGGACACGGTGTTCCCAAAGTTGGAACACGGCCTCCCCCAAGCAGGCACATGCTAGATAAGGTTAGCCTTACCTAGCAATGCCTGAGGAGGCCTATATGCGGGTCGTCATGTTCGGCTATCAGACGTGGGGGCACCGCACGCTGCGGGCTCTGCTCGCCTCCGACCACGAGGTGGTCCTGGTCGTCACCCACCCCAAGAGCGACCACGCGTACGAGAGGATCTGGAGTGATTCGGTCGCCGACCTCGCCGAACAGCACGGTGTGCCCGTGCTGTTGCGCAACCGGCCGGGCGACGACGAACTCCTGCGCGCGCTCAAGGAAGCCGAGCCGGACATCATCGTGGCCAACAACTGGCGCACCTGGCTGCCCCCGGAGATCTTCGAGCTGCCGCCGCACGGCACGCTCAACGTCCATGACTCACTGCTGCCTTCCTACGCCGGCTTCTCGCCGCTGATCTGGGCGCTCATCAACGGCGAGAAGCAGGTCGGGGTCACCGCGCACCGCATGGACGCCGAGCTCGACATGGGCGACATCCTGCTCCAGCGCGCGGTGCCGGTCGGCGCCACCGACACCGCGACCGACCTGTTCCACCGCACGGTCGACCTGATCGGCCCCATCGTGACCGACGCCCTGGATCTCATCGCCTCCGGCAAGGCGGTGTGGACGCCGCAGGACCGCTCCCGCTCCAGCTTCTTCCACAAGCGGTCCCTGGAGGACAGCCGGATCGACTGGAGCTGGCCCGCCGAGGACCTGGAGCGGTTCGTACGGGCCCAGTCGGACCCGTACCCGAACGCCTTCACCCATCACCGCGGCGAACGGATCCGGATCGTCTCGGCCGCCGTCTCCGAGGGCCGCTACGGGGGCACGCCGGGGCGGATCTTCATCCGTGAGGGCGACGGGGTCGTCGTCGTCGCCGGCGCGGGGGCGCGGTCCGGGCGGCTGCCCGGTCTGGTGGTCAGGCGGGTGCGCACCGCGGACGGCACCGAGCACGCCGCCACCGACTACTTCCGCACCATGGGCGGCTATCTGACGCCCCATCCCTAGCGGCGCCCGTGGGGCGCGCCGGCGACGCCGCCGGTCCGCCCCACGTCAGCCGGCCGCGCCCGGCACGGCGACGGGGGCGGTGTCCTGGGCGCCCTCGTGGTGGCGGCCCATGGGGACGACCATCGGCGTCCGGCTGACGGGGTCCTCGCCGACCAGGCAGCGCAGCCCGAAGACCTCCTCCACCATCGCGGCGGTGACGACGTCGGCGGGCGCGCCCTCGCCCACGACCCGGCCCGCCTTCATCGCGACGACGTGATCGGCGTACCGGGACGCCTGGTTGAGGTCGTGCAGCACCATCACGACGGTGCGGCCCTGATGCCGGTTCAGGTCGGTGATCAGGTCGAGGACGTCGATCTGGTGCGCCAGGTCCAGATACGTCGTCGGCTCGTCCAGCAGCATCACCGGGGTGCCCTGCGCGACCGCCATGGCGATCCAGGCCCGCTGGCGCTGACCGCCCGAGAGCGCGTCGACGGGCCGGTGCGCGAGGTCCGTCATCGCCGTGGCCCGCAGCGCGTCGTGCACGGCCTCCTCGTCGGCGGCCGACCACTGCCGCCACCACGTCTGGTGCGGTGAACGCCCGCGCCCCACCAGGTCGACGACGGTCAGCCCCTCGGGCGCGACCGGCGTCTGCGGCAGGATGCCGAGCCGCTGCGCCAGGGCGCGGGTGGGTATCGAGTGCACCGAGCGCCCGTCGAGGTGCACGGCCCCCGACTTGGGAGTCAGCAGCCGGGCCAGCGCCCGCAGCAGGGTCGACTTGCCGCACGCGTTCGCGCCGACGATCGCCGTGATCCGGCCGGAGGGGATCACCACGTCGAGGTCCTCGACGACCACCCGGTCGTCGTACGCCAGGCGCAGGCCCTCGGCGCGCAGGTCGGGCCCCTCGGCGGGACCTCCGTACACCTCGTGCTTCGATGACACGTCTTCAGCCTCCTGAACCGGCGCGGTTGGCGCGGACGAGCAGCCACAGCAGTACGGGGGCGCCCAGGACGCCCGTGACGATCCCCACTGGGAGTTCCGTGTCCGGGATCAGCTTCCGGGCGATCAGGTCGGACACGAGCACCATCACGGCGCCGGTCAGGCCGGCGGCCACGGGCGGCGGGACGGCGGTACCGGCCAGGCGCTGGGCGACCTGGGGCGCGGCGAGCGCCACGAACGCGACCGGCCCGGCGGTCGCCGTGCCGAAGGCCACGAGTGCCACGGAGACGAGCAGCACGGCCACCCGGACGGTCTGGACGCGGGTCCCCAGGCCCCGCGCGACGTCGTCGCCGAGTTGCAGGGTCCGCATCTGCCGCCCCAGCAGCAGGGCCGCGGGCACCAGCAGGGCCATGGTCACGGCGAGCGGGCCGATCTGCTTCCAGGTGCGGCCGTTGAGGTTGCCCACCAGCCAGCCGAGCGACGCCTGCGCCTGGAACCGGCTGCCGTGGGCCATGAGGTAGTCGGTGGCGCTGGTGCAGATCCAGGCGATGCCGACGCCGACGAGGACGATCCGGTAGCCGGTGGTGCCGTGGCTCCACGCCAGGACGTAGACCAGCAGCGCGGCCGTCAACGCGCCGAGCAGGCCCAGGGCCTGGGTGCTCAGGCCGGTCTCCCAGCCGAGGACGATGCCGGCGACCACCGCCGCGCCGGCGCCCTGGGTGATGCCCATCATGTCGGGGCTGGCGAGCGGGTTGAGCGTCATGGTCTGGAGCAGGGCGCCCGAGACGCCGAACGCGATGCCGACCAGCAGGCCCGCCAGGGCGCGCGGCAGGCGCAGTTCATGGACGATCAGCTGGGTGCCGGGGTCGCCCGCGCCGAACAGGGCCCGCATCACGTCGGTGAGCGGGAGGCCGATGTCCCCGACCGCGGTCTCCACGGAGAAGGCGAGGAAGGCGCAGGCGGCGAGGACCAGGCAGACCGCCACCAGCCGGGGCCGCAGCACCCCGGAGACGGGCGGGACGCCGAGCCGGAAGGAGACGCGGCCGGGGGAGCGGGGGACGGCGATCCGGTCCGCCACGTCCTTCCCCCCGGCTCCGGGCACGAGTTCGGTCGTCATACGCTCACACCTTCGTGCGTGGGTTCGTCATGGGCCGGCGGCCGCTCCCGGCCCCCTCGCGGACGCGTCATCGCTCACAGCTCCGCGAGGCGTCGGCGGCGGACCAGGGCGATGAAGAACGGGCCTCCGATGAAGGCGACCAGGATCCCGGCCTGGATCTCGACCGGGCGGGCGACCAGCCGGCCGACGATGTCCGCCGTGAGCAGCAGGCAGGGGGCGAGCACCGCCGACAGGGGCAGCAGCCAGCGATGGTCCGGGCCGATGCCGGCGAACTGGGTGAGGACGCGCGCGATGTGCGGGACGACCAGGCCGACGAAGACCACCGGGCCGATCACGGCGACCGCTCCGCCGGTGAGCAGCGTGACGGCGACCACCCCGCAGACGCGGACCGTGCCCAGCCTGAGCCCGAGCGACTTGGCGACGTCGTCTCCGAGAGCGAGGCTGTTGAGCGCGGGGGCGCAGGCGAGGGCGAGGACCGCGCCGAGCACCAGGAACGGCAGTACACGCACGAGGACTTCGTCGTTCTGGTCGGCGAGAGAGCCCGCGGACCAGAAGCGGTAACGGTTGAGGGCGTCGGGGTCGGTCAGCGCGACGGCGCTGGTCAGGGAGAACAGCAGGGAGGTCACGGCGACGCCGGCCAGGGCCAGTTTGACCGGCGTGGATCCGGACCGCCCCAGCCCGCCCAGGAGATAGACCAGCACGCTGGCCACCAGGGCACCGGCGAAGGCGAACCAGATGTAGCCGTGGACCGTGCCGATGCCGAGGACGCCGACGGACAGCACGACGGCGAAGGCGGCGCCCGCGCTGACGCCCAGGATGCCGGGATCGGCCAGCGGGTTGCGGGTGAGGGCCTGCATCAGCGCCCCCGACAGGCCCAGCGCCGCGCCGGTGGCGAGGCCGAGGGCGGTGCGGGGGAGCCGTACGGACCAGATCACGTTCTCGACACGGGAGTTGGGCGCGTCGCCGACGAGCGTGTCCCAGACCTGGTCGAGGGGTACGGCGAGCGCGCCGTACGCCATGGAGAGGGCGCACAGCGCCAGGAGCGCCACGCCGGAGAGCGCGAGCAGTGCGACTGCGCGGGGGCCTTTCGCCGCCCGGACCGCTGAGGTCCCCACGTGAACTTCCTTTGATGAGGCTTGCCTTAGCCAAGCGTAGGGCGAGACGGCCCGGCATCCCACCCCTGGGTGAACCATGTGCTTACTCTGTGAATAAGGTAACCCTTACCTTAGTATGTCGCCGACCCCCGGCCCAGGGCCGGGACAGACCCGCTGGGGAGGCACGCTGCTGTGTGCGGTTCCGAAGAAGTGCTGGCGTACTGGCGGCGGATACTCAACCCGCTCCCGCTGGAGACATCCCTGCCCACCGACCGGCCCCATCCGGCGGAGCCGGCAACGGAACGGGAGTCCCGCACGCTGGCCGGCGTACCGGACGCCGCCGACACCGTGCAGCTCGCGGCTTTCGTCGCCCTGCTGCACCGCTACAGCGGCGCGCCGGACCTCACCGTCGGCCACGACGGGCTCCCGGTGCGGGTCTCCCTCGACCACGAGCCCACCTTCGGGGAACTCGTACGCCGCGTGACGGAGGCCTGGGAGGAGGCGGTGACCCACCGGGTGCCCGCCGAACTCCTCGTCGACGAACTGCGGCCCCGGCCGACGCGCGGCGGCGGCCTGTTCGCCAACACGGTGTTCGCGACGGCGGACCGCCCCGCCGGCGACCTGCCCGCTCCCGCCGACGTGGTGCTGGAGGTGCGCGAGGGCCAGGCGCGGGCGACGTACGACCCCCGCCTGTTCGACGGCGCCACCGTGGAGCGGCTGCTCGGCCACTACCGGGTACTCCTCGCCGACGCGCTGGCCCGGCCCGGGACCCCCGTCGCCCGGCTCGACCTGATGGGCCCCGACGAGGTGCGGCAGGTCGTCGTCGACTGGAACGCCACCGAGCACACGGTGCCGCCGCTCACCTGGCCCGCGATGTTCGCCGAGCAGGTCCGGGCGCGCCCCGACGCCGTCGCCCTGGTCTTCGAGGACGAGGAACTCACCTACGCCGAGCTGGACGCCCGGGCGAACCGTCTCGCCCACGCCCTGATCGCGCGCGGCGCCGGCCCCGAACGCATCGTCGCGCTGGCCCTGCCGCGCTCCACCGACCTGATCGTCGCCGAGGTCGCCGTCCTCAAGTCCGGCGCCGCCTATCTGCCGATCGACCACGACTACCCGGTGGACCGTATCGGATACATGCTCGGCGACGCGGCACCGGTCTGCGTGGTGACCACCGAGGAGACCGCGCGGGAACTCCCCGAACGCGACGGCATGACGCTGCTCGCACTCGACGCGCCCGCCACCGCGGCCGAACTGGCCCGGTGCGAAGCCGACGACCCCGCCGCACCCGTCTCCCCGCTCAACGCCGCCTACGTCATCTACACCTCTGGCTCGACCGGCCGCCCCAAGGGCGTCGTCCTCTCCCACAGCGGCGTCGCGAAGCTCGTCGCCACCCAGAGCGAGCGGTTCGGCATCGGACCGCACAGCCGGGTGCTCCAGTTCGCCTCGCCCAGCTTCGACGTCGCCTTCTGGGACCTGTGCCTCGGCCTGCTCTCCGGCGGCCGGCTGGTCGTCGTCCCGGCCGAACGGCGGGTGCCCGGCGCGCCGCTCGCCGACTACGCGAACGCCCACGGCATCACCTTCATGATCCTGCCGCCCGCGCTGCTCGCCGCCATGCCCGAGGACGTGCGGCTGCCGCCCGCGGCCACGCTGCTGGCGGGCACCGAGCGGGTCTCCCCCGAGCTGGTGGGCCGCTACGCGCGCGGACGGATGATGTTCAACGCGTACGGGCCGACGGAGGCCACCACCAACTCCACCCTCGGTCTGTGCGATCCGGACATCCCGGCCGGTTCCATCGTGCCGATCGGCGTCCCCGACCCCGGCACACGCGCTTACGTCCTCGACGCCTTCCTGCGGCCGGTGCCCGCCGGTGTCACGGGTGAGCTCTATCTCGGCGGAGCCGGTCTCGCGCGCGGCTATCTGGGCCGCCCCGACCTGACCGCCGAGCGGTTCGTCGCCGACCCCTTCGGCGCGCCCGGCGAACGCCTCTACCGCACCGGCGACCTGGTCCGCTGGAAGGCGGACGGGCGGCTGGAGTTCCTCGGCCGCGCCGACGCCCAGGTCAAGATCCGCGGCTTCCGTATCGAGCCCGGCGAGATCGAGTCCGTGCTGCGCGGCCACCCGGCCGTGGACCAGGTCACCGTGGTGGCCCGCGAGGACCGCCCCGGCGACCGGCGGCTGGCCGCCTACGTCGTACCCGCACTGGACGGGCCGCGCGACGCCGACCCGGACACGCGGGTCGAGGAATGGAAGCAGCTGCACGAACTCCTGTACGGCGCCGCCGGATCCGAGGGGTCACGCGAGAACGCCGCCGGCTTCCGCGAGAACTTCGCGGGCTGGAACAGCATGTACGACGGCCGGCCGATCCCCGTCGAGGAGATGCGCGAGTGGCGGGACGCGACCGTCGAGCGCGTCCGCGCACTCGGCACCGCCCGCCGGGTGCTGGAGATCGGCGTCGGCAGCGGCCTGATCCTGTCCCGGATCGCGCCGGACTGCGAGGCGTACTGGGGCACCGACCTCTCGCAGCAGGCGATCGACGCCCTGCGCGCCCAGGTGGCGGCCGACCCGGAACTGGCGGCCAAGGTCGAACTGAGCGCCCGCCCCGCGCACGACACCGACGGGCTGCCGGCCGGCTACTTCGACACCGTCGTCCTGAACTCCGTCGCCCAGTACTTCCCGAGCGCCGACTACCTCCACGACGTACTGACCCGGATCTCGGCGCTGCTCGCGCCGGGTGGACGCGTCTTCGTCGGTGACGTACGCAATCTGCGGCTGCTGAGCACTCTGCGCGCCGCCGTCGAGACCCGGCGCTCGGCGGGCGAGGAGGAGGCGGACAAGAGCGCCCTGCGCGCGGCCGTCGAGCGGTCGGTCCGCTGGGAGGGCGAACTCCTGCTCGACCCCGACTTCTTCGCCGCGCTGGACGGCTTCGACACCGACATCCGCATCAAGCGGGCCACGCACCACAACGAGCTGAGCCGCTACCGGTACGACGTCGTCCTGCGCCCCGCGACGGCCACGGCCGGCGTTCCGGACGAGCGCGAGGTGCACTGGGCCGCCGTCGGCGGTCTCACCGGCCTGGCCGGGCTGCTGGCGCGGCGGCCACGGCGGCTGCGGGTCACCGGTGTGCCCAACGCCCGTCTCGCCGAGGACCTGGCCGACCTGAGGCGGCTGGAGGGAAGCGGCCAGGAGGCGGCACCCGGCGTCGACCCCGAGGACGTCGACCGCCTGGCCGCCGAGCACGGCTACCACGTGGCCCTCACCTGGAACGGCGCCGCCGACGACGGCGCGTTCGACGTGCTCCTCGCCCTCGACGGCCCGCTGTCCGGGCCGTACCGCACCACCGGGGCGTACCCGCACGCCAACCGCCCCGCCCCCTTCCGCGACGTGACCGCCCTGATGCGGAGCCTGCGCGCGCACGCCGCCGAGTGGCTGCCCGACCACATGGTCCCGTCGGCCTTCGTCCCGCTGCACACCCTGCCGGTCACCCCCAGCGGCAAGATCGACGCCAAGGCGCTGCCGGTCCCGGACCGTTCGGCGATGAGTTCCGGCCGCCCTCCGCGCACCGCCCGCGAGAAACTGCTCTGCGGGCTGTACGCCGGGGTGCTCGGGCTCGACTCCGTGACGGCCGAGGACGACTTCCTGGGCCTCGGCGGCGACAGCATCACCGCCATCCAGCTGCTGGTCCGGGCACGGGAGGCGGGGCTCCGGCTCACCACCCGCGACGTGTTCCGGCACCGCACGGTCGAGGCGCTCGCGAAGGCCGCCGTCGAACGCACCGACGAGCACACCGCCGACCACCCGCTGGTCGACGCCGACGCGGCCGAACTCGCCGAGATCCAGGGCACGCGACCGCTCCCCGTCGCGGAGCTGCTCCCGCTCACCCCGCTCCAGCAGGGCTTCTTCTTCCACGCGCTGAGCGGCGGCCCGGACGGCGACGCCTACGTGGTGCAGCAGGTGCTCGACCTGGCCGGGCCGGTCGACGGCCCCACCCTGCGCCGCGCCGCGCAGCGCCTGCTGGACCGGCACGCGCCGCTGCGGGCCGCCTTCCGCCAGCGCCCGGACGGCACGCCCGTCCAGATCATCACCCGGGACGCCGAGCTGCCGTGGCGGGAGATCGACCTGTCGGCACAGGACGGCGAGGTCCGCGAGGCGCTGGGCGACGCGGTGGCCGAGGACGAGCGTTCCCGGGGCTTCGACCTGGCCGCGCCGCCGCTGCTGCGCTGCGCCCTGATCCGGCTCGGTGAACTGCGCAGCCGGCTCGTCCTGACGTTCCACCACATCGTCGCCGACGGCTGGTCCCTGCCGGTCCTGCACCGCGAGCTGATGGCCTGCTACGGGGACGACGCGCCGCCCCTCGCCGACGTCACCCCGTACCGCTCCTTCCTGCGCCGCCTCGCGGAGCAGGACCGTGACGCGGCCGGCGACGCCTGGCGCACCGCCCTCGCCGGGCTCGACGAGCCCACCCGGCTCGTGGCCGCCCCGGGGACGGGAGCGCCGGTGCGGCCCGCGCACATCCGCGTGGAGCTGCCCGAGTCGACCACCGCGCGCCTCACCGAGCGGGCCCGCGCCCACGGCGTCACCCTCGGCACGGTGGTCCAGGCCGCCTGGGGGCTGCTGCTGGGCAGGCTGACGGGCCGGGACGACGTGGTGTTCGGCACCACGGTCTCCGGCCGGGACAGCGAGGTCGACGGCATCGCCGCCATGGTCGGCCTCTTCATCAACACCCTGCCGACCCGCTTCCGCTGGGCGCCGGGCGAGCCGCTCGGGGAGCTGCTGGTCCGCCTCCAGGACGAGCAGGCCCGCCTCCTCGACCACCAGCACCTGGGTCTCGCCGAGATCCAGCGGCTGGCCGGGCACGCGGGCGGGGGCGAACTCTTCGACACCCTCGTGGTGTTCGAGAACTATCCCGCCGAGACCGACCTGCGGGACGCCTCGGGCAGCATCCGGATCACCGGCGACGCGTTCCACGACGCCGTCCACTATCCGCTCGCCCTGGTCGTCAAGCCCGGCCGCCGGCTCGACCTGCGGCTCAAGCACCACACGGAACGGCTGGACGCGGACGCCGTGCGCGCGCTCGGTGACCGGCTCGCCCGCATCCTGGAGGCGATCGCCGAGGACCCGGCACGCCCCGCCGCCTCTGTCGAACTGCTGTCGCCCGACGAGGCACTGCGCGCCCACCCGGCCGGCGAGGAGCGTCCCGTCCCGGACACCACCCTGGCCGAGGCGTTCGCGGCGCAGGCCGCCCGCACCCCCGACGCGACCGCCGTCGTGTTCGAGGACGAGGTGCTGACGTACGCCGAACTCGACGCCCGCGCCGAGGCGCTGGCGGCCCGGCTGCGTGGTCGTGGAGCGGGCCCCGGCGCGTTCGTCGCGGTCGCGGTTCCCAGGTCGGCGGAGCTGATGGTCGCCCTGATCGGCGTGCTGAAGTCCGGCGCCGCCTATCTGCCGGTCGACCTGGACTACCCGGCCGACCGGGTGGCCCACATGCTGGCCGACTCCGGCGCCACGACGGTGGTCACGCTGTCCGCGTCCGCCGGCCGGCTGCCCCGGCAGGCGCCCTCGGCCGTGCTGCTCGACGCCCCCGAGACGGACGCCGCACCCGTCGCCGGGCGCACGGCCCGTCCCGGCGACCCCGCCTATCTCATCTACACCTCCGGCTCGACCGGCCTGCCCAAGGGCGTGGTCGTCACCCACCGCGCCATCGTCAACCGGCTCGCCTGGATGCAGGCCGCCTACGGGCTGCGCGCCGACGACCGGGTGCTCCAGAAGACCCCGTCCAGCTTCGACGTGTCCGTCTGGGAGTTCTTCTGGCCGCTCCTCGAAGGCGCGGCCGTGGTCCTCGCCCGGCCCGACGGACACCGCGACCCGGCCTATCTGGCGGCGCTCGTACGCGAGCGGGCCGTCACCACGATGCACTTCGTGCCGTCCATGCTGGAGGCGTTCCTCCAGTCGGAGGACGTCACCGCCGACCCCGCCTGGGCGGCGTCCCTGCGCCGCGTGCTGAGCAGCGGCGAGGCGCTGCCGACGGCCGCCGCGAGCCGCTGGCGGGAGCTGACCGGCGTACCGCTGCACAACCTGTACGGCCCGACCGAGGCCGCCGTCGACGTCACCCACCACCCCTACGACGGGGACGCGGGCACGACCGTGCCCATCGGGCGGCCGGTGTGGAACACCGGCCTGCGAGTGCTCGACCGGTGCCTGCGGCCCGTGCCCGACGGGGTCCCGGGCGAGCTGTACCTGACGGGCGTGCAGCTGGCGCTCGGCTACCACGCCCGCCCGGCGCCGACCGCCGAACGCTTCACCGCCGACCCCTACGGCCCGCCCGGCAGCCGTATGTACCGCACCGGAGACCTGGTCCGGCGCCGCGCGGACGGCGTGCTGGAGTACCTGGGCCGCACCGACCGGCAGGTCAAGCTGCGCGGCAACCGCGTCGAACCCGGCGAGATCGAGGCCGCGCTGGCGCGCCTGGCCGAGGTGGCGCAGGCCGCCGTGACGGTACGGGACGACGCACTCGTCGCCTACGTCGTGCCGAAGCCCGGCACCGACGTCGACGCCACGGCGCTGCGCGACGCCCTGTCCGGCTCCCTCCCCGCCCCGATGGTCCCCGGCGCCTACGTCCTCCTCGACGCGCTGCCGCTGACCCCCAGCGGCAAACTGGACCGGGCCGCCCTGCCCGCCCCGCAGGCCGTACGGGCCGTGGCCCGCGCGTCCCGTGATCCGCGCGAGCAGCTCCTCACGGAGATCTTCGCGGCCGTGCTGAAACTCCCCGACGCCGGCGTGGACGACGACTTCTTCCTGCTCGGCGGCGACAGCATCACCTCCATCGCCGTCTCCAGCCGCGCCCGCCGCGCGGGTCTCGCGATCGGCCCGCGCGACGTCTTCGAGCACCGCACCCCGGCCGCCCTCGCCGCGGCGGCCACGGTGGACCAGCGCGCCGAACCCGCCGAGGCGGCCCCCGCGTTCGTCCTCACCGAGGAGGAACGCGCCCGCGTCGAGCGGCTCGCCCCCGGCCGCGTCGAGGACGTGTGGCCGCTCGCGCCGCTCCAGGAAGGCCTGTTCTTCCACTCCACCTACGACGACGGCGTCCTCGACGTCTACACCGTCCACGAGTCCTTCGACTTCGCCGAACGGGTCGACACCGCCCGGCTGGTGGCCGCCACCCGCACCCTGCTCGCCCGCAACCCCAGCCTGCGCGCCGGCTTCACCAGCGAAGGCCTGCCCCAGCCGGTGCAGTTCATCGTGCGGGACGCGGAGATACCGCTCACCGAGGTCGACCTCTCCGGACTGGCGACGGCCGAACAGGACGCCCGGATGCGGGCGTTGATGGACGAGGAGCGCTCCCGGCGCTTCGACCTGACCAGCCCGCTGCTGTTCCGCATGCTGCTCGTGCGGCTCGGGGACGGCCGCGGCGACCGCCTGGTGATCGGACGCCACCTGACCCTGTGGGACGGCTGGTCGGCCTGGCTGTTCCTGGACCAGCTGTTCGCCCTCTACGAGAACGCGGGAGACTCCGAGGGACTCGACAGGCCCGGCTCCTACCGCGACTACCTGACCTGGCTCGAGCGCCAGGACGACACGGAGGCCACCCGCGCCTGGCGGACCGCCCTGGCCGGGTTCGAGGAGCCCACGCTGCTGGCCCCCACGGTCTCCGACCGGGGCCTGGAGCCGGTGATCCCCGAGCAGCTCGACGCCGTCCTCGCCCCCGAGGTGGCGGACCGGCTGCGCGACACCGCCCGCCGCCACGGCCTCACCCTGAACACGGTCCTCAACGCGGCCTGGGGCCTCGCCCTGGCGGCCGTCACGGGCCGGACGGACGTCGCGTTCGGCACGACCGTCGCCGGACGTCCCAGCGAGGTCCCGGACGTCGAGAACGTCATCGGCATGTTCCTCAACACCGTGCCGGCCCGCCTCGCCTTCGACCCGCGCGAGCCGGTCCTCGACCTGCTGCGCCGCGTCCAGGGCGAGCGCCTCGCGCTGATGCCGTTCGAGTACCTGGGCCTCGGCGTCCTCCAGGCCGAGACGGGCCACCGGCGTCTGTTCGACACGCTGTTCGTGCTGCGCAACGCCGACACCGACGAGCGGCTCGCCGAGCTGCGCGACCGGCACGGGGCGACGGCCGTCGCCAACGTGGACGCCACCCACTACCCGGCCAACCTGGTCGTCACCCCGGGCGAGCGGGTCCGGGTCACCCTCGCCTACCGTCCGGACCTGCTGGACGACGTCTACGCGCGCGCCCTGCTGGACCGGTTCGTGCTCCTGGTCGGCCGGCTGGTCGCCGACCCGTCCGCCGCCGTCGGCTCGCTGGACCCGCTGCTGCCCGCCGAGACCGCCACCCTGGCCCGTGAGGAGAGCGCGAACCGGCAGCCGGTGCCGCACGAGACGGTCGCGGACATGCTGGCCGCCCAGGCCGCCCGCACCCCGGACGCGACGGCCCTCTTCTTCGGCGCCCAGACCGTCACGTACGCCGAACTCGACGCCCGCTGCAACCGGATGGCACGGCTGCTCCTGGCGCGCGGCGCGGGTCCCGAGAAGGTCGTCGCGCTGGGCCTGCCGCGGTCGATCGACATGGTGGTGGCGCTGTTCGCGGTGCTGCGCACCGGGGCCGCGTACCTGCCGCTGGAGCTGGACCACCCGGCGGAGCGGCTGTCGCTGATGCTGGCCGACGCCCGCCCGCTGCTCCTGCTGTCGACCGAGGCCGTGTCACGGACCCTGACGGGCGACACCCCGCGCGTCCTGCTCGACGACCCGGACGTGGCGACCGAGCTCGCGGGTCTGTCCGCCGACGCCGTGGACGTCACCTTCAGCCTCGACCACCCCGCGTACGTCATCTACACGTCCGGTTCCACCGGCCGCCCCAAGGGCGTGGTCACGCCGTACGTCGGCCTGACGAACATGCAGCTCAACCACCAGAAGGAGATCTTCGCCCCGGCGATCGCCTCGGCGGGCGGGCGGCGGCTGCGCATCGCGCACACCGTGTCGTTCGCGTTCGACATGTCCTGGGAGGAACTGCTGTGGCTGGTCGAGGGCCACGAGGTGCACGTCTGCGACGAGGAACTGCGCCGTGACGCCACCGCGCTGGTGGCCTACTGCGAGGAGCACCGCGTCGACGTGGTGAACGTGACGCCCACCTACGCCCATCTCCTCATCGAGGAGGGCCTGCTGGAGGGGCACCGGCCGCCGCTCGTGCTGCTCGGCGGCGAGGCGGTCACCGAGACGGTGTGGAACACCCTGCGGGACACGGAGGGCACGTACGGCTACAACCTGTACGGGCCCACCGAGTACACGATCAACACCCTCGGCGGCGGCACCCACGACAGCGCCACCCCCACCGTGGGCCGCCCGATCCGCGCCACCCGCGCCCGTGTCCTCGACGCCTGGCTGCGGCCGGTGCCGGACGGGGTCGCGGGCGAGCTGTACATCGCCGGCGTGGGCCTGGCCCGCGGTTACCTCGACCGGCCGGGCCTGACGGCCGAGCGGTTCGTGGCCGACCCGTACGGGCGGCCGGGCGAGCGGATGTACCGCACCGGTGACCTGGTGCGGCGCGGCCCGGACGGCAACCTCGACTTCCTCGGCCGTACCGACGACCAGGTCAAGATCCGCGGGCACCGGGTGGAGCTCGGCGAGATCGAGACGGTGCTCGCCCAGCACCCCGAGGTGTCCCAGGCGGCCGTCGTCGCCCGCGACGACACCAACGCCCCCGGTACCAAGCGGTTGGTGGGCTACGTCGTCCCGGCGGAACCCGACGCCGAGGCGCTGCGCACGGCCGAGCGGGACCAGATCGGCGAGTGGCGGGAGATCTACTCCGCCGAGTACAGCGAGATCGGCACGGCCGTCTTCACCGAGGACTTCGCGGGGTGGGACAGCTCCTACGACGGCGCCCCCATCCCCGTGGAGCACATGCGCGAGTGGCGCGAGGCCACCGTGGAGCGCATCCGCGAGCTGCGGCCGCGGCGGATCCTGGAGATCGGCGTCGGCTCCGGTCTGCTGCTGTCGCGGCTCGCCCCGGACGCCGAGGCCTACTGGGCGACGGACTTCGCGGAGCCCGTGATCCGCAAGATCGGCGAGGACCTGAAGGCCGACCCCGAGCTGGCGCGGAAGGTCGAACTGCGCTGCCGGCCGGCCGAGGTGACCGAAGGCCTGCCGACCGGGTTCTTCGACACGGTCGTCATCAACTCCGTCGTGCAGTACTTCCCGAGCCTGGACCACCTGCACAAGGTGATCCGGGGCGCCCTGAAGCTGCTCGCACCGGGCGGCGCCCTGTTCCTCGGTGACGTGCGCGACCTGCGGCAGGCGCGGGTGTTCCAGACGGGCGTCCAGCTCGCCCGAGCGGGCGCGGACACCGACCCGGACTCGCTGCGCCGGGCCGTGGACCGCGGCCTCGCGCTGGAGAAGGAACTCCTCGTCGACCCCGACTGGTTCAGCACCCTCGGCGTCGGCGTCGAACTGCGCACCAAGGCCGGACGGCACCACAACGAACTGACCCGGTACCGCTACGACGTGGTGCTGTACGAGGGCGAGGGCGCCCTGCGGGTCGACGACGCCCCCGTCCTGGACTGGGCCGGTACCGGCGACCTCGCCGCCCGCCTGGACGGCGTGGACCTGCTCCGGGTCCGCCGCATACCCGACGCCCGTACGGCGGACGACCTCGCGGCGACGCGGGCGATGGACGCCGGACGGCCCGTCCCCGCCCCGGCGGGCGAGGAGCCCGAGCGACTGCGGTGGCTGGGGGAGTCGCGCGGCTTCCGGGTCCTGACCACCTGGTCGGACGAACCGGGCCACTTCGACGCCGTGTTCGTGCGCGGCCCGGAGCCCCGGCGCACCTCTGGCCTGCACCGCCCCCGCCACGACCGGGGCACCGCCCCCTACGCCAACACCCCCACCGCCACCCGCGGCAACGGCGCGCTCGTCCGCCGGCTGCGCGAGGACCTGGGGCAGCGGCTGCCCGGCTACATGGTCCCGGCCGCCTTCGTGGTCCTGCCGCGGCTGCCGATGAACGACAACGGCAAGCTCGACGTGCGGGCACTGCCGGACGCCGAGCCGGCGGTGGCCCTGTCGGAGGGCCGTGGGCCGCGCACACCCGTCGAGGAGGCACTGTGCCGTCTGTTCGCCGAGGTGCTGGGGCTGGCGCGCACCGGCGCGGAGGACAACTTCTTCGACCTGGGCGGCCATTCGCTGCTGGCCACCCGGCTGATCAGCCGGGCCCGCACCGAGCTGGGCGCGGAGCTGGCGATCCGGGACCTGTTCGAGGCCCCGACCCCCGAGGCGCTGGCGCTGCGCGCGGAGGCGGGACGGCCCGCCCGGCCGGTGCTGGAACCCGTACCCCCGGCCGAACGTCCCGCACGGGTGGCGCTGTCGGCGGCCCAGCGGCGGCTGTGGCTGGTGGAGCGGATCACCGGCGGCGGTGTGGCCTACAACTTCCCGCTGGTCGTCCGGGTGCGCGGAGCACTCGACATCGACGCCCTGCGGGCCGCGTTGCGTGATGTGACGGACCGTCACGAGGCGCTGCGCACGAGGTTCGTGGCGGAGGACGGCGAGCCGTACCAGTGGATGGTGGCGCCCGGCGCGGCCGAGCCCGACGTCCGGGTGACCGACTGCGCCGAGGAGGAACTCGCCGGGCGGATCGAGGCGGCCCAGCGCCGCCCCTTCGACCTGGCCGGCGAACTCCCCGTCCGGGCCGAGGTCATGCGGCTCGGAGCGGAGGACCACGTGGTGGCGGTGGTGCTGCACCACATCACCACCGACGAGTGGTCGGACCGGCCGTTCCTGGCCGACCTGAACCGCGCCTACGCGGCCCGCGCCGCCGGCGAGCGGCCCGACCTGGCGCCCCTGCCGGTGCAGTACGCCGACTACACGCTCTGGCAGGAGCGCCTGCTCGCCGAGGTCGGTGACGACCAACTCGCCTACTGGACGTGGACCCTGCGCGACCTGCCCGGGGAGATCCCGCTGCCGCTGGACCGCCCCGGCGCGGCCCGGACCACCGGCCGGGGCGCCGTCGTGCGCCTGGACCTGCCGGACGCCACGGCGGCCGCACTGCGGGAGCTGGCCGCCGGCCATCAGGTCAGCATGTTCATGCTGTTCCAGGCGGCGACGGCGGCCCTGCTGCACCGGCTCGGCGCCGGGGACGACATCCCGCTCGGCGCGCCGATCGCGGGGCGCACCGACAGCGCGCTGGACGACCTGGTCGGATTCTTCGTCAACACGCTCGTCCTGCGCACCGACCTGACCGGCGACCCGACCTTCACCGAACTCCTCGGCCGGGTACGGGAAGCCGCGCTCGCCGCCTTCGAGCACCAGGACGTGCCGTTCGACCGGGTGGTCGAGGCCGTCAACCCGGCGCGCGTCGCCGACCGCAACCCGCTGTTCCAGGCGATGCTCGGCTACCACCACCGGCCCGACGGCGACCCCGACCTGTTCGGGCTGCCCACCGAGTGGTTCGACATGGACACCGGCATGGCCAAGTTCGACCTGGACTTCACGTTCGTCGACCACGGCGCCGGACGCGACATGGCGCTGCTGCTGGAGTACGCCACCGACCTCACCGACGCGGACACGGCCGCCCGGCTCGTCGAGCGGCTGGTGAGTCTGCTGGAGCAGGTCGCACGGGATCCCGCCCGGCCGGTGGGCTCGCTGACCGTCCTGACGGCCGAGGAGGAGTCGGCCGCCACCAGCGTGTGGAACGACACCGCCAGGCCGCTGGAGACCCGCTCGGTCCCGGAGATCCTGGACGAGCTCGTCCGGGCCCGCCCCGACGCCCTGGCGCTGGTCGCCGGGGACGAACGGCTCAGCTTCCGTGAGCTGGCGGAGCGGGTGGACGCGGTGGCCCGGCTGCTGCTGCGCCGGGGCGCGAGCCCCGAGACGGTCGTCGGGCTGGCCCTGCCCCGGCATCTGATGGTCCCGGCCCTGCTCGGCGTACTGAAGTCGGGGGCCGCCTATCTCCCGCTGGACCCCGAGTACCCCGCCGACCGGCTGGAGTTCATGCTGCGGGACACCGCGTCCCTGTGCGTCCTCACGACGGCCGCACTCGCGCCGAGACTGCCGCACGACTGCGTGCCGGTGCTGCTCGACGAGGCCGGTCTCGGCACGGACGGCGAGGCCCCGGCCCCCGTGGCACCCGCGCCGTCGAACGCCGCCTACGTCATCTTCACCTCCGGCTCCACCGGCCGGCCCAAGGGCGTCGTCGCCACCCACCGCGGCCTGAGCAACCTCTTCGCCGTGCAGCGCGACGACGTCGTCGCCCCCGCCGAGCGGGCGGCGGGCCGCACGGGCCTGCGGGCCGCGCACGCCGCGTCGTTCAGCTTCGACGGCAGCTGGGAGCCGCTGATCTGGCTGCTCGCCGGCCATGAGCTGCACGTGACCGACGAGGCCACCATGGCCGACCCGGCCGCACTGCTGGCGTACCTGGGACGGGAGCGGATCGACTACCTCGACGTCACCCCTACCTACATGCGCGAGCTGGTCCACCACGGCTTCCTCGCCCCCGGCGGCCACGTCCCCGGCGTGATCACGGTCGGTGGTGAGGCGATCCCCACGGCGCTGTGGGAGCGGCTGTGCGCGCTGTCGGACGTGGCGGTCCACGACCTGTACGGACCCACCGAGTGCGCGGTCGACGCCTACGGCCGGCACTGCGACGCGTCGGGCTCCTGGGCGGCCCCGGTCGGCAACATCCGCGCCCACGTCCTCGACCACGCGCTGCGGCCCGTCCCCGTGGGCGTCACGGGCGAGCTGTACCTCGCCGGCGAAGGGCTGGCCCGCGGCTATCTGAACCGGCCCGGCATGACCGCGGAGCGGTTCACCGCCGACCCCTTCGGGACGCCGGGCAGCCGCATGTACCGCACCGGCGACCTCGCCCGGCGCCGCCGGGACGGCGCGCTGGAGTTCCTGGGCCGCGCCGACGGCCAGGTCAAGCTGCGCGGCTTCCGCATCGAACTCGGCGAGATCGAGGCGCTGCTCGCCGGGCACCCCGACGTGGCGACCGCCGCCGTCGTCGTGCGCGAGGACACCCCGGGCGTGCGCAGGCTGGTGGCCTACGTCCTCGCGGCCGGGGACCGCGAGCCCGACCACACGGAACTGCGCGGCCACGCCGCCGTCACGCTGCCCGCGCACATGGTCCCGGCGGCCTTCGTCACCGTCGCCGCGCTGCCGCGCACGGTCTCCGGCAAGCTCGACGAAAAGGCGCTGCCCGCGCCGGACCTCGCCGCGCTCAGCTCGGGACGCGGGCCCCGCACACCCCGCGAGGACCTGCTGTGCGAGGTGTTCGCCGCGGTGCTCGACGTCCCCGAGGTCGGCATCGACGACGACTTCTTCGCCCTGGGCGGCCACTCGCTGCTCGCCATGCGGCTGACCGCCCGGATCAGGGCCGCGCTCGGCACCGAGGTGTCCCTGCGGACGGTCTTCGACGCGCCCACCGTGGCCCGGCTCGCGGAACGCATCACGGACGAGCAGGCCGTCGCCCGCCCCGCCCTGACGGTCCGGCCGCGTCCCGAACGCCTGCCGCTCTCCTCCGCCCAGCAACGGCTGTGGGTGCTGTACCAGGTGGAGGGCCCCTCCGCGACGTACAACATCCCCGCCGCCTGGCGGCTGACCGGTGAACTGGACGTCGAGGCGCTGCGCGCCGCGGTGCACGACCTGGTGGTACGGCACGAGACGCTGCGCACGGTCTTCCCCGACGAGGAGGGCAGGGCCTATCAGCTGGTGCTGGACGCCGCCGACGTCCACATCCCCTTCGAGGTGGAGGACACGGACGCCGACCGGCTGCCCGGGCGGCTGGAGCGGGCCGGGGCGTACGGCTTCCGGCTGGAGAGCGAACCACCGCTGCGCGTCCATGTGTTCCGCACCGGCGAGGAGGAGTGGACGCTGCTGCTCCTGCTGCACCACATCGCCGCTGACGAGTGGTCCGAGGCCCCGCTCAAGCGGGACCTGGCGCTCGCCTACGCGGCCCGGACGGCCGGGCGGGCCCCCGACTGGGAGCCGCTGCCCGTCCAGTACGCCGACTACACGCTGTGGCAGCGTGAGGTCCTCGGCGACGAGAAGGACCCGCTCAGCCTGGCCGCGCGCCAGATCGCCCACTGGCGCCAGGCGCTGACCGGGCTGCCCGAGGAGCTGGCGCTGCCCGTCGACCGGCCCCGCCCGCTGGAGGCCGGCTACCGGGGCGGCTCCGCCGACTTGTCGCTGGACGCGGAACTGGCGGCGCGACTGCACCGGTTGGCGCGCGACAACGGCGTCAGCGTGTTCATGGTGCTCCAGGCGGCCGTGGCCACCCTGCTCACCAGGCTGGGAGCGGGCCACGACATCCCGATCGGCAGCCCCATCTCCGGCCGCACCGACGCGGCCCTGGAGGACCTGGTCGGGTTCTTCCTCAACACCCTGGTGCTGCGCACCGACACCTCCGGGGACCCCTCCTTCCGGGACCTGCTCGCCCGGGTACGGGAGGCCGACCTCGCCGCGTTCGACCACCAGGACGTGCCCTTCGAGCGGCTGGTGGAGGTGCTCAACCCCACCCGGTCCCTGGCCCGGAACCCGCTGTTCCAGGTGATGGTGGTGTACCTCGCGTCCGGCGGGGACGACGCCGGGCTGCCCGGACTGCGGGCCCACCGGGACGACGTGGCGCAGACCACGGCGAAGTTCGACCTCTCCTTCGACTTCGTGGAGCGCTCCGACGGCCGTGGCGTCGACGGCGTACTGGAGTACAGCGCCGAACTGTTCGACCATCCGACCGCGCAGTCCTTCGCTGACCGCCTCCGGCGCGTCCTGCGGGCCGTCACCGCGGACCCGGGCGTCTCGCTCGGCCGCATCGGCATCCTCGACGCCGAGGAGGAGACGCGGCTGCGCGGCGGCTGGCACGGCCGCCCCCACGTCGCCGCGCCGGCCACCGTGCCCGCGCTGTTCGAGGAAACGGTCCGCCGGTGCCCGGACCAGCCCGCCGCCGCCTCGGACGGCGTCGAGTACAGCTTCACCGAGCTCAACACGGAGGCCAACCGGCTGGCCCGCGTCCTGGTCCGGCACGGCGTGGGTCCCGAGCGGTACGTCGCCCTCGCGCTGCCGCGCACCGCGCACTTCCTGGCGGCCGTGCTCGCCGTGCACAAGGCGGGGGCGGCGTATCTGCCGCTCGACCCGGACGCGCCCAGGGACCGCACGGCCGACGTCCTCGCCGACGCCCGCCCGGTACTGACGCTCACCACCCGCGCCCTGGCCGCCACCCTGCCGCCCGGCACCGAGCCCCTCGTCCTGGACGAGCCCGGCACGGCCGAGCGGATCGCGGCACAGGACGCGGCCGACCTCACGGACGCCGACCGGACCGCCCCGCTGACGCCCCGGCACCCGGCGTACGTCATCTACACCTCCGGCTCCACCGGCCGCCCGAAGGGAGTCGTGGTCACCCACGAGAGTCTCGGTCACCTCTTCCACAGCCACCGCGAGACGCTGTACCGGCCGGCCGTCGAGGCCACCGGGCGGCGGCACCTGCGGGCGGGCCACGCCTGGTCCTTCTTCTTCGACGCCTCCTGGCAGCCCCAGCTGTGGCTGCTCGACGGGCACTGTGTGCACGTGGTGTCCGAAGAGGTGCGGCGCGACCCCGAACTGCTGGCGGCGGCCGTCGCCGCGCACCGCTTCGACTTCCTGGAGGTCACCCCGTCGTTCTTCGCGCAGATGGCCGACAGCGGTCTGCTGAACGGCGACGACTGCCCCCTCGCGGTCGTCGGCGTGGGCGGCGAGGCCGTACCGGGGGCGCTGTGGCAGCGGCTCGCCGCACTGCGCGGCACCGAGGCGTTCAACCTGTACGGGCCGACGGAGTCCACCGTGGACGCCCTGGTGGCGCGGGTCCGTGACAGCGAACGACCCCTCGTGGGACGGCCGGTGGCCGGCACCCGCGCCTACGTCCTGGACGGGCTGCTCCAGCCGGTGCCGCCCGGCGTCACGGGCGAGCTGTACCTGGCGGGCGGCGGCCTCGCCCGGGGCTACCTGGGCGCGCCGGGGCTCACGGCCGAGCGGTTCGTGGCCGATCCCTTCGGCGAGCCGGGCGGGCGGCTGTACCGCACCGGCGACCTGGCCCGCTGGACCCCCGACGGGCGCCTCGACTACCTCGGCCGCGCCGACGACCAGGTCAAGATCCGCGGCTTCCGCATCGAACCGGCCGAGATCGAGTCCACGCTCACCGCACACCCCGCTGTCGGCCAGGCACTGGTGACGGTACGGCAGGAAGGTCCGCGCAAGCTCCTGGTGGCCTATGTGATCCTGGCTCCCGGCACCGACCCGGACCCCGGGGCACTGCGCGGCCATGTCGCCGCCCGGCTCCCGGACCACATGGTCCCGGCGGCCGTGGTCACGCTGGAGCGGTTCCCGCAGCTTGCCAACGGCAAGCTCGACCGTGCCGCGCTGCCCGCGCCGGACTTCTCCGCCCTGTCCTCCGGCCGCGCGCCGGCCACCCCCATGGAGGAACTGCTCTGCACGGTCGTCGGCGAGGTGCTGGGGCTGGAGCAGGTCGGTGTGGACGACGACTTCTTCGCCCTCGGCGGTGACAGCATCGTCGCGATGCAGCTCGTCGGCCGCGCCCGCGCGTCAGGCATCCGCATCACCCCCCGGCAGGTCTTCCGGCACCGCACGGTCGCCGTGCTGAGCACGGTCGCCGAGGCCGCCGGCGACGGCTCCCGCCCGGTGGACGACGGCACCGGAACCGTGCCGCTCACCCCGGTGATGCACTGGCTGCGCGAACTGGGCGGCCCGTTCGCCACCTATCACCAGGCGGCGCTCGTGCGCACCCCCGCGCAGCTGGACCTGCCCGGCCTGACCGCCGTGCTCCAGGCGCTGGCCGACCGGCACGACCTGCTGCGGGCGACCCTGGTGCGGCCCTCGCCGGACGCCACGGAGGACTGGTCGCTGCACGTGCCGCCCGCCGGCGCGGTCGACGCCGCCGCGTGGATCGATCGCGTGGACGTGGCGGACCTCGACGCCGAGGCACTCGCCGCGACCGTACGGGACCAGGCGCACGCGGCGCGGGCGCTGCTCGACCCGGACGCGGGCGCCATGGTCAGGGCCGTGTGGTTCGACGCGGGCGACGCGCCGGGACGGCTGCTGCTGATGGCCCACCACCTGGTGGTGGACGGCGTGTCCTGGCGGGTGCTGCTGCCCGACCTGGCGACGGCCTGGCAGCAGGTCGCCGCCGGGCGGCCGGCGCGGCTGGCCCCCGTCGAGACATCCTTCGCGCGCTGGTCGCGGCTGCTGACCGAACTGGCCCAGGACCCGGCCAGGGAGGCGGAACTGCCGGTGTGGACGGCCGTACTGGACGGCGGTACGGAACCCTTCCCGCTCGCCCGCGAGCTGGACCCTGACCGCGACACGACCGCCACCCAGCGGGAGGTCGTCCTGCGGATGCCCGCCGAGCACACAGGTCCGCTGCTGTCGACGGTGCCCGCCACCTTCGGGGCCGGCGTCAACGACGTGCTGCTGGCCGCACTCGCGCTGGCCTTCGCCGACTGGCGGCGACGCCACGGCGGCTCGGACACCTCCGTCCTGGTCGACCTCGAAGGCCACGGCCGCACCGAGGAACTGGGCGGCGACGAGGTCGACCTCTCCCGTACGGTCGGCTGGTTCACCAGCGTCTTCCCGGTCCGGCTCGACCCCGGCCCGGTCGACCCGGCCGACGCCTTCGCGGGCGGCCCGGCAGCCGGGGAAGCCGTACGACGGGTGCGCGAGCATCTGGCAGCGCTGCCCACGGGCGGCATCGGGCACGGCATGCTGCGGCATCTCAACCCCCGGACCCGCGAGGTGCTCGCGAGCCGCGAGGCGGCCCGGATCGAGTTCAACTACCTCGGGCGGTTCGGCATCCCCGAGGAGACGGACTGGTCGTACGCGCCCGAGGAGGACGCGGCCGACATCGGCCCCGAGGGCGCCATGCGCGAAGGCCACGCGCTGAGCATCAACGTGGTCACCGAGGACCGGGCGGACGGGCCGGTGCTGGCCGCCCACTGGTCCTACCTGGAAGGACTGCTGCCACGCGAGACGGTCCAGGACCTGGCCGAGACCTGGTTCAGGGCGCTGGAAGGGCTCGTCGCGTGGGCGGAGCGGAACACACGGTCGTGAACCATGAGGAGAGGAAGAGCATGAGCAATCCGTTCGAGGACCCCGAGGGTGTCTTCCTGGTGCTGGTCAACGACGAGAACCAGCACAGCCTCTGGCCGGACTTCGTCGACGTGCCGGCCGGCTGGCGGGTGGTGCACGGGCCCGCCGACCGGCAGTCCTGTCTGGACCACGTCGAGACCCACTGGAGCGACATGAGGCCCCGCAGCCTGGCCGAGGCCATGGACGGCTGAAACGACTGTGGGGCGGTCCCCAGGGACCGCCCCACAGCCTTGCCGGTTCACGACGCGGGCTGTTCCACCTTCGTCCCGGTCTTGCCGTCGACCGCCGCCGCCAACTGCGGTACCAGCCGTTCGACCACGTACCGCAGGCCGAGAACAGTGCCCATGGACAGCGCGTTGCCGTAGTCGCTGCTCTCGCTGACGTAGACCTCGCGGCCCTCCCTGACCACGTCAAGGTCCTTGTAGGAGGCGTCCTTGTGCAGCTTGTCGGCGTCCTTGGTCACGTCCGCGACCTGCCACACGAGGGCGTCCCGGTCGAGCAGGTCGGTGCGCTCCTTGCTGATGTTCGCGCCGAACTGGTCCCCGATCACCTTGTCCAGGTCCGCGGGCAGGGAGAACCCGAGGTCGGTGAGGAGATGCGACCGCGGGTCCTGGCTGCCGAAGACGAAGATGCCCTCGTACGGTGTGGCCATCACGGCCGTCCGGCCCTTGAACTCGGGGTGCTCCTCGACGGCCGCCTCGATCTGCGCCTCGGTCTCCTTGACGGCCGCGGTGGCCTCCTCCGGCTTACCGAGCGCCTTGCCGATCGTCTCGGTCTGCTCCTGCCACGGCACGCCGTAGTCGTTGTACTTCTTCGGCTGGGCGACCACGGGCGCGAACTTGGACAGCGACTCGTACTGCTCCTTGGTGAGTCCGCCGTACACCGCGAGGATCAGGTCGGGCTTGAGGGCGGCGATCTTCTCCACCTGGGGACCGGTGCCGGTGTCCTTGAGGACGGTCGGCACCTCGGCGCCGCCGAGCTTGTCGTCGGCCCAGGGGCCGATGGCGCCCTTGTAGCCGCCGAGCCACTCGGTGGTGCCGACCGGCACCTTGCCGAGCGCCAGGACGGCGTCCTGGTCGGTGAGGCCGACGGTCACGATCCGCTTCGGCTCGGACTTGATCGTCGTACTGCCGTACTTGTGCGCGACGGAGACCGGGAAGGCGGACTCTCCGGAGGAGCTCGCCTGCCCCCCGGCCCCCGATGTGCCGGAGTCCGAGTCGTCACCTCCGCAGGCCGTGGCGGCGGTCATGAGCAGGAGGGCGGATGCGAGGGCGGCGGCGAGCCGTGGTGCTCTGCGGGAGCGGGACATCGGTGGTCCTTCGTTCTTCGGGTTCCTGTGGAGCCGGGCGGTGCGGGGGGTTTCGGAGGTGTGTCCGTGGGGGTCAGGTGCCGGTGTCGCGGGTGTCCGACCAGGCCTGCCAGATGGCGGCGTAGCGTCCACGGGCGGCGCGGAGTTCGTCGTGCGTGCCGGTCTCGACGACGCGTCCCGCGTCCATGACGACGATGCGGTCGGCGGTCGCAGCCTGGCTGAGCCGGTGGGCCACGATCAGCGCGGTGCGGCCGTCGACCGCCTGCGCGACCGCCTTCTCCAGGGCGCGCGCCCCGGCGCTGCCCGCCTCGGCGGTGGCCTCGTCGAGGATCACGAGGGGCGGATCGGCCAGGATCAGCCGGGCGAGCGCGAGAGCCTGCGTCTGCGCGCCGCTGAGCCGGTGGCCGCCGTCGCCGACGACGGTGGCGAGGCCGTCGGGCAGCGCCTCGGCCCACGTGAGGGCGTCCACCCGGTCGAGCGCGGCGCGCAGTTCGCCGTCGGTGGCGTCGGGCTTGGCGAGGCGCAGGTCGTCGGTGAGGGGGCCGGCGAAGACATGGGTCTCCTGGGTGATCAGGGCGACCGTGCGGGTGGCCGCCGCGCCGAGTTCGGCCGGTGGCACACCGCCGATGAGGACGGTCCCGCCGGTGGGCGGCTGGATGCCCGCGACGAGCCGGGCCAGCGTGGTCTTGCCGGCCCCGCTGGCACCGACGAGGGCCACCCGCTCGCCGTGCCGGATCGTCAGGTCGACGTCGTGCAGGACGGGATGCCCGGGCCGGTACGCGTGACCAAGGCCCCGCACGGTGACGTCGACGCCGCCCGCCCGGACGGAACCGGTGCCCTCCGGGGGCGGCGGCTGGTCGGTCACGCCGACGAGCCGTGACAGGCCGGCCGTGGCCGACTGGGCGTCGTCGAGGAGGACGAGGGCGGCGTTGACCGGGGTGAACAGGCTGTGGAAGTACAGGGCGGCGGCCGTCGCCGTGCCGATGGACGCCGCGCCGTCGCGGACGAGCCAGTAGCCGGTGAACAGCACGGCGGCGAGCCCGGCGTACTCGGCGATGTGCAGACGGCTGTAGAAGCCCAGCACGAGCTGGACCCCGCGCATCGTCAGCGCCACCACCGACCAGGACCGCTCGGTGACCCGCTCGGTGTGCTCCCGCTCCAGCCGGAACGCGCGCACGGTGGAGCTGCCCGCGATGGTGTCGAGCAGTTGCTGCTGCTGCGCGCCGGCGGCCCTGCGCTGCTCGGCGTAGAGCGGGACGGCGCGGGACACGTACCAGCGGGCGGTGGCCGCCTGCACGGGCACCGCGATCAGGGCGGCCGGCAGGAAACGCCAGTCGAGCAGTGCCAGAGCCCCCAGGGTGAGGACGATGGTCAGCAGCGAACGGGCCAGCTCGGGCAGGGCGTTGCGGATGGCCTCGGCGATGAGCGAGACGTCGGCGGTGACCCGCGCGGTCAGGTCACCGGCGCCGGCCCGCTCGACTCGCTCCAGCGGCAGCCCGAGAGCCCGCTCGACGAACCGCTCGCGCAGCCGGGCCAGAGTCGTCTCGCCCAGCCGGGAGATCAGCGACAGCCCGAACCCGGCGGTGACGCCCTGCGCCACGGCGACGGCGAGGAGAAGTGCCGCGGTGGTGGTGACGGCGTCCACGGAGCCGCGGTCGGCGGCCAGGTCGACGATCCGGCCGAGCAGCGGCTGCACGAGCAGCCCGACGGCGGTGGAGGCGACCATCACGGCGAACGCGGTGAGGGCCAGCGGCCGTTGCGGACGCAGCAGTTCGGCGACGGCGGCCCGGGTGCGGGCGGGCGTGGCGACGGGCAGGAGGGGCGACTGCGCGCCCTTGCCGGGCTCGGTCATGCGAGGACCGCCGTCCGGTAGGCGGCGCGGTCGTGCACGAGCCGGTCGTGGGCGCCGGCCGCGGTGACCCTGCCGTCCTCGATCAGGACGACCCGGTCGGTCACGGCGAGCAGCGCGGGGCTGTTGGTCACCAGGACGGTGGTGCGGCCGCGGCGGACGTCGCTGATCCCGGCGGCGATGCCCGCCTCCGTGACGGCGTCGACGGCCGTCGTGGGCTCGTGCAGCACGAGGACCGGCGCGTCGGCGGCCAGCGCCCGGGCGAGGGCCACCCGCTGCCGCTGGCCTCCGGAGAGGGAGCGGCCGCGCGCGGTGACGGCCGTTCCGGTGCCGTCGGGCAGGGCGCGTACGACCTCGTCGGTGCCCGACGCGGCCATCACGGCGGTGACGGATGCGGCGGTCGGGGTGCCGTGCGTGGCGGTCGGGGTGTCTGGCGGGGCGGTGGGGGTGCCGAGCGCGGCGGTGACATTGTCGAGGAGCGTGCCCTCGAAGAGGTCGGCGTCGTGCTCGGCGACGAGTATCGCGGACCGCACCTCCGCGAGGCTCAGCGCGGGCAGTGCGGTGCCGTCCAGTTCCACAACCCCGCCGGCCGGGTCGGCGTGGCGGCCCAGGCACCGCAGCAGGGCCGACGCGTCGGCGGGGTCGGTGGTGACCACCCCCACCGTCTCGCCCGGCGCGATGTCCATGTCCACCTCGCGCAGGGAACCGTAGGAGAGGCCGCTCAGGCGCAGCCGGCCCGCGGTCCGCCCCGGTACGGCGCCGCGCTGCGGCGGACCCGGCGACACCGCCCGGCCGGCGTCGAGCACTTCGGCGATCCGGGTGGCGGACGCCCGGCCCTGCGCCAGCTCCGCGTTGACCCAGGAGAACTCGGAGAGCGGGCCGATGAGGAAGAGCGCGAGCGCGACGGACGAGACGAGTTCACCGAGGCTGATGTCGCCGCGCGCGGTGAGCCGCCCGCCGACGAGCGCGACCAGCGCGAGGAACGCGCCGGTGAGGATGGTGACGACGCCGTTCTGCCAGGCCTCGGCACGGGCCGCGCGCAGGGTGGCGGTCAGCGACTCCTGGCTGGTACGGCGGTAGCGGGCGACGGCCGCCGGTTCGGCACCGATGCCCTTGAGCACCCGCAGCCCGGCCACCAGGTCGGCGGCGACGCCCGAGGCCCGCGCCGCGCGCTCCTGCTCGGTCTCGCTGCGCCGTTCCAGGGGCTTGCTCAGCAGGTGCACCAGCCACAGCAGCAGCGGTGTGCCCAGCAGGACGAGCAGGCCGAGGGGGAGGGAGATGCGCAGCAGGACGACCGCGCCGACCACGAGGCCGGTGGTGGCCCCGATGCCGACGATGAGGGCCATCGTGACGGCGCCGACCCGCTTGGCGTCCTCGGTGGCGGTGTTCGCCAGCTCGCCGGGCAACCGGCCTTCCTCAGCGCCGCCCTCGGGGGCGAGGACGCGGCCGACCAACTGGGTCCTGAGGCGGTGCGCCGCGGTGACGGAGGCGCGCTCGCCGGCCCGTGCACCGAAGCGGAAGCTGGAGGAGAGTCCGACGTAGACGACGGCCAGGACACCGAGCCACAGCAGCAGCCCGCCGGCGTCCCCGGCCACGACGCCTCGCTCGACGGCCAGTCCGATGAGCACCGGCACCAGGGCCTCGCCCGTCTGGTGGCCCATGCCCAGCACCGCCCCGAGCACGACGTCCCGGCGCTGCCCGCCCACCGCACCCCACAGGACACGCCGTCCCGGCAGGTCCGCTCTTCTCACGCATCCCTCCGGAAGGGGGTTCGCAGCGCTTGCACCGCGTGCAAAACTTAGGTAAGGCTAATCAGATCTGGCGCTGGCGGCTACCCCCTTGGTGATTCGCGGGGGCGTCGTCGACACGGACGAGCCGGTACCGGTGTTCGTAGGTCGAACCGCCGCGCCGTTCGGTCCGTTTGGACCGGGCGCGGCGGGCCGCGAGGATCAGCGCGTTCACCTTCGGGCGCTCCTTGCGCAGCCGGTGGAGGGCCGCACGGGGCATGCCGGCGAGCGCGGCGGCGGACGGTGCTGGGCGTCCGCGCGGATCGCCTGGAGCAGCACGAGCAGCGCGACGGGGGTCGGCGGACGTGCCGCGCCGTTGCCCTCGGGTGCGTGGGAGTGGGCCAGGGCCCGCGCGCCCGACATCGCCGCGGCGAACGACGGGTTGCGGTCCTGTCAGTTGTGCAGCAGCCGTTCCGGCACTCCGGCGGCCGCGGCGCAGCCGGCCGGGCCCAAGCCCAGGGCCGCCGCCCGCACGGCCTCGGCCATCCGGGCCAGCGTCTCCTCGCGCAGGCTCGGACCGCGCCCGAGGGCGGCGAGCAACTCGTCGTCGATTCCTTGTTGCGCGTCGATACGCGCGAGCACACCATCGGCCCAGGCCGCCAACTCGCGGTCGGGGCCCACCGTTTCCTTCACCGGAAGCACCCTTAGGTTGCCTTACCTAAACACATGTACGGGCTGTGTGCCGGCAGTTTCGCCTGGGAGAACCGAAAAGGAGTCGTCCTTGCTCTCGTCGAGGATCACCAACGCCCGCATCATCACGATGGATCCGGACCGCCCGATCGCCCGGGAACTGGGCATCTGGCGCGGCCGCGTCGTCGGCCTGGACGAGGACGTGGCGGGGCTGCCGGCGCGGCGCACCCACGACCTGGACGGCGCCGTGGTGCTGCCCGGCTTCATCGACAGCCATGTCCACCTGGCCTGGACCGGTTTGAAGGCGGCGATCCCAGGAGTGGCGCCGAGCAGCCGGGCCGACGACGTGCTCCGGGTCGTCGCCGACGCGGTCGCCCAGGCACCGGCCGGTGCCTGGCTGGACTTCGGCGGCTACGACCAGCGCAGCCTGGACCGCCCGTTGACGGCCGCGGACCTCGACGCCGTCAGCGCCGGCCGCAAGGTGTACCTGGGCCATCTCTCCGGCCACGCCTGCCTCGTCAACACGGCGATCCTGAGGGAACTCCCCGCCGAGGCGGTCAGCCCTGACGGCTTCCTCGTAGAAGGCGCCATGGGAGCCGCCCTGCGCTCCCGGCCGCCGCACTCCCTCGACGAACTGGCCGGTGCGGTCGAGCGGGCGGCCCGCGTCTGCCGCTCCGAAGGCGTGACCGCCTGCGCCGAGGCGGGAGTCGGCGCCCGCCTGTTCCGCCACAGCCCCGTCGAGGCGGCGGCCTACCAGCTCGCCCACGACACCGGCCGCCTGCCGATACGCGTCCAGCTCATGGTGGCCGCCGACGCCCTCGACGCCGTGAGCGCCGCCCCCGAGGACACCACGACCCGCGCCCTCACGCTGGGCCTGCGCACCGGCTTCGGTGACGGCGCCCTCTCCCTAGGAGCCCTCAAGATCTTCACCGACGGCGGGATGATGGCCCGTACGGCGGCCCTGACCAGCCCCTACCGGGGAACCAGTGGCTCCGGTCAACTCCAGGCCGACCCCGAGGAGTTGGAGGAGACCATCGTGGAGGGGCACCGCGCGGGCTGGCAGCTGGCCATCCACGCCATCGGGGACCGGGCGGTCGACGTCGCCCTGGACGCCCTGGAGCGGGCGCAGCGTCTGCTTCCGCGCCCCCGGGCACGCCACCGCATCGAGCACGCGGGCCTGGTCCGTCCCGACCAGCTGCCCCGGCTGGCCGCGCTCGGCGTCACCGTCGTCATCCAGCCCAACTTCCTGCGCTACTACGGGGACGACTACGCCACGGTCATGGGGGACGACAGGGCCGGTTGGCTCTACCGCGGTCGCGGCTTCCTCGACCATGGCGTCCGGGTGGCGGGAAGCTCGGACCGCCCGGTCGCCGACGGCGCGCCGCTGCGGGCCGTCCAGTTCATGGTCGAACGGGCCTCGGAGTCGGGCCGGGTCATCGGTCCCGACGAGTCGGTCACCGTGCACGAGGCCCTGCGGGCCTACACCGTGGACGCCGCCCACGCCTGCCACTGGGAGTCCGACGCGGGCAGCCTCACCCCGGGCAAGCGGGCCGACCTCGTCGTGCTCGGCGCCGACCCCTACCGGGTGGATCCCTCCCGCATCGCGGACATCGAGGTGCTGGGGACGTTCCTGGAGGGCGCGAGCGGCAGCGAGGGGGAGGGCGAGGGCGACGGCGGGCGCTGACCGGCGGGACCCGCCACGTGGGCCGCCCTCCACGCGGGCGCACCCCCGGCGCATTAGCCTGCGGTCATGGGACTCGGCCTGCTGTTCGCGCTGTGCGCCGCCCTCTTCATGGGAACGGCGACCGTGTTCCAGGCGCTCGGCGCGCGCAGGGTGGGTCCCGGGGGCGCCGGCGCGGCGGTGCGGGCCACCTGGCAGTGGCCGTTCATCGTCGGGGTCGCCCTCGACACGCTGGGCTTCGCCGCCGAACTGATCTCCCTGCGCTCGGTCCCGCTCTTCCTGGTCGAGGCGGCGGTGGCCGGGGCGCTGGCCGTCACCGCGATCGTCTCGGCGTTCGTGCTGCGCATCCGCTTGCGCCGGGTGGAGTGGGGCGCGGTCGTCGCGGTGTGCGGAGGGCTCGCGGTGATGGCGATCGCGGCCGGCCGGGAGACCGGCGGCGACGGCGACATGAGAATGCGGCTCGCGGTCCTGATGGGCTCGGTGGGGCTCGCCCTGGTGAGCTGGGCACTGGCTCCACGCCTGGGGAACGTGCGCCACCGCGCGGCCGTGCTGGGCGGCCTCGCCGGGATCAGCTTCGGCGTGACGGCCGTCGCGGCCCGGCTGATGCCGGGACTGTCCCTGCCCGGCCTGCTCGCCGACCCTTCGGTGTACGCCGTGGTCCTCTCCGGGATCACCGGCTATCTCCTCCTGATCGAGGCCCTTCGGTCCGGCTCCGTCACCTCCGCCACGGCGGCGATGGTCATCGGGGAGACCGTCTGGCCCGCTCTGTTCGGCATCGTCTGGCTGGGCGACACCACCCGCCACGGGCTCGCGCCGCTGGCCGTCGCCGGTTTCGCCGCCTCCATCGCGGGCGCCCTCGCGCTGGCCCGCTTCGGTGAGGCGGAGGAGCACGCCTCGTAGCGGCACCGGGCCGCCCCGCCCGGTGCGGCCGTGTCTCGATCCGCGCCGCCGTCCTGTTCCTCACCCTGCCGCGCGCCCGTCAGGCCTGATCAGCTCCACCGCACCCTCATGGCCACCAGATGCTCGTTTCTGCTCGCAACCGCCTCTCTTCGAGCACCTATTGACACTCCGTCGTCCGCTCGACAAAGTCGTTCGGCAACAAGAGCTGTCGGCCACCCACAAGGGAGCGTTCAGCGCCATGCATGAAATCCCTGCTGTCTCACGCCGTACTCTCATGGGCGGAGCCCTGGCCTCCGGTGCCGTCGTCGCGGGGCTCGGCACCACGGCCGCCGCCGCACCGGGCGCCGCCCCCGCCGCCGACGCCCCTCCGGCCCGGCGTCACGGCCAGAAATCGATGATCAACGTCCCCTTCGACCCGTACCGGACGGTCCGCGTCGCCCTGATCGGCCTCGGCAACCGGGGCCACGGCATGGCCTCGGGGTGGGCCGCCGTCCCCGGCTGCACGGTGACGGCCGTGTGCGACATCCGCGCCGACCGCGCCCGACGGACCGCCGACAAACTGGTCGCCGAGGGCCGTCCCCGCCCCGCCGAGTACGGCGGCTCCGCCGATGCCTACGCACGCATGCTGCGCCGCGAGGACATCGACCTCGTCTACGTCGCCACCCCCTGGGAGTTCCACTACGAGCACGGCCGCGCCGCCCTGCTGTCCGGCAGACACGCCATCGTCGAACTGCCCGTCGCCACCGAGCTGCGCGAGCTGTGGGACCTCGTCGACACCAGCGAGCGGACCCGTCGGCACCTGTTCCTGTCCGAGAACTGCAGCTACGGCCGCAACGAGCTGGCGATGCTCAAGATGGCCCACGACGGCCTCTTCGGCGACGTCACCAACGGCCACGGTGGCTATCTGCACGACCTGCGCGAACTGCTCTTCTCCGACACCTACTACACCGACTCCTGGCGGCGGCTGTGGCACACCCGCAGCACCGCGTCCTTCTACGCCATGCACGGCCTCGCTCCGATCGCCGCGGCCATGGACATCAACCGCGGCGACCGCTTCACGACGCTGCGCGCCACCGCCACCGAGCCCAGGGGCCTCGCCGACTACCGCGCCCGCTTCGTCCCGCGCTCCCACCCGAGCTGGAAGGAGACCTACATCAACGGTGACCTGGTCACCTGCCTGATCGACACCGCCCAGGGCCGGGTGGTGCGCGCCGAGCACGAGGTCAGCTCGCCGCGCCCCTACAGCCGTATCAACTCGCTCGCCGGCAGCCGCGGCATCTTCGAGGACTACGCCGGAGTCACCTCCGCGAGCGGCGGCCGCATCTACCTGGAGCCCGATCACAGCGGCCACACCTGGCGGTCGTTCGACGCGTACCTCAAGGAGTTCGACCACTGGCTGTGGCAGAAGATCGGTGACGACGCGGAGAACAACGGCGGTCACGGCGGGATGGACTACGTCCTGCAGTGGCGCACCGTCCAGCAGATGCGCGCGGGGCTCGTCCCCGACATGGACGTGTACGACGCCGCCGCCTGGTGCTCCCCGGTCCCGCTGAGCGTCAAGTCCCTCGCGACGGGCGGCCTTCCGGTGGCCGTCCCCGACTTCACGCGCGGCTCCTGGGTCAACCGCCGCGCGGGCCTCGACTCACGCCCCAGCGAGATGCCGCCGGTCAGCTGAACCGGCTCCCTGACGCCACGACAGCGCCCGAACGCGCCGCCCGACCGTACGACGGGGCGGCGCGTTTCGCGTGCCGTCCGCCGGACGTGTGCTGCACCCGCGTTCTGCGACCGCATCTGCGTCATGGACGGCGGCCGCGTGGTGACCGCCGGGCCGCCCCGAGAGGTTCTCGCGCCCGAACTCCTCGCCGGCGTCTGCCGCGTCGACGCCGAGGTGACCGAGCACCCCGGCACCGGCGTCCCGCACATCAAAGCCCCCGAGGCCCGCGACGTCCCGCAGGGCCGCGGCGACGGAGGTGACGGGCGCCTGCCGCAGGGCGTTCACGGCGACTCGGGCCTCCCCCGCGTGTCACCGAACACGGACATCACTCACGTCCGGACGCACCGGTGCCGGGCAGCAGCGTGGTGCCCGACCTGATCGCGGCGACGGCCGGCCGCCACGGCACCCGGGAACCGCGCGTCGGCGCCTCCATCATGTAGCTCGGGCATGCCGCGCGCCTGTGGTCACCCGGGCCGGCCTGCACCGTCGTCCATGGCATCGTCCCCGACCTGCGCGGGCAGCACCGCGCCGACGAGGCCCCGCACTGCGTCTGCCCCCCGCGTAGGCGTGGCGCATCACAACGCCCTTGTCGCATAGGGCAGTTGAGCGGCGCACGGCTCTGGTGGTCCCCGTACTCCCTGGTCTACCGTCGGTAACCCCTGCTCTCGCAGCAGCATCCCGCACCTCTCCGGCCCCCTCCTCACCCCCATTGGAAGGCAGCCCATGGAGCACTCGTCATCCCCGGCCGCGATCACCCGCCGCCATGCCCTGACCGTGGCGGGCGGAGCGCTCGCCGGCGCCGCCCTCGCCCAGGCCACGATCCCGGCGTACGCCTCGGCCGCGTCGTCGGACGCGGACGCCATCGTCGTCGGACACGGCCTCGCCGGGCTGGTCGCCACGGCCGAACTGGCCGCGGCCGGACGCAAGGTGCTGCTGCTCGACCAGGAACCCGAATCCGGCCTGGGCGGCCAGGCGTTCTGGTCCTTCGGCGGTCTGTTCCTCGTCGACTCCCACGAGCAGCGGCTGATGGGCATCAAGGACTCCCGCGAACTCGCCTGGCAGGACTGGCTGGGCACGGCAGGGTTCGACCGCGGGGCCGACGACCCGGCGGGCCAGGACCACTGGGCGTACAAGTGGGCCGAGGCGTACGTCGACTTCGCCGCCGGGGAGAAGCGGTCCTGGCTGTCGGGGCTCGGCGTGCAGTGGTTCCCGATCGTCGGCTGGGCCGAGCGGGGCGGCGGCCTCGCGGACGGCCACGGCAACTCGGTGCCGCGCTTCCACGTCACCTGGGGCACCGGCCCCGCCGTGGTCGAGCCGTTAGAGAAGAAGGTGCGGGCCGCCGTGAAGGACGGGCGGGTGGCCTTCGTGTTCCGCCACAGGGTGGATGAGCTGGTCGTCACCGGCGGCGCCGTCACCGGGGTGCGGGGCGCGGTCCTGGAGCCCAGCGACACAGCCCGCGGCAAGCCCAGTTCCCGGACGGTGATCGGCGACTTCGAGCTGCGCGCGCCGGTCGTGCTCGTCACCTCCGGCGGCATCGGCGCCAACCACGACCTCGTCCGCCAGAACTGGCCCGCCCGCCTCGGCACCCCGCCGAAGTCCATGATCACTGGAGTGCCCGCGCACGTGGACGGCCGGATGCTCGCCATCACCGAGCGGGCCGGCGGACGGATCGTCAACCCCGACCGCATGTGGCACTACACCGAGGGCCTCAGGAACTACGACCCCATCTGGCCCGGCCACGGCATCCGTATCCTGCCCGGCCCGTCCTCCCTGTGGTTCGACGCCACCGGCAAGCGCTTCTCCAGCCCCGACATCCCGGGCTACGACACGCTCCACACCCTCAAGTCGATCACCGGCACCGGATACGACTACTCCTGGTTCGTCACCACACAGAAGATCATCGCGAAGGAGTTCGCCCTGTCCGGCTCCGAGCAGAACCCGGACCTCACCGAGAAGAACGTCTGGAAACTGCTGTCGCGCATCTGGCAGACCCCGGAGCCGATCGAGCGGTTCAAGGAGAAGGGGGAGGACTTCGTGGTCGCCGAGACCCTGCCGCAACTGGTGGCGGGGATGAACAGGCTGACGGGACAGAACCTGATCCAGTTGGCCGACCTCCAGCGGCAGATCGAGGCCCGCGACCGCGAGATCGCCAACCCGTACACCAAGGACGTCCAGGTCATGGGCATCCGCAACGCGCTCGCCTATCCCGGGGACACCCTCAGCCGCACCGCCTCCGCGCACCGGATCCTGGACCCCGCCGCCGGGCCGCTGATCGCCGTGCGGCTCAACATCCTCACCCGCAAGACCCTCGGCGGCCTCCAGACCGACCTGTCCGGCCGCGTCCTGAACGCCTCGGGCACCCCGGTTCCCGGCCTGTACGCGGCCGGTGAGGTCGCGGGCTTCGGCGGAGGCGGCGTCCACGGGTACCGCTCGCTGGAGGGCACCTTCCTCGGCGGCTGCCTGTTCTCCGGCCGCACGGCGGGACGCGCGGCCGCGGAGGCGACCGCGACCTGAACCGGCACCCGGAGGCCGGGGCGTCCATGACGCCCCGGCCCCTCGGGACCACCCGGATCAGGAGGCGGGCAGCTCCGCCCGGACCTGCGGGCCGCGGCCAACAGGTTCTCCAGGGACGCGCGGGTCTCGGGCAGCCGCGGGTCTTCGGACCGCAGTCCGGGTCGACCCACGGCCGCTCGGCCGGGATCGCCTTGAGCCCGGTACGCAGCAGTTCGGCGGCTTCCTCGGCGCCCGGGACGCGCGGGGAGTGGATGTCGTGGACACCGGGCCCCGCCTCGCGCGGGTAGCCGTGCGCGGTAGTTCCCGCGCGACCCGCATGTGGGAGGGGGCGGCCACGCAGGAGCCGACGCCCGGGAACCAGCCGCCGCCTCGTTCCGACTGCTGTGGAGGAGCGAGGAGGTGGCATGGAAGGACTGGACGTCGTGATGCGCGAGGTCGCCTGCCGGCACGGCCGTGTGGAGGTCGTACGGGGCGTGGACCTCGACGTCGCGGCCGGCCGGCGGGTGGCGTTGACCGGTACCAACGGCTCGGGCAAGACCACGTTGCTGCGGGCCGTGCTCGGCCTGCACCGCCGCGCGGGCGGCCGCATCCTGGTGGGCGGCCGGGACACCTGCAGCGCGGCCGAGTGGGCGTGGCGGCGCCGGGCGTGCGCCTGGATACCCCAGAAGCCGGCGGTCGGCCGGTTCCCGCTGCCGGCGGGGGAGTTGCTGGCCAGCGGCGGCGCGAAGACCGAGGCGGTCGAGGCGGCGGCGAAGTTGGGCGTCGGGCAGCTCGTCGGCCGGCCGTTGCACACCCTGTCCGGCGGCCAGTTGCAGCGGATGTACCTGGCGCGGGCGGTCGGTAGTGTGGCGGCGGGCGCCGGGGTGCTGCTGGCCGACGAACCCACCGCCGCGCTCGACTTCGCCGGGCAGGAGGAGGCCGCCGACGTCCTGCTGTCCCTGCCCGTGACCGTCGTCGTCGTCACCCACGACCGGGCACTGGCCGACCGCTGTGACCAGGTGCTGGAAATGGCCGCCGGCCGTCTGCGGGAGGTGCGGTGAACGCCCAGGCCGCCGCCGACGTCGGCCAGTTGCTGCAACTTGTCCCGGTCCGACGCGCGGGAGTCGCCCTGCTGCTGGCCGCCGTGGGCCTGCCCGTGATCGGCGTCGTGATCGTCGGTCTCGACATCATGCCGGTGCGGTTCGCGATGATGCACGTGGCGCTGCTCGGCATCGCGGTCGGCCTGCTGACCGGCCTCGACCCGATGCTGTGCGCGCTGCTCGCCTGTGCCCTCGCGGGCGCCGGGGTCGCGCCGCTGGCCCGTACCCCGGACGGGCTGTCCGGGGCGATGAGCCTGCTCATGAGCCTGGCCATCGCGGCCGCGCTGCTCGTGCTCGCGGTGTCCGGGGTCAACGCGGCCGGCGCGTTCGCCCTGCTGTGGGGGTCGATCCTGTCCGTGGGCACCGCCGACCTGTGGGTGATCGGCGCCCTGGCGTTCGCCGTCCCGGCCCTGTTCTGGTGGCGGCGCCGCGACCTCGCCCTGCTGCTGCACGACCGAGAACTCGCCCTGTCCTCGGGCGTACGGGTCGAGCGGCTCACTCTGGTGCTGCTCGTCCTGGTCGCGGTCGCCGTCGCCGGCGCCATCAAGCTCACCGGTGCGCTGCTCGTCGACGCGCTCACGCTGCTGCCGGCGCTCGCCGCCCGCCGCCTGGGCACGTCCCTGAAGTCCATCACCGCCTGGGCGGTCGGCATCGGAGTCGCCGTGAACCTCACCGGGTTCCTCGTCGCGCTCTGCTTCGACTGGCCGCCCGGGCCGGTCCTCGTCCTCACCGCCGGCGTGGTCGTCCTCGCCGTCCACCTCGTACCCGAACGGAGAATCAGCTCATGGCGCGCACCCGCGTCCCCAGCACTTCCCTCCTCGCACTGACTCTCACCGCGGGGCTCGCGCTGACCACAACGGGCTGCGGGGGCGAGAGCGAGTCCACGTCCTCGTCGACCGGCGGCACGGGCTCCGCACCGGTCGTCGTCGCCACCACCACCTGGGAGGGCGCCCTCGCCAAGGCCGCCGGCGCCAAGGACGTCGAGGTCATCGTCCCGCAGTCGGTGCAGCACGCCCCCGACTACGACCCCAGGCCGTCCGACCTCGCGGCGGTGGCCGGCGCCGACTACGTGCTCTACGCGCCCTTCGAGCCGTACGCCGCGAAGATCAAGGAAGCGGCAGGCTCCGACGCCGAGCTGGTCGAGGTGAACCTCGACAACGACGCCGACGAGACGAAGGCGGAAGTCGCCCGTCTCGGCGAGCTGTTCGGCACCGAGGACGCCGCGGAGCGCTGGACCGCTGCCTTCGACTCCGAGTACGCCACGCTGCAGAAGGGCCTGAAGGCCAAGTGGCCGGACGGGAAGCAGCCCACCGTCGTCGCCCAGGTGTTCGCGACCTGGGCGGCGAAGATGGCGGGCGCGGACGTCGCCGGCACCTTCGGGCCCGAGGCCGTGACGGCGCGGCAGCTGTCCGACCTGTCGAGGAAGAAGCCCCGGCTGGTCGTGGACAACGCGCACATGACGACCGGCACGGTCCTGCCCGACTCGGGCGCCGAACAGGTCGAGATCGTCAACTATCCGGGGACCGACCTGGATCTGCTGGCCGTCTACCGGGACGCGGCGAAGACCGTGGAGACGGCGATGGCCGCGTCGTAGCGGCGGTCGCACCAGACGCCGAGGGGCCGCCCGGCGCGGGCGGCCTTCTCGGCGCGTGGCGGACTCAGCCGGCCGGAGCCAGCGGCTGCTCCGGACCCGGCTGCGCGACGAATCGTTCCCGCAGTCCGGCACGGTCGGGCTTGCCCGCCGGGGTGAGCGGCAACTCGGTCATCACCAGCAGCCGTTCGGGGTGCTTGCGCTGCTCCAGCCCCCGCCTGCCGAGATGGGCGCACAGCTCGCCGAGCGTGGGCGTACGACCCTCACGCGGCACCACGCAGGCCGCGAGCCGCTCGCCCATCAGGGGATCGGGCACGCCGACACAGACCACGTCCCGCACCAGCGGATGGCTCGCCAGCTCGACCTCCACCTCCGCGGGGCTGATGTTGGCCCCGCCGCGGATCACCACGTCCTTGAGCCGGCCGACGACCCGCAGGGTGCCGTCCTCCTGGAGCAGGCCGAGGTCGCCGGTGCGTACCCAGCCGTCGTCGGTGCGGTAGCGGGCGTCGAGGTCGGGGGCGGCGACGTAGCACAGCGGGGTCATCGGGCCGCGGGCCACGATCTCGCCGACCGTGCCGCTCGGCAGCTCCCGCAGTTCGCGGGTGCCGGGCGAGGCGATGCGGATGTCGGCGACGCGCGGGTCGGGGTGGCCCGCGAGGATGCCCGGCCCCGCACTTCCCGTGTCCTCGGCCGCCAGTCCCGTATGGCAGTTGACGCCGTCGGCCGAGCCGTACAGGTTGACGACGGGGCAGCCGAAGACGCGCCGCGCCTCCTCGGCCGTGGCCTCGTCCAGCGGGGAGCCGCCGACCACCAGGGCGGTGGGCGCGGTGAACTCCGGCCGGCCGTGCTCGGCGACACGGTCCAGCATCATCCGGATCATGGTCGGCACGCCGAGGACATGGGTCGGCCGGTGCGCGGCGAGCGCCTCCAGCGCGGACTCCGGCGTGAAGTGGTCGAGCAGGACGAGGGTGCCGCCGTGCCGGGCGAGCGCGACGGCGGTGCCGTTGCTGCCGAACGCGGAGGCCAGCGGCACCAGGAACAGACAGCGCGGCGGCTGCCCGCCGGTCATCAGGGAGGCGAGGAAGTTGCCGCGCCCGCCGGCCAGCGCGTTGTGCGAGTACGCCACCATCTTCGGCTCGGCCTCGGAGCCGGAGGAGACGAGGATGCGCGCGGCGGAGTCGGGGTGCGGGCGGGCCGGGGCGAAGGTCCTCGGGTCCGTGCGCAGCAGCTCGGACAGCGCGACGGCACCCTCGGGCGGGGTGCCGGGCCCGGCCGCGACCACGGCGCGCAGGGCGGGCAGTTCACTGGCCAAGGCCAGCAGGTCGGCCGCGTGGTGGTTGCCCCGGTGCTCGGCGGCGGCGATGACCGCGACCGCCTCAGATCTGGCGAGCAGCGACGCTGCCTCCCGCCCGCCGCGGCCCACCGGGAAGGGCAGCGCGACGGCGCCCAGGGCGGCCAGCGCCAGGTCGGCGACGACGGCGTTCCGGCCGTTCGGCAGTTGTATGCCGACCACGTCACCGGCGCGTATGCCCAGCCCTGACAGGCCGGCGGCGAGACATCGGGCCTTGCGGTCCAGCGCGGTGTAACAGAGTTTGCCCTTGGCGTCGAGGATCGCCGTGCGGTGCAGGTCGGCGATCTGGTGGGCGCGGTAGAGGCTGTACAGGTCGAGGTCGGGGCAGGTGCCCTCGACGGCCCAGGAACGGCGCAGCTGGGCGGGAAGCAGGTCGTGCAGGGTGACGGTCATGCGAAGCTCCAGGGGTCGGGGACGGCGGGGGCGCCGTGCGCGTCGCGGCTGATCGAGCCGGTGGTGAGCAGGTCGGAGAGGTCGGTGACGACCGGGACGGCCGCGAGCCCGCGGCCCCGCAGGTCTTCCAGCGCCTGTGCGATGGACAGCGCGCGCAGGTCGCGGGGGATCGCCGCCTGGTCCGGAAGGGCGATCCAGCCGTCCGCCGTCGGCAGCGGACGGCGGAAGCCCGCCGGCTGCCGGGGGTCCAGCCCCCGCCCCGCACGGGCGCGGGCGGGCGCGGTGAGCACGTCGGCGGCACCGAGCAGGGACGAGTCCACCCGCACCCCGCACCCCGTGCGCTCCCGCAGCAGCAGGCCCGCCAGCACCGCCTCGGCGCCCAGCAGGCCGCCCAGTACGTCGAGCAGGGTCATCAGCGACGGTGCCGGCGGCTCGTCGGCGGGCCGGGCGGCCTCACCGACCCCGGTACGGGCCTGCACCATGAAGTCGGTGCCCAGGGGCGCTCCGGGCAGCCGGCCGGCCCAGCCGCTCGTGTACGCGTAGACCAGCGCCGGGTTGGCGACGGCCAGGTGCTCGTGGTCCAGGCCGAGCTGGGCCGCCCTGCCCGGCGCCCAGTTGTGCAGGAACACGTCGGCGCCCGCCGCCAGCTCGCGCAGCCGCTCGCGGTCCGCCGCCGACTTGATGTCCACCTCGACTGCCTTCTTGCCCCGGTTGAGCGCCAGCCAGCGTGCCGAGACCCCCGAGCAGGCGGGCGGCATGCCCCGCAGCGGATCCCCGCCCGGCGGCTCGATCCGGACGACCTCCGCGCCCAGCAGGCCCAGCAGATGGGCGGTGAGCGGCGCCTGGATGCGGCGCCCCGCCTCCAGGACGGTCAGCCCGGCGAGCGGGGCGTCGACGGGTGCCGTCGTCCCGGCGGGCGGGACGTCCACCGGCGTGTCCACCGGTGCCGTCGTCCCGGCGTACGACGCCTGGTGCGGGACGAGTTCCCACGGCGGCGCTCCGTCGTACTCGGCGGCACGCCGGGCGAGCGACGACAGCGCGCAGACGTCCACGCCGGCGCCCCCGGCGGCCTCCCGGACCCGCTCCCATGAGAACGCCCGCACGGTCTCGTGCAACACGTGCGGGAAGGGCGCGCAGGCGGTCGCGTACCGGAACTGGAAGGGCCGCCAGCCCCGCCGTATCGCATCCTCGGGCGCGCCGAGCGCCCGCCAGAACGCGGCCCAGCCGCCCGGGTCGAGCGTCTCCAGCTCGAAAAGCGTGCCGTCCGCCGCCGTGAACGGCGGTCCGCCCGGCGCTGTTTCGGCGGCCTCGCCCTCCTCGGCCCCGGCGGCGGCCACGTACTGCGAGACCGCCAGCAGGCCGGCCCGCTCCGCGCTCACGTGCGCGCCGGGGAGGCGTCCGCCGCGGGCCCGCGCCAGCAGGCCGGCCAGCAGCGCCTGCACGGTGAGGACGCCGGTGGCGGTGGCCGCGTAGTCGACGGCGAGGCCGCGGGGAGCGGCGTCACGACGGCCGTGCACGGCCATGATGCCGGTCGCCGCCTGCACGGTCGCCTCGTCGACGACGCCGTCACCCCACGTCGTCCGGGCGGTGACCGCCTCAGCCCCGGACGGCCGGCCGGAGAGGGCGATCCGGCCACCGCGACGGCCGTCGCCGTCGGCGCCGAGCAGCCGCAGATGCTCCGCGACGAGCCCGTCCGCCGGGCCCGGCGGACCCGAGGACTCCCTGCGCAGTCCCTCCAGCGGCCGGGCCGTGCGCAGGGTGATGGATGTGGCTGGAGTCGCCATGCCTTTCCTTCCTGACGCTCGGGAACCCGGGGGCGGTCGCCCCCGACCTGTTCCACGACAAGAGCAGTCGGACCGGCGAGGGCCGGAGTTCCCACGGGAGCGGAGGAAAGTGGTGCGAGTGACGCGGGGTGAGCCTCAATGTCCTCCCGACATCGTGGAGTTGCGGGACCGGGTGGCGGAGTTCGTCCGCGCGCGGGTCATGCCCCACGAGCGGGTGCTGGACGGGGGCGGGCCGGAGGCGGGCGCAGTGCTGGCCCGGCTCCAGAAGGAGGCGAAGGACGCCGGGCTGTGGGCGCTGCCACACCCGGCCGAACTGGGCGGTCAGGGGCTGCCGTTGGGGGCGTACGCGCATGTCGCCGAGGCCGAGGGCGCGAGCGACCACGGCCCGGCGGTACTCGGTTCGGCGTCGCTGCTGGACGCCCTGATGCTGTGGCGGCACGGGAGCCACCGCGTCCGCGAGACATACGTCTCCGCCCTGGTCGCCGGGGATCTGCGGGCCTGTTACGCCATGACCGAGCCCGACGTCCCCGGCACCGACCCCTTCCGCACCGCCACCAGCGCCGAACAGGGCAGGGACGGGGCCTGGCGGCTCAGGGGGCGCAAGTGGTTCACCAGCGGGGCCGCGGACGCCGACCTCGTCACGGTGCTGGCGCGGACCGACGGCTCGGCCCCGGACCGGGACGGGCTGTCGCTGCTGCTGGTGCCCACCGGTTCGGCCGGCTTCCACGTGACGCGCGACCTGCCGGTGCTGGGCGCGGCGGGCCAGTACGAGATCGGACTGGACGAGGTGACGGTCGACGCCGACCACCTGATCGGTGAGCGCGGCAATGCCCTGGCCGTCGCGGGCGAGCGGCTCCAGCTCGGCCGCACACTGCGCTGTCTGCGCTGGCTCGGACAGGCGCAACGCGCTTTCGCCCTGATGCGGGAACGCGCCTTCTCCCGGACCGGCTCCCGCGGTCCGCTCGGCGAACTCCAGCTGGTCCAGCGCCACGTCTTCGAGTCCCTGCTGGCCCTGCGCACCACTCGGCCGCTCGTCCACGAGGCCGCGGGCCTGCTGGACGCGGGGCTCGACGCCCACGTGGAGGTGGGCCTCGCCAAGGTGGCGGCGGCCCGCACGCTCCAGCAGGTGGCCGACGCGGCGATCCAGGTGTACGGCGCGGAGGGGCTGGGCCCGGACACCCCGCTGCCCGCGCTCCTGCGCACCGGCCGCGCCGCACGCATCCTGGACGGCCCGGACGAACTGCACATCACGTCGGTCGCCCGACGAGTGCTGCGAACGGGCGCTCCCTAGCCGGACAGCGCACCGCGCGGCCTCCCCGCGATACGGGCTCTCCGCGGTGCGGGTTTTCCGCGGTGCGGGTTTTCCGCGGTGCGGGTTTTCCGCGGTGCGGGTTTTCCGCGGTGCGGGCTCTCCGCGGTGCGGGTTTTCCGCGGTGCGGGCTCCTCGCGGTGCGGGCTCTTCGCGGTGCGGGCTCTCCGCGATACGGGCTCTCCGCGGTGCGGGCTCCTCGCGGTGCGGGCTGGCGCGACCCGGCGCGGCGCGGTGCGTACTCGCCGCGCACCGGCTCGGCGTAATACGGGCTTGGCGTCATACGAGCTCGGCCCGATGCGGGCTTGGCGCGTACCGGCTCGCTGCGGTGCGGGCTCCGCCGCGATACGGGCTCGGCGCCCTGCGGGCTCGCGGCGTACCGGCTCGGCGTCATACGGGCTCGCCGCGATAGGGGCTCCGCCGGATACGCGCTCGCCGCTGTGCGGGCCCGGCACCCCGCGGGCTCCACGCCCTGCGGGCTCGCCGCGATAGGCGCTCGGCGGCATCGCCGGGACGCCGGGACGCCGGCTCGCGGCTCCGCCGCGATGCGGGCTCGCCGCGTCACGCGCTCGGCGCCATACCGGCTCGCCGCGACGCCTGCTCCGCGCCCTCCGGGCTCGGCGCTACGTGGGCTCGGTCAGGCCGGTGAGTAGTGCGAGGGCGTAGGCGAGGAAGAAGTCGCCCCAGACGAGTTCGTGCGCGACGGCCGTGCCGGAGGCGAGGTCGTAGCAGCCGTCCACCAGGCGGCCGTCGCCGGTCAGATGGGAGCGGACCAGCTCGTCGAGGACGGCGACGGCCCTGCTCCGGTGCCCGAGCAGCAGCAACGCCGTGGCGGTGACGGCGGCCGCCGAGGTGTCGTACGGACCCTCGGGCCGTGCCGCGTCGGCGAGCGGCACGAGGGCGTCCGGGATCAACCCGGCCGCCGCCTCGCCGAGTTCGCCCACACCCGCATGACGTACGGCCTCGGCCACGGCCAGCAGCAGCCAGGCCGGCCCCCGGCTCCAGCCCGGCGGCGGATCCTCCCGGGCGGTCCAGCCCCGCGTCGCGTCGTGCTGCCACGCCCAGTGCCGGGGCCGCTGCCCGAGGCAGAGGTCGAGGTGGCGCCGCAGATGGGTCACCGCCGCCTCCGCGTCCACCGTGGCGAGCAGCGGCACCAGCCCCGGCACGCCGTCCGCGCGGGCGAGCATGCGCGGTCCGCCGAACGCCGAACCCCAGGGCACCAGGCCCAGTTCCGCGTCGAAGGAGTTCCGGCAGGCCAGGGCCGCCCGTTCCCGCAGGCCCAGTTCGCCGTCGGCCGCCAGAAGGGTGCCGTACCAGAAGATGAGCCCCCGGGTGGCGGTGTCCGACTCGGTCCAGCCCGCGAGCCGGGCGGTGCACAGCCGCGCGGCGTCCCGGTCCGCCGGAGCACCGGTGTACCGGGCGCGCAGCCACAGCAGCCCCGCCCAGAAGCCGCCGGTCCACGAGCCGCGCCCGGTCGTCGTCCACGTCCCGTCGTCCGGCCCGGCGAACAGCGGGAAGCGGTCGCCGACCGCCGCGCGGGTGACGGCGACCCGGCCGAGTACGCAGGCGAGGGCCGGAGCGGCCCACGCGGGGGTCGCGGCCGGGGCGTGCGCGCTCATGCCCCGTCGCCCCCGCGACGTCCCCGCAGTGCCCACAGCCCGGCGACCACGCCCGCGCCCGCGAACTCGCCTGCGACGAGCACCCATCCGGCGCCGTAGCGGCCGGCCTCCGCCAGCAGACCGAACACCGGCGGCCCGATCGCGAACCCGGCGAAGAACCCGGCGGAGACGAGTGCGGAGTCCTGGCCCGCCCGGCCGGGCGCGGCACGCTGCATCACCAGGACCATCGAGACCGCGTTGGCGGACACCGCGAACACCCCCACGGCCACCGCGGCGGCCCAGGCGAGCCCCGGGGCGTACGACGAGAGGGCGAGCAGCAGCGCCGCCGGTACCGCCCCCGCGGCCAGCAGACCCGGCAACCACACGGACCGGCCGGGGCGGCCGGCGAGCTTCGACCAGCCGACCCGCCCGGCGATCCCCGCCACGCCCAGCACGGCCACCAGCGCGCCCGCCGCCGTGGCGCCGAGGCCGAGCCGCTGCGCGCCGTACAGCGCCAGATAGGTGTTCACGGAGGCGATGCCGCAGCCCAGCAGCACGGAGAAGACCATCAGCCAGGCGATCGTGCCCCGCGGCACCCAGGCCGCCGGAGTGGACTTCGCGGGCGGATCACCAGGCAGTGCACGCGCCGCCCACACGGCCGCCACGACCGCGGCACCCGCCGCCGTCCACACCGCTCCCCGCCAACCCGCGACGGCGGCGAGCGCCGCGAGCGGCAGCCCCGCCGCGAACGCCCCGAGCTGGACCCCCGACTGCTTCATCCCCGTCACCGAGCCACGCCGGGCGGGCGGTACGACGGCCAGGATCGCCTTGTTCGTCGCAGGGTTGGCCAGCGCCTGCGGCACCCCGCCGAGCGCCACCGCCGCCAGCAGGAAACCGGCGCCGGGCGCCGCGCCGATGAGCGCCAGCGCGAGCGCCGACACCGCCAGCAGCGCGACGAGACACCGACGCGGGCCGACCCGGTCCACCACCCGCCCACCGACGGGGGAGAGCACGGTCGCCGTCGCGAACCCGACGGTCGTCGTCAGTCCCAGCACGGTGGGGGAGACGCCGAGTTCCGTCACCAGCCGTGGACCCAGCGCCCCCAACAGGAACAACTGCATCATCGAGAAGGCCATGGCGCAGGTCAGCAGCGCGGTCAGGGCACGGCCCGTGTCGCCCGCCCCCGCCTTGCCCACCTCGGCCGCCGTCCCCGTCCCGCTCCGACCCGTTGTCACAGACACACCTCCCAGCAAGAGCAGTCGGGCCGGACCGTCTCCGGGTTCCGGCCCCTCTCGATCCCGGAATGTGGCGTGTGCCACACGCGACGGACGCGAGGGTTCAGGAGTCGCCGGGGCGCGGCTCGCCCACGGTCACCGGCTCTCCCACGGCCACCGGCTCTCCCGCGCACACCTCCTCCCAGGGGACCGTGCGATCGCACCAGCGGTGCAGGAGCGTGCGATCGTGCCCCACGGCGAGCAGGCCCGCGCCGGTGGTGGCGCGGTACTCCTCGACGACCGCGACGAGCGCGGCGGTGGTGGAGGCGTCGAGCATCGCGGTCATCTCGTCGCACACCAGCCAGCGGGGGCGCAGCACCAGGGCACGTGCGAGGCAGGCGCGCTGGAGCTGCCCGTCGCTGACCTCATGGGGCTGCCTGCCCAGCAGGTCGGGGGTCAGGCCCACCGCCGTGGCCAGCTCGCCGACCCGTGCCGGGATCTCCTCGCGCCGGCCGGTGGCGCGCAGGGGTTCGGCGATCAGGTCGGCGAGCCGCAGGCGGGGGTCCGCGGAGAGCCGGGGCTGCTGGAAGACGACCCCGAAAGCGGTGCGCAGCTGGCGGGGTGCGCGGTGACGCCACTGCCGTACTGGTTCGCCGTCCAGGAGGAGCGTGCCGGAGTCGGGGCGGTGCAGCAGGGCGGTGACCCGGGCGAGGGTGGACTTGCCGCAGCCGCTGGGGCCGAGCAGGCCGACGGCCTCGCCCGGCGCGACGGCCAGGGAGGCGTTCCGTACGACGGGTGCGTGGCGGTCGTATCCGGCGGTGACGGCGCGTAGTTCAAGCACGGATGTCCTCGGGAGCCGGAGCGGCGGGGCGCGGCTTCTCGGGGCCGTGACCCGTGAGCGGGTGATGGCAGGCGACCGCCTGGGCCAAGGGCGGCAGCACGGCACAGCTGTCGGTGACCCGGTCGCAGCGCGGGGCGAAGGCACAGCCGCCGGGGAGGTCGCCGAGCTCCGGGGGCAGGCCGGGAACGGGCGTGAAGGCGCGGTCGGGGAGGGCCTGGAGGAGGCCGCGGCTGTAGGGGTGACGGGGGCCGGGAGAGCCGAAGAACGCCGTGGCGTCGGCGATCTCGACGATACGCCCCGCGTACATGACGGCGATCCGGTCGGCGATGCGCTCGGCCGCCGCCAGATCGTGAGTGATCATCAGCAACGCGCGTCCGGAGTCTCCTGTCTCGTCCGGGCTGTCGACGTGGCGCCGCAGTTCGTCGACCGTACGGTCCACCAGGTCGCGGTCCAGCCCGGTCGTCGGCTCGTCGGCGAGCAGCAGCGGGGCGTCGCCGACGAGGGCGAGCGCGGTGGCGGCGCGCTGGGCGAGGCCGCCGGAGAGCTGATGCGGGTGGCGGTCGAGGTGGTCCAGGGGGAACGCCGCCCGGCCGGCGGCCGACTCGGCGGCCGCGCGCAGCGCCGCCCGGCCCCGGACACCGGTCAGCTCCCCGATCGTCTCCTCCAGTTGCGAACGGATCGTACGGACGGGGGTGAGGTGCGCGGCCGGGCTCTGCGGAATGAGCCCGATCCGGCGGCCGCGCACGCGGCGTGCCAGGGTCCGTTCGTCGGCGGAGAGCAGGTCGAGGTCGCCGAGCCGGGCCTCGCCGGCCGTCCGGGCGTTGGCCGGGAGCAGGCCCAGCAGCGCGGACGCGAGAACGGACTTGCCGCAGCCGCTCTCGCCGATCAGGGCCAGGCACTCACCCGCCGCCACGTCGAAGTGCGCGTCGGTGACGGCGGCGACATGGCGCCCGCCGGGCATACGGAAGTGCACCGAGAGGCCGCGCACCGAGAGCATGGGTGGCTGCCCGGCGGGTCGCTGCGTCAGGTGAGGAGCCGGTCGTTCGGCCGGTCGTCGTTGCGGTGGCTCGGTCACAGCATCAGCTCCGATCGGCGGCGGGGGTTGATCCGCTCCCGCCAGGCGCCGGCCAGCCCGGCGATGGCGAGGGTGGGCACGATGATGAACAGGCCGGGGAAGAGGGTCGGCCACCACTGCCCGGCGAGCAGCGAGCCGCGCGCGCTCTGGATGAGGGTGCCCAGGCTCGCCGTGTGTGCGGGCAGGCCCAGTCCGAGGAAGGACAGGGCCGACTCGTGCCACATGGCGTGCGGCACCATCAGCACGGCGGCCAGCGCGGCCTGCGGCAGCACCCCGGGCAGCAGGTGCCGTACCGTCACCCGCCACCGCGAGGCGCCCCCGGACACGGCGGCGTCGATGTACGGGCGGGAGCGCAGCGAGAGCACCTCGGCGCGGACGATGCGCGCGGTCGACAGCCAGTGGGTGAGCGCGACCGAGACGACCACCGGCCAGACACCGGGCCGGAACATGGCGACGATGAAGATGCCGAGCAGCAGATGAGGTACGGACGAGAAGGTGTCGACCAGGCGCATGATGCCTCGGTCGAACCAGCCGCCCAGGGCGCCGGAGGTGGCCCCGACGGCGGTGCCGACCACGGTCGCCGTCAGTGCCGCCGCGACGCCGACGAGCAGCGAGACCCGCAGCCCGTACACGCAGCGCAGCAGCAGGTCCCGGCCGACGTCGTCGGTGCCGAAGGGGTGTGCCCAGGACGGCGGTTGCAGCTTTGCGGCCAGGTCGACGGCCTGCTGGTCGAGTTGCACCAGCGGCGGGACGAGCAGGACGGCGAGGACGGTCAGGGCCACCAGCGTGACGGAGACCCGCACCCGCAGCGTGCGGGTCGAGCGGCGGGCGGCGCCGGCGGCGCGCCACGCGGTCCCGGCCCGTGGCTCGGTCTCGATTGCGGTTTCAGCCATGGGAATCACCAAGGTCACATGTCACTGAGTTTCACCCTCGGGTCGAACAGGCCGTAGAGCAGGTCCGCGACGAGGTTGCCGACCAGGACGGCGGCGGTCGCGAGGGTGGTCAGGGCGGCGAGCAGCGGGAAGTCGACGGCGGTGGCCGCCTCGACGGTGGCCGCGGCGATGCCCGGCCAGCTGAAGACACTCTCCACCAGCAGCGCCCCGGTGATGAGTTCGGGAACGCGGGAGCCGATCAGGGTCAGCACCGGCAGCAGCCCCGAGCGCAGGGCGTGCCCGAGCAGGACGGTGCGTTCGCCCAGTCCCCGGGCGCGGGCCCCCCGGACCGGGTCCTCCGCCAGCGCGTCGCCGACCCCTTGCCGTACGTACAGGGCGAACCAGGGGAGTTGGGAGACGGCGAGCACTCCGGCGGGCAGGACGAGGTGGCTCGCGACCTGACCGGGGGTGACCCGTTCGCTGGCCGTGTCGGTCAGTCCGCCCGCCGGGAGCACGTCGAGTTGCAGGGCGAACAGCCACACGGCGAGCAGGGCGATCCAGAAGACCGGCGCCGCCTCCAAGGTGTACGCCAGCGAGGTGACGGCCCGGTCGAGCATCGATCCGGGACGGCGGGCGGCGAGCACCCCGAGCACCGTCCCCGCGAGCACGGCCACGACGAACGCGACGGCGCACAACAGCGAGGACCACACCAGTCGTTCACCGATCACCTGGGCCACCGGCTGCCGCAGCACGCTGGAGTGGCCGAGGTCGCCGGTGAGGGCGGAGGTCAACCACTCCCACCAGCGGGCCGGGAACGACCGGTCCACGCCGAGGTTGTCCCGCAGCCGGTCCAGGGTCACCTGGTCGGCGCCCAGCGCGGCCGTGCCGGCGTACGCCTTGACGGGGTCGAAGGGGGAGGCGGCGGCGATGGCGAACACGCCGAACGTCACGACGAGCAGCACGGGGACGGCGAACAGGGTCCGCCGTCCCGCCAGACGTGCCATCGCCCCCCAGGGCGGTGGCGTCACGACGCGGGCTGCCAGTCCTCGATGTTCCACCAGGGGCCGCTGGCGAAGCCGTGCTCGTGCGGTTCGAGCTGCGTGGTCAGCCCGTTCCAGCGGTCCGCGAGCACGTAGAGGTGGTCGATGTGGGTGAGGAAGGTGTAGCCGGGGTCCTTCACCAGCTCGCGCTGGACCGTCCGGTACGCGGCCTTTCGCTCGTCCGGTTCCCGGGTGCGGCGGCCGGTGTCCAGCGCCTCGTCCACGGTCTGGTTGTCATAGCGGGCCATGTTGTTGAAGCCGTCGCCGGCGAGCGAGGAGTGCAGCAGGGTGTAGAGGCCGAAGTCGGGGTCGCCGGTGCTGCCGAAGCCCGCGAGGACCGCGGTGTCCTTCATCCGCGGCTCGATGACCTCCCAGGTGGCGCTCTCCACCGTCACGGCGATGCCCGCCTTCTTGGCGTCGGAGGCGTAGGCGAGGGCGTGGTCCTGGCGGACCTTGTCGCCGGAGGGGTGGAGCAGGGTGAACGCGGCCTGCCGGCCGCCCTTGGCGCGGATGCCGTCCCGGCCGGCCTTCCACCCCGCCGCGTCGAGGATCCGCCGGGCCTTGTCCAGGTCCTGCGGGCGCTCGATGTCCTTGGCGAAGGCGGGATCGTCGACGGGCAGCGGCCCGTACGCCGGTGTGCCCGCGCCGTCGAGGATCTTGTCGACCATGGCCTCGCGGTCCACGGCGGCGTCCAGCGCCTGTCGGATCGCGCGGTCGCCGGTGACCTTCCCGGCGCTCGGGAGGGTGACGGCGCGGAAGTCGTAGGACCTCGCCTCGTACGACTTCGCGCCGTCGTCCTTCTCGAAGGTGGCGGCGAGGTTCGGCGGCAGGACCGCGCCGTCCAGGTCGCCGGAGCGCAGCCGGGTGGCGCGTACGTTGTCGTCCCCGATGACCGCCATGGTGAACGTCTTCACCTTCGGCGCGCCGCCCCAGTAGTCCGGGTTCGCCTTGAAGGTGAGCTTCTCGCCCTTGCTCCAGGCGGAGAGCACGTACGGTCCGGTGCCGACCGGCTTCGTGTTGAAGGAGCCGGTGTTGGGGTCCTGCCCGCCCGCTATGTGCTCGGGCACGATGGGCAGCACCGTGCGCCCGGCGAAGGGCGCGTAGGGGTACTTCAGCGTGAAGACGACCTTGTCGTCGCCGCTCGCCCGGACGTCCTTGACGGCGTCCAGTTCGCTTCTGGCCGTGTTGTTGGTCTTCTCGTCCAGGACGGTCCGGTAGGTGAAGACCACGTCGGCGGGCGTCAGCGGCTCCCCGTCGCTGAACTTCACGCCGTCGCGCAGGGTGTACGTGTAGGTCAGGCCGTCGTCGCCGACCTCGGGGAGCGACGTGGCGAGGGCGGGCTTCAGCTTCAGGTCGGCGTCCCGGGCGAGCAGCCCGTCGAAGATCTTGGAGTTGCCGTCCTTGCCGTACCCGAGGAGCGGGCTGAGCGTGTCCGGCTCGGAGCCCACGCCGATCACGACGGAGGCGGCGGAACTGCGGTCGGCGCCACCCTCGCCGGGTGCGGAACAGGCGGCGACCCCGGCCGCCATAGCCGCCACGACGGCGGCACCTCTTGTTCGACGGGTCGTCATGAGCCTCACACTCTTATTGCTGGCTGTTCGTACTTGCATATTATGTGCGACTGGAGAGCTACCCATGCGCACGGGCTGTCAGTCGCCGCAGATCGGAGCGGGTTCGGCGAGGCGGGGGGTTTCTCGGCCCGCGCGTTGAACAGCCCCCGCCGTCCCTCCGTATCCCAGTGCGAGCAGCAGCCGCACCGGCATGCGGAGGGAGAGGCGAAGTGCCCCAGCACTGGCGAGGAACCAGCGGCCGAAGGCTGCCCCACGTGTCCGTCAGGCGCGCGGCCGCCGCCGGAGGTCTGCTGGTGCTTCCCCTGGTCACGGCGTGCGGCGGCGGTGCCGACCGGGCGGCCGGGGACGGCAGGCCGTCCCAGGTGTCCGCCGCCCCGGCGGCCGGAGTCGTCGCGCCGGCCAAGGTGGAGGTGATCGCCGGCCTGACCGGCTGCAAGGCGAAGATCCGTGTCGACGCGGACGAGCTGCGCCAGGGCCTGTGTCACACCGAGAAGGCCGACTACCTCATCACCACGTTCCCCGAGGAGCGGTTCAAGCAGACGTGGCTGGACGAGGCCAGTGTGTACGGGGGGAAGTATCTCGTCGGTTCGCGCTGGGTGGTCAGTGCGAAGCCGGAGATGCTGGAGTCGTTCCGCGCGCGGCTCGGCGGGACAGTCCAGCAGCTGCGGGGGATGGGTCCGACCCCGGGTACGCCGTAGCGGCCCTCAGCACCTCATCTCACCGGGCGTCCGGCTGGTACGCGCTGATGACGTACACCGCCTCGTCGTCGATGGCCCGCTCGTCCCGGTCGAGGATGATGCGCCGCGGATGCCCGTCCGTCGCGTACTCGATCTCGGCCGTGTCCGCGCCGTCCTGCCGGGCTTGATCGAGTTCGTCCAGCAACTCGCCGATGGTGGGCACCGCGTCGAGGTTCTGCTCGACCACCCGCCGTCCGCTGTCGTCCAGGCCGGCCGCCGTCGCGACCTCGCCGTCCTCGACGCTCACACGGAACGTCCCGATCAACGCCCGCTCGCCTTCGGTCGACCGGAGCGTGTAGCTGTACGAGGAGGGTTCCTCCCAGGTCGCCGCGCTCTGTGAGGTGCCGCTGCCGCAGGCGGCGGTCGCGCACATCAGCCCGGCGATCAGTGCGGGAGCGAACACGGCACGGTTGCAGAGGCGTGCACTCGTCATGGCGGCAGTCCCTTCGACCTCTTGGGCGGCTACCGCTATGACGCCGGCCGGTCCCGGAACGTTCGCGTGCGAAGCGGGGGCGGTTCGGGACCGGCCGGCGGGGATGTCCGGATCCAGCCCTGGCCGCCCGGACGGCAGGGCCCCTACGATGCGAGCGCTCCCGACCTTCACGGCGTCTTCACAGGTGCCTCCCGGGGGTCGGGGGCGCGATCGGTTCGCCATGAACAGGTGCAACTTTGTCATGTTCATGACTAAACCATCGTGGTTGCCACCCCCCCCGCTCAGGGGCCGCACCCAGGCCTCGAAGAAGCACAGATGGGAGAACCATGGCTGCTGGCCTGCTCATGAGCAGCGCGATCGGTGCGCTGCTCGCCACGGCGGTACCCGCGCAGGGCCCGTCGACCGGCATCGTCGACCCGCCCCCGGACCGCATCGTCATCAAGGTCGCCACCGTCAACGGCTCCGGCTGCCCGCAGGGCACCGCCGCCGTCGCCGTCTCGCCGGACAACACGGCCTTCACGGTGACCTACAGCGAGTACCTCGCCCAGGTCGGTGGCGGCTCCGACCCCACCGCGTTCCGCAAGAACTGCCAGCTCAACCTGATCGTCCATGTGCCGCAGGGCTTCACGTACGCCGTCGCCAGCGCCGACTACCGCGGCTTCGCGGCCCTCCAGCGGGGCGCGAGCAGCGTCCAGCGGGCCTCGTACTACTTCCAGGGCTCCTCGAACACGGAGTTCAGAAGCCACCCCTTCCGCGGCCCCTACAACGACAACTGGCAGGCCACCGACACCACCGACTGGGCCCAGCTGGTCTGGGCGCCCTGCGGCGTCCAGCGCAACTTCAACATCAACACCGAGCTGCGGGTCAGCGCGGGCAGCTCCAACCCGGCCGAGACCAGCTTCATGACGATGGACTCGACCGACGGGGACATCAGCACCATCTACCACCTCGCCTGGAAGGAGTGTCCCGACAGCTGACCTGACGGACATCGGTCCGTGCCCCGGTGCGCCGAGACGTCCGGCGGACCGGGGCACGGGAGTACCGGTACTGCCCAACAGCTGCACCATGCGCGGCCCTTGACGTCCTATGCACCGCTGGCCATCCTCGACGCATATCTCGCGCCGTTCATGACAACCCGTCAGTAGCGGCCCCAGAAGGGCCCTGGCGACCGTGCCATCCCGCCGACCGAGGGACGTGGGTAATGACCCTGGCTCCACGAAGCCCGAACCGCCGCCGCAGGCACGTCACCGTCGTGTCGCTGCTGCTCCTCGTGCTCGCCACCGTCCTCGGCCCCGCGCCGAGTTCGGCCGCCGGGACCGACTGGTGGAACCCCGACGCACGGCCCGCCCCGGACTCCCAGATCAACGTCACCGGCGAGCCGTTCACCGGCACCGACGCCCAGGGCAAGGTGCGCGGCTTCGTCGACGCGCACAACCACATGTTCTCCAACGAGGCGTTCGGCGGACGGCTCATCTGCGGCAAGACCTTCTCCGAGGCCGGCGTCGCCGACGCCCTCAAGGACTGCCCCGAGCACTATCCCGACGGCTCGCTCGCCATCTTCGACTTCATCACCAACGGCGGTGACGGCAAGCACGACCCGGTGGGCTGGCCCACGTTCAAGGACTGGCCCGCGCACGACTCGCTGACCCACCAGCAGAACTACTACGCCTGGGTGGAGCGCGCCTGGCGGGGCGGCCAGCGCGTCATGGTCAACGACCTCGTCACCAACGGCGTGATCTGCTCGGTGTACTTCTTCAAGGACCGCAGCTGCGACGAGATGACGTCGATCCGGCTGCAGGCCAAGCTGACGTACGACCTCCAGGCCTACGTCGACAAGATGTACGGCGGGCCCGGCAAGGGCTGGTTCCGGATCGTCACCGACAGCGCGCAGGCCCGGCAGGTCATCGAGCAGGGCAAACTGGCGGTCATCCTGGGCGTCGAGACCTCCGAACCCTTCGGCTGCAAGCAGGTCCTGGACATCGCGCAGTGCAGCAAGGAGGACATCGACAAGGGCCTCGACGAGCTGTACGCCCTCGGCGTGCGCAGCATGTTCCTGTGCCACAAGTTCGACAACGCGCTCTGCGGCGTCCGTTTCGACTCGGGCACCCTCGGGACGGCGATCAACGTCGGCCAGTTCTTGTCGACCGGCACCTTCTGGAAGACGGAGAAGTGCACGGGCCCGCAGCACGACAACCCCGTCGGCGGGGCGGCGGCCCCCGCGGCCGAGAAGGAACTCCCGGCCGGGGTGGACGTGCCCTCCTACGACGCGGACGCCCAGTGCAACGTCCGCGGCCTCACCGCACTCGGTGAGTACGCCGTGCGCGGCATGATGCAACGCAAGATGATGCTCGAGATCGACCACATGAGCGTCAAGGCCACCGGCCGGGTCCTCGACATCTTCGAGTCCGAGTCGTATCCGGGCGTGCTGTCCTCGCACAGCTGGATGGACCTCGACTGGACGGAGCGGGTCTACTCCCTCGGCGGCTTCATCGCCCAGTACATGCACGGCTCCGAGGGCTTCATCGCGGAGGCGGGCCGCACCGAGGCGCTGCGCGAGAAGTACGGCGTGGGTTACGGGTACGGCACCGACATGAACGGCGTCGGCGGCTGGCCGGGCCCGCGCGGCGCGGACGCCCCGAACCCGGTGCAGTACCCGTTCCGCAGCGTCGACGGCGGCTCGGTCCTCGACCGGCAGACCACCGGCCGACGCACCTGGGACCTCAACACCGACGGCGCCGCGCACTACGGCCTCGTACCGGATTGGATCGAGGACATCCGGAGGGTCGGCGGCCAGGGTGTGGTGGACGACCTCTTCCGGGGCGCCGAGTCCTACCTCGGCACCTGGGGAGCGTCCGAGCGGCACCAGGCCGGCGTGAACCTGGCTGCGAGCGCCTCGGCCACGGCCAGTTCGGCGGAGTGGAACCCCTTCACCAGCTACGCGCCGGGCCGCGCCGTCGACGGCGCCCGCGACACCCGCTGGGCCAGCGACTGGAACGACGACCAGTGGCTGCGGATCGACCTCGGCTCCACCCACCTGGTCGGCCGTGTCACGCTCGACTGGGAGCGGGCGTACGGCAACTCGTACCGCGTCGAGCTCTCCACCGACGGCACGAACTGGAAGACCGCCTGGTCCACCACCGCCGGCGACGGCGGGCTCGACACCGCGCGGTTCACCCCGACACCCGCCCGGTACGTCCGCGTCCAGGGACTGGACCGGGCCACCGACTGGGGCTACTCGCTGTACGAGGTCGGCGTCCACAGCAACTGACGACAGGAGCGCCTCCGCGCACGCATGCGCGAGAAACACGCATCTTGTGCGAATTTCCGGCTGTCTGATTGGATTCGCCATGCCCGTACCGGTGGATATTTCTACGCGGTGGAAAGGGTGGCGGGGCGTGGCGAATTACCCTGGCGCACAGCGCCGCCGGGCGCTGGTGTCCCCGAACTGCTGGAAAGGGGAGGACGGTTGACAGGGATCACGGCCGCACGATGGCTGGTCCGTCTCCGTGTGCGGAAAACCCTGGGTGTCCGGGTTGTGCCGCGCACTCCTTCGAGTGACCCTCTCGCCGCGCTGGTGAGGACCGCGCAGCGGCTGGACTACGGCGCCGGCCGGGCCGGCGGGGTGACAGGGGGCGACCCGAAGCGGTAGGAGCCGCGCCCTCGCCGGGTGGATGAGCCCGGGCGGCCCGGCGACGGGCGAGGCGATCGGCCTGGGCGGCACGGTGTGTGCGGCCGATCACCACCGGCTCGCGACGACACCCCACCGTCCGCGCCGCGGCGCTCGGCCCACCCGGTGTATGTGGCCTCGACGCCGCCGGGCGCCCTCACGTCGGCTACGCCCCGCTCGGGCGTGGTGCTCCGCGTCCAGGGGGACGGCACCACGGTGACCGTCGCGGACGGGCTCGGCGCCCGCGAGGTGGCCGTACCTCCTCGCCGGGCCGGCCCTCGCCCGACCACGCGCTGCTGCTCTCCGCCGACGGGAGTGCACGGTGCCGCGGCCCACTTTGGCGTGCGTACCGCCCGCGCGCAGCGGCAGGGCGGCACGGCCGCACCCAGGATTCCTCGACCCGGCGGGGCATGGTCCGCGCCCCGCCGGGGTACGCGTCGAGGGCCGCACCGGAGACCGATCTTGGCCCGGGCGGGCCCCCCGAACCCCACGATCAGGGAATCCGCCATGGAGACACCCGCGAACGACCCGACCCCCACACCGGCCCAGCGGGCGCTGGACGCGCTCGTCGTGAACACCGAGGACGAGGCGGCGCTGAACACGCTCGCCAGCAGCGACGTGCTGATCCCCGTGCCGGACGACGCCGTGGAGGAGGAGGCCGCCGACCCGGGCGCGGTGGCGCTGCCCGTGCTGGAGGAACCGGACGGGCGGCCGGTGGTGCCCGTGTTCACCTCCGAGCTGGAGATGGCGGAGCTGCTTCCGTTCGTCTCCCGGTACCGCCTCGTGCCGCTCGGCGCCCTGGCCTCGCAGTGGCCCTCCGACGACCTGTCCCTCACCATCGACGGCAGTTCGTCGCACGGTCTGACGCTCACCTCGGACGGGGTACGGGCCCTGCTGGCCCGGCCGCAGCACTGAGCCCGGGCGTTCACCTCGGGTGAACGCCCACGTCACGCGGGATCCGCCCCACCGACGTATGCCGAGGTCGGCCGGAATTCAGCCCCGCGCGGGGGTGGTCGCGCCCCGCGCGGCGGGAAGATCTCAGCGAAAGGATCCGCAGCCAAGGAACGTCGGGGGTCGTCTTGAGGGTCGTCCTGCTCGGCACCGCGGCCGGAGGCGGCTTCCCGCGGTGGAACTGCGGCTGCGCACCGTGCGCCGCCGCCCGTGACGGCAAGCTGCCCTCCCGGACCCAGGAAGCGGCGGCCGTCACCGGCAACTCCCGGGACTGGTGGTTGCTCAACGCCTCGCCGGACATCCGCGCCCAGCTCACCGCCACCTCCGCGCTCTGGCCGGCGCCCGGGCCCCGGTCCACACCGGTGCGGGGCGTGCTGCTGACGGACGCCGAACCCGAGCACGTGTCGGGGCTGACGGAGCTGCGCGGAGGTCCGGGCCTGAAGGTGTACGCCGCGCCACCGGTCCTCGCCGCGCTCACCCCCGCCCGCGCCATGGTCGACCGGTACGAGCCCTGGGAGTGGTGCGACAGCCTCACCGACGGCGGCTTCGTGCTCTCCGGGGGCCTGGTCGTCACCGCGCACCCCGTCGGGACGTCGGCGCCGTCGTATCTGCCACGGCGCACGGCGCACGAGAGCTGGGTGACGGCGTACCGCATCGAGGATCTGGCCACCGGCGGTGTCCTCGTCTACGCGCCCCGCCTGGCCGCCCCGGGCGCGGAGCCGGACGAGCTGCTCGCGGGCGCGGACTGCGCGCTGCTGGACGGAAGCGGCTTCACGACGGCCGGCAAGGCCCCGACCGCTCCCGGGACGCCGCCGGGGCTCCGCCGTGTCCCCACCCGCCTCGACGACGCGAGCCCTCTGCTCGATCCAGCCTCGGCGGCCCGTGCGCAGGCGGGCGAGGCGGGTGTCGAGGTCCTCGCGGACGGGGCCGAGTTCGTGCTGTGATCCGCCGCGGCCGTCACTCGGTGGTGAGCTCCAGCAACTGGTCGGCGGCGGTGGCGTTGCCCGCGTCGGCCAGTCGGCGCAGCTCGTCCAGGTTGCCCTGCACGGTGGCGACCTCGATCAGCTGGTCGGTCGCGGCGCTGCTGCCCCGGTCGGCGAGGCGGCGCAGCTCGTCCAGGTCCCCCCGTTCGCCGGCGAGCTCGACCAGCTCGTCGATCGCGTCGGGGTCGCCGCTGTCGGCCCGCTCCCTCAGCAGCGTGAGTGCGGTCGGGTCGGAGTCGGTCATGTTCGGCACCTCTCGTGTTCGGTGGCCCGGTGTGGGCAGCTTTCCCGAGGCTCGGAGCCCGTCACGACCAGGTACCCCAGCGGTGGCCCCCCATCAGGGGGAAGAGTGCCCGTCCGGCTCAGCCGGTCAGCGTCCGCCGCAGGGCCGCCCGCTGCAGCGGCAGCACCTCGGCGTGCAGGGCGCGGCCCTTGTCGGTCAGGGAGACCCACACACCCCGCCGGTCCTCCGGGCAGACGTTGCGCTCGACCAGTCCGTCCTTCTCCAGCCGGCCGATGAGGCGGGAGAGGGCGCTCTGACTGAGGTGCACCCGGCCGACCAGGTTCTGCACCCGGCAGTGGTCGCCCGCCTCGGGTGTCTCGGCCACGAGGATGTCCAGCACCTCGAAGTCGCTCGCGCCGAGCCCGTGCGGATGGAGCGCGCGGTCGATCTCCCCCATCGTGCGGGCGTGCACCGACAGGATGTCCCGCCACCGCTGCTCCAGACCGGTGCCGACCGTGTTCGCTGCCATGTCCGCACGGTAACACCGATCCGGCCATTTATTGAAGATACAACTAGTCTTCTGAGTCGGGAATTCCGTTCAGATGTGTAGGGTTGCCTGGTGGCACGTACTGGGCGGCCGAAGGCCGAGTTAACCTGTCGGATGAGGAACGGTCTGCGCTGGAGGGATGGGTGCGGCGCCGCTCCACACCACAGGCGTGGGCTTTGCGGTGCCGGATCATCCTGGCCTGCGCCACCGGCGCATCGAACAAGGACGTGGCCGCGCAGGTGCACTCCACTCCGCATGCGGTCGGCCGGTGGCGGAAGCGGTTTGTCGAGCACCGGATCGCCGGCCTGGGCGACATGCCGCGATCGGGCGGCCCCCGGACGGTCACCGATGAGCAGGTCGCCGCGGTGGTCACCAAGACGCTGGAGTCGACGCCGAAGAATGCCACGCACTGGTCGACACGGGCGATGGCCAAGGAGATGGGGCTGTCGCAGTCGTCCGTGTCGCGGATCTGGCGGGCTTTCGGGCTGCAGCCGCATCGCTCGGAGACATTCAAGCTGTCGACGGACCCGTACTTCGTCGACAAGGTCCACGACGTCGTCGGCCTTTACCTCGACCCGCCCGAGCGGGCGCTGGTGTTCTGCGTCGACGAGAAGAGCCAGATCCAGGCACTCGACCGTTCGCAGCCGGTGCTGCCGATGATGCCCGGGGTCCCGCAGCGGGTCACCCACGACTACGTGCGGGCGGGTACCACCACGCTGTTCGCCGCACTCGAGGTGGCCACGGGCAAGGTGATCGGCTCCCTGCACCGCCGGCACCGGGCCGAGGAGTTCAAGAAGTTCCTGATCAAACTCGATCAGGAGATCCCGGCGGGCCTGGACGTCCACCTGGTCCTGGACAACTACGCCACCCACAAGACCCCCGCCATCAAGACCTGGCTGCTGGCCCACCCCCGCTTCCACCTGCATTTCACACCCACTGGATCGTCCTGGCTCAACCTGGTCGAGCGGTGGTTCGCGGAGCTGACAAACAAACAGATACGACGCGGGGTCCACAAAAGCGTCCAGGCCCTGGAGAAGGACATCCGCGCCTGGATCGCCGCCTGGAACACCGACCCCAAGCCCTACGTCTGGACGAAGACCGCGGACGAGATCCTAAAACGCCTCGCCAGTTATCTGAACAGAATTCCCGACTCGGAAGACTAGTGCGTGTGCAAGAGCTGGGGAGGCGGCGGGCGGGGGCCCGGACCTAGGTCGACTCGCGCCTCACCAGCTCCGTGGGCAGGATCACCGCCGCCGGACCCTTCCCGCCGTTCCGGGCGAGCAGTACCCACCGACCGCGGCGGGCGAGTCGTCGAAGCCGCCGGCCACCACGTCCTGCGGTACCTGGCGCCCCGCCCGTCGCAGCACCGTGTGGACGCCCTGCGCCATCAGGACGACGGCCGATGCCCGCGATATCGAGTCGAAGGCCCGTTCGATCCCGGTCAACTCCGGCGGTGTGCCGGATGCGGCGGCTTGCCCGGCGCCCCAGGGGGGAAACGCCACGTAGAGGGTCCGGAACGAGGGGGACGCGATGCTGAGGACTCCCGCCGGCGACGCCCGCCTGCGCATCCTGGAATGGCTCAAGGATCCGGTCGCCCACTTCCCGCGCCAGCGGCACGCCGACCTCGTCACCGACGGAGTCTGCGCCGACGCCGTGGCCGCGAAGCTCGGTGTGCCGCGCGCGGTGGCCCGCACCCACCTCACCCTCCTCACGAACCTCGGCATGTTGCGCGCCAAGCGCGTCCGGCGCCGTGTCCACTACCGCCGTGACGAGGTCCGGATCGCCGAGGTGGCCCGGATCTTCGAGAAGGGCTGGTAGCGCGGGGGTCGCAGCGGGTAGCCAGCGGGGGTCACACCTCCGACCGCGAAGGGAAGCCGCTCATGCACACCCCCACGCCTTTGGTGCCGCTCCGCTATGTCGACATCGGCGCGCGCGGCCCGGAGGACGTCGTCGTCGACGTCCAGGGCCGCGTGCTGACCGGCGTCGATGACGGCCGCATCCTGCGTCTGGACGGCCTGGCCGATCCCGCGGCGACCCGGGTCGTGACCGTGGCGGAGACCGGCGGCCGTCCGCTCGGCCTCGAACTCCTCCCCGACGGCGCCCTGTTGGTCTGCGACGCCGAACGCGGGCTGCTGCGCGCCGATCTCACCCAAGGCACCGTTCGCGTCCTCGCCGACTCGGTGGCGGGGGAGCCGCTGCGGTTCTGCAGCAACGCGGTCACCCTGCCGGACGGCAGCGTCTGCTTCACCGTCTCCAGCCGCCGCCATCCGCTGGAGCACTGGATCGGCGAGGTGGTCGAACAGACCGGCACGGGCCGGTTGTTGCGGCTGGAACCCGGCAGCGAGCGGCCCGAAGTACTGCTGGAGGACCTGCAGTTCGCGAACGGCCTCACCGTGAGCCGGGACGGCTCGTTCCTGGTCGTCGCCGAGACCAGCGCGTGCCGTCTCACCCGCTACTGGCTCACCGGCCCACGCGCCGGGCAGCACGAACCCTTCGCGGAGGACCTGCCGGGCATGCCCGACAACATCTGGCGCGGCGGCCTCGACGGCCCGTTCTGGGTGGCGCTGGCCGGCCCGCGCCTCGCCGCCCTCGACCTGCTGCACCGCGCGCCCGCCGCCGTACGCCGCGCCGCGGCCCGGACGGCCGTGCACGCCCCCCTCCGCCCACCGGCCCAGGGCGCCGTCCTGGCGTTCGACGACGACGGCGACATCGTCCATCACCTCACCCACCGCCGCCCCGGCTTCCGCATGGTCACCAGCGTCTGCGAGGCGGGCGGACTGCTGGTCATGGGCAGTGTCCGCGAACGCGGCGTCGCCGTGTCCGAGGCGCCGGCGCCGAAGTGACGGGGGCGCGGCCACGGAGTTAGCCTGACTGCGGTCGCGTGCCCGCGGCGCGGCGGTGGGGCCCGCCGTACCCGAACCGTGGCATCGGTGCCGCCAACGGTCCCTGTTCGCGAAGGCAGGTGCCCGTGTGTCCGGGCCCCGGCGAGCAGGAGACGTACGGCCATGACATCCCCGGAGACCGAGAGCCTCCCTCCGGGCACGCGTCCGCCACGACGGACCGGCTGGCGGGCCGAGGTGCCCGTCGTCGCGGTGGTCGCCGTCGGTGGCGCGCTCGGCGCGACGGCCCGGTACGCGGCCGCCCTGTGGTGGCCCGCGCCGACGGGCGGATTCCCCTGGTCGACCTTCTGGGTCAATGCCGTCGGCTGCGCGGCGATCGGCGTGTTCATGGTGCTCGTCACCGAGCTCCGGGCCGCGCCCCGCCTGGCCCGCCCCTTCTTCGGCACCGGGGTGCTCGGAGGCTTCACCACCTTCTCGACGTACGCGGTCGACTTCCAGCGGCTGGCCGGCTCCGGCCACCTGGGTACCGCGGCGGTCTACCTGGCCACCACCGTCGTGGTGGCGCTCGCCGCCGTCTGGGCCGGGGTGACCGTGACCCGCCGTTTCCTGACCTGGAGGCGGCGATGACCCGACTCACCGGCGACGCCACCCGCGTGACCGTCCGCGTCCAAGAGACCTCCCGGCTGTCGTCCGGGAGCGAGGACCCGCCGGTGGCCGAGGGGCTCGTGATCCGTCGAGACCGCGAGGTCATCAGGTACGCCGGCCGGGGCGCACCCGGCCCGAAGGGCGGGCAGGCCTCGTGAACTGGCTGCTGGTCGTCGTGGGCGCCATGGTCGGCGCCCCGCTGCGCTATCTCACCGACCGGGCGGTGCGGTCCCGGCACGACTCCGTCTTCCCCTGGGGCACCTTCACGGTCAACGTCGTCGGCTGTGCGGTCCTCGGCCTGCTGGCCGGCGCGGCAGCCGCCGGCGCCGCGAGTTCCCACCTGCAGCTGCTGCTCGGCACGGGCCTGTGCGGGGCGCTGACCACGTACTCGACCTTCTCGTACGAGACCTTGCGGCTGGCCGAGACGGGAGAGAGGCTCTTCGCCGTGGTCAACGTCGTGGGCAGCGTGGTCGCGGGTCTCGGCGCGGCGTTCGCGGGGGCGGCGATCGGCACGGCGGTGTGGTCGTAGGGGACGGTGGGCGGAGACGAAGGCCCTCCGCCCACCCCCGGCGAGGTGTCAGCCACCGGCCCCGCGCAGCGGCTCCCCGACGCTTCTGAGATGAAGCAGCGCCTCCCGGTGCGAGGCCAGCAGACCCGTCTGGTGGTACGGGATGCCCAGCTCGGCGCAGTACCGCTCAGTGATGATCTGGGCCCTGCCGAGCGCCGGCGTCGGCATGCTGGGGAAGAGGTGGTGCTCGATCTGGTAGTTGAGCCCGCCCATGAAGGCGTCGACGAGCGCGCCGCCCCGGACGTTGCGCGAGGTGAGGACCTGGCGGCGCAGGAAGTCCAGCCGCGTCCCCTCCTCGATCATCGGCATCCCCTTGTGGTTGGGGGCGAAGACCGAGCCGAGACAGATCCCGAACAGGCCCTGGTGGACGGCGACGAACGCGAGCGCCTTGGCGGGGGAGAGGACGGTGAACAGGGCGCCGAAGTACAGCACGAAATGGACGACCAGCAGCGCCCCCTCGAGAACGGGTCGTTTCATCGACGGATCGCGCAGTGCCTTGAAGCTGCTGAAGCTCAGATTCAGCCCTTCCAGGGTGAGCAGCGGAAAGAAGAGCGCGGCCTGGTGCTTTCCGACGAAACGGGGCAGCCCTTTCGCCTTCCGTGCCTGCCGCCGTGACCACACCAGGATGTCGGGGGAGACGTCCGGGTCCTTTCCCTCGTGATTGGGATTCGCGTGGTGCCGGGTGTGCTTGTTCATCCACCAGCCGTAGCTCATGCCCAGCAGCAGATCGGCGACCAGCAGACCGCCGGCCTCACTGGGGCGGCGACGGGAGAAGACCTGCCGGTGTGCGAGGTCGTGGGCCGCGAGCCCGAGCTGGCCGAAGACCACGGCCAGGAACGCGGCCACGATCAGCTGACTCCAGCTGTTCCCGACCATGAGAAACGCCCCCGTACCTCCCGCCAGAGCGAGGGCCACCGCTCCGAAACGCACGGTGTAATACAGCGGACGGCGCCGCAGAAGCCCCGCCTCGGTTATCCGGCGGGACAGTTCGGAAAAGTCGCTTCCCTCGCGTCGGTCGCCCTTTCCTTCACGCGTGGACGAGTTCCTCGGAAGCACCACTGGTTGCGTCATGTCCTTGAGTATCTGAATGCATTGCCGGCAGCAGAATGGCGTGGGCCCCCGAGGTGGGGTGTAGGTGGCCCCCCTGCCGCTACGGGGGTTCCCGCACGTCAGGCCACCTGGCCGCGCTTGACATGATCGGCGGGCGGATCGGAGTATCAACCCTGTGAACCTGTCAGACAGCCAGACAGCTGGAGTCGGCCCGCGGCGCGTCAGCGCGATGGAAGCGGTGCTCACCCACCTCCGTGGCGCCATCGAGCGTGGTGAGTACGCGATCGGCGACAAGCTCCCCTCCGAGGCGGAGCTCTGCCGCACGCTCGAAGTCTCCCGGCCCGTGCTGCGGGAAGCTCTGCGTGCCCTGCAGACGATGGGGCTGACCGTCGCCAAGACCGGCAAGGGCACCTTCGTCGTCGCCGGCAGCGTCGAGGACCCCACCTTCGGCGACTACTCGGCCAGCGACCTGCTGGAGGTGCGCCGCCACGTCGAGATCCCCGTCGCCGGGTACGCGGCGCTGCGCCGCACCCCGGAGAACCTCGACCGTCTGACCCACCTCCTGGACCGGATGGAGCGGGAGACGGACACCACCGCGTGGGTCGCGATGGACACCGTCTTCCACCTGGCCGTGGCCGAGGCCGCGCAGAACCCGGTGTTCCGCCGGGTCATCGAGGAGATCCGGGACGCGCTGGCCCGCCAGTCGGCCTTCCTGAACGAGCTCGGCGGCCGGCGAGAGCAGTCCGACCGCGAGCACCGGGCCATCGTCGAGGCGCTGACCGAAGGTATCCAGCAGGACGCGATCGAGGCCATGTCCCACCACCTGGACCGGGTCGAGACCACCCTGACCGACATCGTGCGCCCCGCGCGCGCGGACACCCCCACGGAAGGCGGAACCGACGCGTGACCCGTGAACCGGTCCACCTCGGCCCCGCAGTGAAAGTGAAGGAGAACGAGTCGATGGTGCACTACGGCTCCGTCGTCGACGCGCCCCTCGTCCGGGAGCCCCGCCACGCCCCCGTCGCCCAGCTCATACGCGCCGGGATCGTGGAGGGCGTCCACTACGGCTCCGTCGTCGTCCTCGGCGCGGACGGCGAGGTCGAGTTCCAGCTCGGCGACATCGAGGCGGCGTTCTACCCGCGCTCCGCGCTCAAGCCCCTCCAGGCCGCGGCCATGGTGCGTGCCGGGCTGCCGCTCGACGGCGAGCTGCTCTCCCTCGCCGCCGCCAGCCACTCCGGCGAGGAACGCCACCTCGCCGGCACGCGGCGCATCCTGGAGCTCGCCCGGCTCGCCGAGAGCGACCTGCGCAACGTGCCCGACATGCCGCTCGATCCGGTGGTGCGGGACGCCTGGGTGCGCGAGGGCCGTACGCCCTCCCGGCTCGCGCAGAACTGCTCCGGCAAGCACGCCGCCATGCTCTGGACGGCCAAGCTCAACGGCTGGTCCCTCGACGACTACCTCGACCCCGCCCACCCCCTCCAGCAGGCCATCGCCGAGATCGTCGAGGACCTCACCGGCCGGCGCGTCGCGCAGGTGACCGTCGACGGCTGCGGCGCGCCGCTGTTCTCCGTCTCCCTGCACGGTCTGGCGCGCGCCGCCTCGCGGCTCCTGACCGCCGGGCCCGGCACCCCCGAGGCGCGGGTCGCCGACGCGATGCGCGAGCACGCCGAGATGGCCTCCGGCTCCGGTCGGGACGTGGCCGCGCTGATGCGGGCGGTGCCCGGGCTGCTCGCCAAGGACGGCTTCGAGGGCGTGCAGGTCGCGGCGCTGCCCGACGGGCGGGCCGTCGCCGTGAAGATCGCCGACGGTGCGAGCCGGGCGCGTGTCCCGGTGGCCGCCGCCGCGCTGGCGCGCGCCGGGGTGGACCCGGGCCTGCTCACCGAGTTCGCGGGCGAGCCGTTGCTGGGCGGCGGGAAGCCGGTGGGGGCGGTGCGTGCGGTGCCTGCGCTGGATCCGCTGGTGCTCTCGGCTTCCGCCTGACACTCGGCGGCCCGGGTCCGCCCCTGGCCGCGGGTCGTGTGTCGCTGGTGGCACAGTCCCCCGCGCCCCTGGGGGCCCTGCGGGCGTGTGCCCTGTTCGTCTTTGAAAGAGGGTGCCCTACAGCCATGTTGGGGCATCCACACCCTGCGTGCCACGGAGAACTTTCCCATCACCGGTACGCCGATCAGGACTGCGGCGCGTTCGTGCAGATGTCCGGCGTGCTCAAGCGGATCGCCGTCAAGCTCTCGAAGAGCTGCAACGACCCGCGCCTGCTGTCCTTCTGGCCGCGCGCGGGCTTCGGCGAGTTCAAACTGCCGCCGGTGCAGACCTGGTTGACGACCTCGGCGGTCACCGGGTCGACCTTGCCCGGCATGATGCTGGAGAAGGGCCTGCTGCCGCCCGAGCGGCTCGCGGCGCTGCTGAGGCCGGAGGTCCTCGCGGGCACCGGCTCACCCACGGTCTGACCTGCGGGTGCGCACCGGGACCGGAGCGGAGGCACACTGGTGATCATGACGTCGTCGCTGAGCTTCTCACCGGTCCTGGAGCGCATCGCCGAGGAGATCGAGCACACCCCCGGCAGCGGCCGCCCCGCCGACTACATCCCGGCGCTGGCCGCCTGCGACCCGCGCCGCTTCGGCATGGCCGTCGCGGAACTGGACGGCACGGTGTACGGCGTGGGGGAGTGGCGCGAGCCGTTCTCCACGCAGTCCGTCACCAAGGTCTACACCCTCGCCCTCGACCTGGCCCGCGAGGGCGACGTGCTCTGGGAGCACGTCGGCCGCGAGCCCTCCGGCAACCCCTTCAACTCCCTGGTCCAGCTGGAGTACGAGAACGGCATTCCGCGCAATCCGTTCATCAACGCCGGCGCGCTGGTCGTCACCGACCGCCTCCAGACCCGCACCGGCGACGCGGCGGGCACGCTGCTCCAGTTCCTGCGCGACGAGAGCGGCAATCCCGGCCTGGACTTCGACACCGAGGTCGCCGCGTCCGAGACCGCGCACGGCGACCGCAACGCCGCGCTGGCCCATTTCATGGCCTCGTACGGCAACATCGACAACCAGGTGCCGCTGCTGCTCGACCAGTACTTCCGGCAGTGCTCGATCCGGGCGTCCTGCGCGGACCTCGCCCTGGCCACCGCCTTCCTGGCCCGGCACGGTGTGCGCGCCGACGGCTCGCGGCTGCTGAGCCGCAGCCAGGCCAAGCAGGTCAACGCGGTGATGCTGACCTGCGGGACGTACGACGCGGCCGGCGACTTCGCCTACCGCGTCGGCCTGCCCGGCAAGAGCGGGGTCGGTGGAGGAATCGTCGCCGTGGTGCCGGGCCGCTGCACGTTGTGCGTGTGGAGCCCGGGGCTCGACGAGCGCGGCAACTCGGTGGCGGGCGTCGCTGCCCTGGACCGTTTCACGACGCTCACCGGACTGTCGGTCTTCTGATCACACGGAGGTCATGCGCAGGTTAACCCCCCGAGGGCGGCGCGTCGTTTTCCGGCCACCCGGCGTTGACACGCTGACCGAGTGTTGGCCATGGCTTCCTCCGTCGATCTCCGCCGCTGTCAGATGCTCGGTCTGGCCGGTACCGCCTTTCTCGCGCTGGGTGGTGAGACGGCCGGAGCCCTCCCGGTCCGCGAACTGCTGTCGCCCTCCTCGGCCGGCGCCGCGCTCGGCCTGGTCGGCGTCTACTTCGGCGTCGTCCTGCTGATAGCGGCCTGGGCCCTGCTCGGCAGGCTGCTGCGCGGCCCCGAACCACCCACGCCCCGCTCCCTGCTGCTCGTCCTCGCCCTCTGGGCGGCCCCGCTGCTGCTGGCGCCGCCGCTGTTCAGCCGGGACGTCTACAGCTACCTCGCCCAGGGCGCCATGGTCGACGCGCAGATCGACGTGTACACGCACGGACCCTCCCAGCTCGGCGGCCCGCTCGCCGACGAGGTGTCCCCGGTGTGGCAGCACACCGCCGCCCCCTACGGCCCGGTGTTCCTCGCCGCCGCCTCCGCGCTGTCCGGCCTGACCCGTGGTGAGGTCCCCGCCGGTCTCATGGGCATGCGGCTGCTGGCGCTGCTCGGCGTGGCCCTGATGGCGGCCGCGCTGCCCCGCCTCGCCCGGCACAGCGGCGCCGACCCGGCCGCCGCGCTGTGGCTCGGCGCCCTCAACCCGCTGGTGCTGCTGCACCTGGTGGCCGGCGCGCACAACGACGCCATGATGCTCGGCCTGCTCGGTGTGGGCCTGGTCGCCGCGCTGGGCCGCCGGCCGGTCCTGGGCGCCGTCCTCATCACCCTCGCCGCGCTCGTCAAGGCGCCCGCCGCGCTCGGGCTCGCCGCGCTCGTCGTCCTCCAGATGCGCGCGGGCCGCAGCGCCGGGCGGGCGGTACTGACGACCGCCGCCGCGTCGGCCGCGACGACGGTCGCCGTGACCGCCGTCGCCGGTACGGGATACGGGTGGATCGCCGCTCTGAACACCCCCGTCTCTCCGCACAACTGGGCCCTGACCAGCCTGCTCGGCCGCGCCACCGGCGCCCTGCTGGAGCGGCTCGGCAGCGACCTCGCACCGCTCGCCGTGCCCGCCTGGCACACGATCGGCCTGCTGGTCACGGCGGCCGTGCTGCTCGTCATATGGGTGCGGCTGCGCCCGCGCCCGGTGTACGCCCTCGGCCTCAGCCTGGCGGCGGTGGCCGCCTTCGGCCCGGCGATCCGGCCCTGGTACGCGCTGTGGGGCTTGTTCCTCATCGCCGCCGCGGCGCCCAACGCCTCGGTACGGCACCGGGTCGCGGCGGTCACCTGTGTGCTCGCGCTGTTCGTCCTCCCCAGCGGCGGCCCGGCCGACCTGGGGCAGCTGATGCTCGCCGTCTCCGGCGGCGTACTCGCCGTGGTCGTGCTGTGGCAGGCCCACCAGGCCGTGCAGGCCCCGGTCCTGGGGCGTACCGCATGAGAACTCCTCGCACCGACCGCGGGCGGCTGCTGCTCGTACTGGTCCTCGCCGCCGCCCTGACCGTCTTCACCGCGACCGTGCCGCTCCTGCGCGACTGGTTCGACCTGCGCGTCTACCACGGCGCCATCCATCACTGGATCCACGACGGCGGCCGGCTCTACGACTACCGGGTGCCGGACACGATGTACGGCTTCACCTACCCGCCGTTCGCCGCCGTGGCGATGCTGCCCATGGCCCTGGTCGGATTGCGGACCGCGATCGTCATCGCGCTGCTGCTCAACCTGGCGGCCCTGGCCGTGTCCATGCGGGTGCTGACCGGCCGCGCCTGGCACCGACACGGCTGGTACGGCTGCGCCCTGGCCGCCTGCGCCCTCGCGCTGTACGAACCGCTGCGCGACACGTTCAGCTTCGGGCAGGTCAACGTCCTGCTGCTGGCCCTGGTCCTGATCGACGCCTGGCTGCTCTCCACCGGTCGGGGCCGCTGGGCCGGTATCGGCATCGGCCTCGCGGCCGCCATCAAGCTCACGCCCGCCCTCTTCATCGGCCTGCTGCTGCTCGCCGGACGCCGGCGCGCCGCCGCCGTCGCCACGGGCGTGGCCGCCGGCGCGACGGGGCTCGCGGCCCTGGTGACACCCGAGGGGTCGCGCTTCTACTGGGCGCACGCCATGTGGGACACCACCCGGGTGGGCCGGCTGGACTACGTCTCCAACCAGTCCCTGCAGGGCGTCCTGGCCCGGCTGGACATCGAGAGCCGCGCGGTCTGGGCGGTCACGGTGCTGCTGGTGCTCGGCGTGTGGGTGTGGCGCTCCGGTAAGGCGGTGGCGGCGGGCGACTGGTACGCCGCCTTCGCTCTCACCGGCCTGACGGCGTGTCTGGTCAGCCCGATCACCTGGGTGCACCACCTCGTGTGGCTGCTGCCGGCGTTCGTGCTGCTGGTCCGCGCCGGGCAGCCACGGGTGGCGGCCGTGCTGTACGCGGTGATGTGCACCAGCGTGGTGTGGCTGTGGTTCGACGACGCGTCCGGGATCGACGGGTTCCTCGGCAGCAACACCTACGCCTGGATCACCTTGGGGCTGCTGCTGGGGATGCCGGTCGGTCAGTCCTCGATCTGGAAGACCTTGAGCCGCAGGACCAGTGCGGCCGCCGCCGCGCCGAGACAGGCGGCCGCCGCGATCGCCGCCGTCTCGGGCCAGCCGGGGGCGGGCTCCGGCGTGACCCCGGCGGCCACCGGGGCGGGCGCGGCCTCGGGACCGGGTCGCGGCTTGCCGCGCAGGGCGTCCAGCGAGCCGACCGGGTCCACCCGGCCGGCGGCGCCGAAGCCCCAGTCGAGCAGCGACCGGGCCTCCTCGTAGACGTCGAAGGGGACGCCCGACTGAGGGTTCATCACCGTCACGACGAGGGTGCGTCCGCCGCGCCGGGCCGCGGCCACGAGGGTGTTCCCGGCCCCGCTGGTGTAGCCGTTCTTGACGCCGATCAGGCCCGGGTAGCGGCGCACGCCGTCGTCGCCGGTCAGCAGCCGGTTGGTGTTGCGGATGTCGTACGGCCGGCCGTCCTCCCCGGGGAACTTGGCCTCGAGGGTGCCGCAGTAGCGGGCGAACTCCGCGTTGCGCAGTCCCTCCCGGCCGAAGACGGCCAGGTCGTACGCCGAGGACACCTGACCGTCCGCGTCGTATCCGTCGGGCGACAGGACCCGGGTGTCGCGGGCGCCGAGGACCCTGGCCTTGGCCTCCATCTGCCGGGAGGTGACGTCCCAGCCGCCGTTGAGCCCGGCCAGCACGTGCACGGCGTCGTTGCCCGAGCTGAGGAACACCCCGCGCCACAGGTCCGAGATGCGGTACGAGTGCCCCTCGCTGACGCCGACGAGGCTGCTGCCCTCGCCGACCTCCGCCAGCTCGCCGTAGGTGACCCGGTGCTGGATGCCGCCGGGCAGCACGGGCAGCACGGTGAGGGCGAACAGGGTCTTGAGGGTGCTGGCGGGCGGCAGCTTGCGGTGCGCGTTCCGCGCGGCGAGCACCTCGCCGGTGCGGGCGTCGGCCACCAGCCACGACAGGGCGGAGACGTCCGGGACCTCCGGCGCGCCGGAGCGTGGCCGCACCTGTGTGCCGGGGCGGTACAGCACGGCCGGAACCGGTGCCGTTCCGCGCGGCACGCCCGGCGCTCCGGGGTCGGCCCCGGCCGGGGCGGCGGCGGCGACAGGCGCGAAGGTCAGGGCGCCGGCCAGGCAGAGACCGCAGGTCGACACGGCTACCCGAGAAGAGAGTCCCATCGTCATATGATCAACCTAGGAACGGACCGGCCTCGATCGGTGCTGGCCGGGCCGAGCGGTGCCGGCGTGCACCCGGATGCCGCACGTGGGCCCGGCGTGGCGCGTCGCCCGGGAGGCGGCGGCCGCCTAGCCGGCCGGCAGCGTCGGCTGGATCCGGCGCAGGAAGGTCGCGTTGTCCGGGGTCTGTCGCATCCGCTCCAGCAGCGTCTCCGGACCGGCCTCGCCGTCACGGCTGCGCAGCGCCCTCCGCAGGCCGTGCGCGGCGGCCGACTCGGCCGGGGACAGCAGCAGTTCCTCGCGGCGGGTGCCGGAGCCAGTGATGTCGACGGCGGGGAAGACGCGGCGCGAGGCGAGTTCGCGGCTCAGCCGGAGTTCCATGTTGCCGGTGCCCTTGAGCTCCTCGAAGAAGAAGTCGTCGGCCCGTGAGCCGGTCTCGACCAGGGCGGTGGCCAGGACGGTCAGGGAACCGCCCTCCTCGGCCAGCCGCGCGGCACCGAAGAACCGCTTGGGCCCCTGCAGCGCGGCGGCGTCCACACCGCCGGAGAGGGTACGGCCGCCGGAGGCCGCCGCGTTGTTGTGGGCCCGGCACAGCCGGGTCAGCGAGTCGAGCAGGATCACGACGTCCTCACCGGCCTCGACGAGCCGCTTGGCCCGTTCGATCACCAGCTCGGCGAGCGCGATGTGCTGCTTGGGTGTCCGGTCGAAGGTCGAGGCGTACACCTCGCCGCGCACCGAACGCCGCATGTCGGTGACCTCCTCGGGGCGCTCGTCGAGGAGCACGACCATCAGCCGGCACTCGGGGTGGTTGCCGGCGACGGCGGCCGCGACCTGCTGGAGCAGTACGGTCTTGCCTGTCTTGGGCGGGGCCACGATCAGCCCGCGCTGCCCCTTGCCGACGGGGGAGAGCAGGTCGGCGACGCGTCCGGTGAGGCCGGCCGCCGGGTGTTCGAGGCGGAGCCGCTCGCGGGGGTGCAGAGGTGTGAGGTCGTGGAAGTGGCGGCGGTCCCGGAGCTGTCCGGGTGCCTCGCCGCCCACGCGCTCGACCTCGGTCACGGCGCGCTGGGAGCCGCAAACGGCTTCGACGAAGTCGCCCTTGCGCAGCCCGTACCTGCGGATCAGGGCGGCGGGGAGCTGCGGATCGGCCGGCGTGGGCAGGCAGTCGTGCCCGCGCAGGTGCCCCTTGCCGCCCGCGTCGATGTCGAGGACGCCGGTGACGGCCTGGGCCGCCGGGACCTGCCGCTGGAGGGGAGGGTGTTCGAGTGTGGTGGTCATGGAGGTCGGTCCTTTCACGGACTCGGAGGCCTGCGTCGCAGGCGGGCATGAGCGAAGGGAAGGGGGAGGGGCCGCGGACGAGGCGAATGGAGAGGCCTCCGGGCGGCGGGAACAGCACCTCGGCCGCGGACGCGGAGGTCCGCGAGGATGGAGTGCCGGAAAGCCGCTGCACCGGCCGGGAACGGCGGTGTCGCGCGGGCTGAGGAAGGAATGGCACCGGCGCCACAATGGGGCGTACACAAGTGCTCCTCGCACAGTACCACCCGACAGGGCGCCGGTGCTGTGACGCACGCCACGGCGGCTCGGGGTGGCTCCGGCCCCCGAGCGGTCTGTCCCGCCGATGCCGCCGTTGCCGGCCGGGCGGGGCTAAGCTGAGGCCGATGTTCAGCCCCCAAGGCCCCAGCCTGCGTGAACTCGCCGTCCAGGCGTTGTCGTCGGTCGAGCGCGGCTACGACCTGCTCGCGCCCAAATTCGACCAGACGCCCTTCCGGACGCCGGACTCGGTGCTGGACGCCGTCGCCGCGGCGCTGCGGCGGATCGGGCCGTTCGAGGACGGGCTCGACGTGTGCTGCGGGACCGGGGCGGGCGCCGACGCGCTGCGGGACGTGTGCGAGCGGAGTGTCACGGGGGTCGACTTCAGTGCGGGCATGCTCGCGGTCGCGCGGGAGCGGGTCCCGTCCGGCGTGCCCCGGGTGTCCTGGGTGCGGGCGGACGCCCGGGCGCTGCCGTTCCGCCCTCTCTTCGACCTGGCGGTGAGCTTCGGGGCGCTCGGGCACTTCCTGCCGCGGGAACTGCCGGGGCTGTTCGCGCAGGTCCATTCCGTGCTGCGGCCGGGCGGGTGCTTCGCCTTCCCGGTCGTGAGCCCGCCCCGGACGGTCTCCCTCGTGAACGGCATGCTCCTGGGTTTCGACCTCGTGATGCGGGTCCGCAACGCCGTCTGGCGGCCGCCGTTCGTCATGTACTACCGGGCCGTGCGGTTCGGGCATCTGCTGCGGGAGCTGGAAGGCGCCGGGTTCCGGGTGGACCTGCACCCGCTGCCCGATTTCGGGCGGCGGCGGGACGGAAGTCCGCGGGTGCGGATGGTCGTGGCCCGGCGCCTTGGACAGCCGATCGGCCCTGGCGGAGACTCTCCTGGACGGCTGCCGGGGGTCAGACCGCTGCCGGCAGGGTGAACTCGTAGACCAGCGCGTCCCGTTGGGCGTCCACGACGAGCTCGGTGAACTCCAGAGGCCGCTCGTGCTGGTCGTGCACCAGGCGGGTCACCCGGACCGAGGAGCTGTCGGGGAGACGGGTGATGGCGTCGCGGTGGTGCAGGGTCAGCCCCGCCGTCCGCATCCAGTCGTAGGCGCGGCGCAGCTGGGCCGCCGAGGTGCCGTCGGCGCGGTCGCGGTAGCGGCCCAGCTCCGCCACCTCGGCCAGGGCCACGTCCGAGAAGGAGGTGACGGCGCTGCGCAGGCCGCGGCCGTCGGGGGAGGCGGACTCGTAACGGTGCATCAGGGTCGGCCGGAGCGGGGCGAGCCGGAGCGCCGCCGCGTGCGCGGGTGGGGGTGTCTCCCAGGTGACGGTCGCCCGGTCGACGGCGCGTTCGTCGGGGCCGCGCCGGACGCCGATCGGGAAGGCCAGTGATGTCGGGTGCTCGACCGGAGGGCCGGGCAGGGTGGCGTGGCTGCCGCGCCGGTCGGTGGCGACCAGGCCGTCCCGGCGCAGCACCTCCAGCGCCTGCCGTACGGTCTCTCTGCTGACCCCGAAGTGCTCGGCCAACTGCCGTTCGCCCGGCAGTCGTTCGCCGGGCGGGATCGTGCCGTCGCGTAGTTCGCCGAGCAGCTCCGTCGCGACCCGCCAGTACAGGGGCTGTTCGTCGGTGTGCGGGCGGTCGTGCGGGGTGGTGCGGGCCATGCCGCGCCCTCCTGTTGGTGACGTGCCGTAGCCGTGCGGGCTCATTGCGCCACCAGAATTAGCATTGGTCTAAACCACCAGGGAAGACCGACCCGCTGGTTCGGCCGAAACAGGCTGGGCGGGAAGTGGCCGCGGGAGGGTGCGCGGCCCGGTCAGAGGGCGCCGTACAGGGCGTTCACCAGTGCCATCTTGCGGGGGTCGTCGGCGATGTGCGGTCCCATGCGGTTCATCACATAGCCGAGCGACACGCCCGCCTCGGGGTCGGCGAGCCCGGCGGAACCGCCGAATCCGTCGTGCCCGACGGCGCGCGGGTTGGGCCCGTACGAGCCGTTCGGTCCGCTGAGCCACAGGCCGAGGCCGATCTCGGTCTCCCTGGCGAACCCGGCGCCCAGCACCAGGTCGCGGCAACTGCCCTGCCCCTCGCGCACTCGCTCGGCCGCCTCGGGGGACAGGACGCGACGGCCGTCGTACGTGCCCCGGCCCGCGAATATCCCGTACAGGGCGGCCACCGCCCGCGCGGTGCCGTGGCCGCCCGCGGCCGGGATCTCGGCGGCCCGCCACGCGGACGTGTTGGCCTCGGCCGCGCCCACCACGGGGTTGGTCAGCGCGGCGAGCGCGGCGGGCGACAACTGGCTGAAGATCGCCGCTTGTTCCGTGCTCCGGGCGGCCCGGCGATGCGTCAGCTCCGCCGCCCTCCCGGCCTCCCGCTCCGGCAGTCCGATGCCGAAGTCGATGCCGAGCGGCCCGGTCACCTCCCGCGCCAGGAACGCGCCGGGCCGAAGCCCCGAGACCCGCCGGACGACCTCCCCGACCAGATGGCCGAACGTCAGCGCGTGGTACCCCGAGCGCGTCCCCGGCTCCCACCAGGGCTCCGTCGCCGCGAGCCGGCGGGTGGTCAGGTCCCAGTCGCAGAGCTCGGCGAACGAGTGCGGTTCGCGTGGGCCGGACAGGCCGGCGCGGTGGGAGAGCAGATGGCGTACGAGCACCTTCTCCTTGCCCGCCGCGGCGAACTCCGGCCAGTACGTGGCCACCGGGGCGTCCAGGTCCAGCAGCCCCCGGTCGGCGAGGATGTGCGCGCACAGCGCCACCGGGCCCTTGGACGTCGACCACACGTTGACCAGCGTGTCGCGCTCCCAGGGCCGCGCGCGGGCCGGGTCAGCCCAGCCGCCCCACAGATCGACCACGGTCACGCCGTCGGCGACGACGGTGACGGCCGCGCCCAGTTCCTCCCGCTCCCGGAAGTTCTCCTCGAACGCCGAACGCACCGCCGTGAAGCGGGCGTCGCAGTGGCCGTGGATCTCTGGCTCGCGCTCGGACATGCAGCCTCCGTCGTCCGTAGGAAGCCCGGTCCACGACCCTGCGGACCGGGGCTCCCCGAACGTACCGACTGGTCGGACGGCGCGGAAGGGAGGGCCGCCCGGCACGGGGGCGAGGTCAGGTGAAGAACAACGGGCCCGTCGGCTCCTGGTGGCCGTCGGCGGTGTGCCAGTAGTCCCGGGTCTCGACCGCCAGCCCGTCGGCGCCGAACCGGACGAAGACACAGCCGGCGAGAGTGGCGTGACGCCCGCCCTCCTCGCCGAGCACCCGGAACTCCGCCACCACCACCCCGGCCTGGCCCACGACCGGCGGCGCGAACCGCACGTCGGTCACCCGCTCCTGAGCGAACGACCAGCGCAGATACTCACCCAGCTCGGCGCGCCCGCGGTGCGGCTCACGGAACGGCATGGAGCGGTGGACGCACTCCTCGGCGTACAGCGCGAGCAGCGCGTCCACGTCGTGCTCGGCCCAGCCCCGCTCCCACACGCGGACGAACCGCTCCGCGGCCTCCTGTGTCCCCATCGTCCTCACCCCGGGCCTCTCAGGCGTACGACCGCAGCCAGCGCATCCTGGCGGCGGCCTGGAACGGGCCGCCGCCCTCGTGGTCGTTGAAGTCGTACACCTCGATCGCCTTGTCCTCGTGCGCCCAGGCGTTGAACGCCGCGAACACCGTGGACGGCGGGCACGTCTGGTCCTCCAGCGCCGCGGAGAACAGCGCGGGGGCCCGGCCGCGCGCGGCGAAGTGCACCCCGTCGAAGTAGGACAGCGTGCGCAGGGCGTCCTCGGCGCGGCCGCGGTGGGTCTTGAGATAGAGGCCGATCTCGCGGTAGGGGTGACGGTCCGTCAAGGTAGTGGCGCGCGGGTAGTCGCACAGGAACGGCACGTCCGGCGCGACCGCCACCAGGTCCGGGACCAGACCGCCGACGGCGATGCTGATGCCGCCGCCCTGGCTGGCGCCGAGCACGACGGTCCTGGCCGGGTCGGTGAGCGGATGCGAGCGGGCCGCCTCGACGGCGCGCACCGCGTCCGTGAACACCCGGCGGTAGTAGTAGTTCTCGGGCGCGTCGATGCCCCGGGTCATGAAACCGGGGTAGGCCGGAGCGCCGCCGACCGGGTCCGGGGTGCCGCCACCGCCGCCCCAGGCGCTGCCCTGGCCGCGGGTGTCCATCACGAAGTGCGCGCGGCCCGTGGACGCCCACAGCAGATGCTCGTGCGGCAGGCCGCGCCCGCCCCCGTACCCGACGAACTCGACCACCAGCGGCAGCGGACGCGTCGCGGCGGCGGGCAGCAGCAGCCAGCCCTTCACCGGGTGGCCGCCGAACCCGGCGAAGGTCACGTCGAACACCTGCACAGTCGCCAGGTCCGACTCGACGGGCTCGAACCGGGCGTCCAGGTCGTGCTCGCGCGCCTCCTGGAGGGTCTTGGACCAGAAGGCGTCGAAGTCCTCGGGTTCGGCGGCGGAACCGCGGTACTCACGGAGCTCGTCGAGGGGGAGGTCGAACAGTGCCATGCAGGACCACCTTGGGTGCGGACGGCGTGATGATCACACCGTACGCGCGGGGTCCGGCCACTCGCCAGGGCCCGCGCCGAGCCCGGCCCCGCCCCGGCGACCTCCCCCGGTCTCGGCTTCGCTCGACCGGCCGGTGCCCCCCACCCGCTGTTCCTGGGGAGATGACCTTCGGGCGTCCGCGCGCGCGGACCGTTCACACGCTGGAACCGCCGCCGGCGACCCCACAGGGCATGACCGACACGTTCCGACGGGTTGCCGCCAGGGGCCGCGCGTCAGGCCCGCCGGCGGGTCCACTCCGGTTCCGTACGCGCCCAGGCGCGCTCCCATTCCGCCATCCGGTGCCGGTTCGCCGCCCGTCGTACGGCCGCGTTGCCGAGCAGCACCACCCCGGCCGAGCCGGCCGTGGCGCAGACGCCCAGGGTCAGGGCGTGCTGCCAGACCGTCGTGCCGCTCGTGGGCGGCGGCACGCTGCGGCCCGCCCCGTCGAACCACACGTCGACCGTCTCCCCGGGCCGCGTCCCCGCCGGGACCCGGGCCGTGCCGGTCCGGGGACCCTCACCAGGCTCGGTCCAGCGCACGGTCGCGCGGTACGTGTACTCCCGGCCGGCCTGCACCGCGGGCAGCGTGTCGGGGGTTCTGCCGACGACCTCCGCCCGGACGTGCCGCCGGTCCTCCGACTGGGTCACCGCGATGCGCCGTGCCTCGCCGTGCGCCCACCAGCCCGTCAGCGCCCCGGCCAGCGGCGCGCCCAGGAGCAGCAGGACGGCGAAGACCACCACCGTCCACGCCTCGACCACGTCCGACCTGCGCCGCAGCGAATTGCGCCGCCAGCGCCAGCCGCGCACCCGGGTTCGCATCTCCGCCTCCTCGCCCTCACCGGAGCCGGGGAGCGCGGCCGCCGCCCTCGGGCCCGTGTATGCGTGCGAGTCCCACATGAATGTCGTACCCCGTCACACGGACTTCCTGCACGGGAACGGGGCGGCGAGAAGGCGGAATCCTCAGCCGAAGCGTTCGATCCGGATCCGGTCCACCGGCTGGCCGGCCGCGACGAGCAGGCGTGACGCGTGCTCGGCGAAGGCGTTGGACCCGCACACATAGGCCTCCCACCCACCGGGAGGCGCGGCGTCCAGGAGCGGCGCCACGTGTGCCGCGGCGATGCGGCCCACCGGTACGCCCGGTGGGGCCGAACGGGTGAAGACGGGCGTCGTCTCGGCCCCGTACTCCCGCGCGTATATCAGGTCCCCGGGCCCGCGCGCGGAGACCAGCAGCCGCAGCGGCACGGACAGGCCGCGCGCCCGGTGGTGCCGCACCATAGACATCAGCGGTACGACCCCGGATCCGGCGCCGATCAGCAGCGCGGCGCGGTCGCCCGGCCAGGCGAAGAAGCCGCTCAGCGGGCCGCGCACCTCGATGCGGTCACCGGGCCGGGCCTCGTTGTGGAACCAGCCGGAGACCTCTCCGCCCTCGACGTGGTCCAGGGTCAGCTCGATGTGCCCGGAGTCGTCCGGCGCCGACGCGATCGAGTAGTGGCGCTGTGCGACGTAGCCGTCCGCGGCGGTCAGCCGGAGCATCAGGTGCTGGCCGGGCAGATGCCCCGCCCAGGCGGGCACCGCGAACCGGAAGGTGGCGGCGCGCGGTGTCTCACGGCGGATCCCGGTCAGTGTGGCGGTCTGCCACCGGCCGGCCGTGCCCTCGCCCACGGCGATCCGGCCGGGCACGGCGAACCGCGTCGGGGGAGTGAAGGTGTCAGTCACCGGAGTACCGCTGCTCCTCCCACGGGTTGCCCCGCGCGTGGTAGCCGTTCTGTTCCCAGAAGCCGGGCTCGTCGTGGCCGAGCAGACGGATGCCGGCGATCCACTTGGCGCTCTTCCAGAAGTACAGATGCGGCACGAGCAGCCGCGCCGGGCCACCGTGCTCGGGCGCGAGCGGCCGGCCGTCGTACTCCCACGCGATCCAGGCCCGGCCGCCGGTGAGGTCGGCGAGCGGGAGGTTCGCGGTGTACCCGGTGTGCGCGTAGGCGACGGCGTGGGTGGCGGCCGGCAGCGGGCGCACCCGCTCCAGGAAGGCGTCCAGCGAGACGCCCGCGAAACCGACCCCGAACTTCGACCAGCCCGTCACGCAGTGGATGTCGCCCTCGTACGCCGAGGCGGGCAGCGCGTGCGCCTGTGCCCAGTCCCAGGTGCGGGGCTGCGCCACCAGGCCGTCGATGCGGAAGGTCCAGTCGGCGGGCGCGAGGTCGGGGGTGACCTCGGCGGACAGGACGGGCCAGTCGTCGCCCGCGTCGTACTGCCCGGGCGGCAGCCCCGGATTGTCGACGCGTGGGCGCCCGGTGAAGCCTCGGGTGACGTTCATGCGGGTGGTGCCTCCAGACCGCCGGCGCGGCGGCCCCGCGGATAGAGCCTGGTCAGTGGGTACGCGTACCACCGTACGGGGTACGCGGCCCCGCCCCCTCAGCAGCCGGCGGCCCGGGCGTTGTACCGCTCCAGATACCCGGCGAACCGCCGCAGGTCCTCCTCCGGCCAGTCCGCAAGCCGCTCCTGGACGGCCGCCCGGCGGCTCCCCGTCACCTGGGCGAGGATGCGCCGGCCCGCGTCGGTCAGGTCCAGCACCTGCACGCGGTGGTCCTCCGGGTCCTGGCGGCGCTCGATCAGCCCGGCCCGCTCCAGCGCGGCCACCTGCCGGCTGACGGTCGACTTGTCCAGGGCGTAGTGCGCCGCGAGATCGGTGGCCCGGCAGCCGCCACGCTCTTCCAGGTGTCCCAGCAGCGTGTACGACACCAGCGACAGCTCGGGGTGCATCCGCCCGGCGGACGCCCGCGCGCGACGGGCGAAGGCCGTCATCTCCCGCTGGATGGTCTCCACGGCGGTCTCCATGGGGTTCTCCATGGCGCAGCGCTCCTTCCCGCTCCTGGTTGCGCAGTGCAACTATAGGTGGGGGAGGGAGAGTCCGGAGACGGGACGGTGTCCGTCCGGCTGTGGGGTAGGGTGGCCCTCCGGCTGAGGGCGGTCCCAGCCGTGCGTGACCGAGGAGGTGAGCCCCATCACCGCTGTGTCAGATCGGGCGCTCTCCTCTCATGTCGGCCCGGAACACCGGCAGTAGACGACCGCGAGAGCGCCCTTCGGCTCCCGAAAGGCCCTCGCCCCACATGACTCTGCCGCTTTCCCTTTCCTCTGCCTCCGTGGTGGCCGCCCTGCGCGCCGCCGGCTGCGTCTTCGCCGAGGACGAGGCGGAGTTGATCCTCGGCGCCGCCCGCACCCCGGACGAACTCGCCGCCATGGTGGCCCGCCGTACGGATGGACTGCCGCTCGAACTCGTCGTCGGCTGGGCCGAGTTCAGCGGTCTGCGGATCGGCGTCGAACCTGGCGTCTTCGTGCCCCGCCGCCGCACCGAGTTCCTCGTCGAACAGGCCCTCGCCGCCGCCCCGGACGCCTCGGTCGTCGTCGACCTGTGCTGCGGCTCGGGCGCGGTGGGCGCCGCCCTGGCCACGGCCCTGGGCCGGGTCGAACTGCACGCCGCCGACATAGACCCGGCCGCGGTGGACTGCGCCCGGCGCAACGTCGCCGGGCACGGCGGCCGGGTCCACCAGGGCGACCTGTACGAGGCGCTTCCCGGCCCGCTGCGGGGTCGCGTGGACATCCTCGCCGCGAACGTTCCCTACGTCCCCACCGCCGAGGTCGGTCTCCTGCCCGCCGAGGCACGCGACCACGAACCCGCGGTCGCCCTCGACGGCGGCGCCGACGGACTGGACGTGCTGCGCCGGGTCGCCGCCGGGGCGCGCGACTGGCTCGCGCCGGGCGGCTGCCTCCTCACGGAGACGAGCGAACGCCAGGCCCCCGAGGCAGTGGCCGTCTTCACCCGCGCGGGCCTGACGACCCGGCTGACGGCGTCGGAGGAACTGCACGCCCACGTGGTGATCGGCACCAACTGATGCGGGGTCACAGAGGTTCGGCTGCCGCCGGGTCGAGCCAGGCGTCGCGTCGCCGGGGTCCACGAACCACACGGCCCGCTCCACGGCCGTGGGTGGTCGTGGGCGGCCGTGGGCGGCCGTGGTGAGGGGCGTGCGGCGAGGCAGTGCGGTGCAGTGGTGCAGCAGCGCGGCGCGAGCCTCGGACTTCGCGGACGAGGGACGCACCAGCCGCCCGGCCGACCGCCCCGGCTCTGCTTCGGGCAGCCGCCCTGGCTTTGCTTCCGGCGGGCGCGCGGCCGGCCGCCCGGGCTTTGCCTCCGGCGGGCGCCTCGGCTCCGCCTCCGGTAGTCGCCCGGCCGCCCTGGCTTTGCTTCCGGCGGGCGCGTGGCCGGCCGCCTGGGCTTTGCCTCCGGCGGGCGCCTCGGCTCCGCCTCGGGTAGTCGCCCGGCGGCCCCGGTTTTGCTTCCGGCGGGTGCGTGGCCGGCGGCCTGGGCTTTGTCTCCGGCGGGCGCCTCGGCTCCGCCTCGGGTAGTCGCCCGGCGGCCCCGGTTTTGCTTCCGGCGGGTGCGTGGCCGGCGGCCTGGGCTTTGCCTCCGGCGGGCGCCTCGGCTCCGCCTCGGGTAGTCGCCCGGCGGCCCCGGTTTTGCTTCCGGCGGGCGCGCGGCCGGCCGCCTGGGCTTTGCCTCCGGCGGGCGCCTCGGCTCCGCCTCCGGTAGTCGCCCGGCCGCCCCGGTTTTGCTTCCGGCGGGTGCGTGGCCGGCCGCCCGGGCTTTGCCTCCGGCGGCCGTACCGGCTTTGCACATGGCGGGCGCCCCGATTCTCCCTCCGGCAGGCGTCCGGCCGCCCCGGCTCTGCCACTCGCGCCGGTTCTGTCTCCGGCAGGCGTCCGACCGCCCCGGCTGTGCCTCCGGCGCGCGCCCGGCCGGTGGCGGCCCCGGCTCTGCCTTCGGCGGGCGTTGTGGTGGCGTGTGGGCACTTCTCGGGTGCCGGAGCGCACCAACTTCGGCTTTGCCCGAGAGGGGGCCGCCGGGTCGCCGCCGGTCCCGGTCCGGCCCCGGGGCCGTGTCCCTGTCCGCGTCAATCTCTCGGCTGGGCGCGTGCGATGAGGACCGCCACGTCGTCGTGGTTGTCGGGGTGGTGCAAGGTGCGGACGAGGAGGTCGCAGACCTCCTCCAGGGGGCGGGCCGGGTCGTCGAGGAGGCCCAGCAGGGTGTCCAGTCGTTCGTCGAGGGAGTGGGTGCGGGTCTCGACCAGACCGTCGGTGTACAGGATGAGTTCGTCGCCGGGGTCGAGCGTGAAGACCGTGGTGGTGAACTCGACGCCGCCCACGCCCAGGGGCGCGCCGGTCGGCAGGTCGAGCAGTTCCCGCGCCCCGTCGCGGCGGACGTGGACGGGCGGCAGATGGCCCGCGTTGGCGATCAGGCAGCGCCCGTCACGCGGCTCGTGGACGGCGTACACGCAGGTCGCGATGGAGTGGTCGAGATCCGAGGTGATCCGGTCGAGGTGTTCGAGGAGCACCGCGGGGTCGAGGTCGAGCGCCGCCAGGGTGTTGGTGGCGGTGCGCAGCCGGCCCATGGTCGCCGCGGCGGTGATGCCGCTGCCCATCACGTCACCCACGACGAGCGCGGTCTTGCCGCCGTCCAGGGGAATGACGTCGAACCAGTCGCCGCCGACCTCGGTGGCGGCGCCGGCCGGCTGGTAACGGGAGGCGACTTCGAGGCCGCCGGTCACGGACGGATGCGTGGGCAGCAGGCTGCGCTGGAGGGTGATGGCGGTGTCACGGGCGTTCTGGTACCAGCGGGCGTTGTCGATCTGCACCGCCGCCCGGGCGGCCAGTTCACGGGCGAGCAGCAGATCGTCCTCGCTGAACGGCAGCGGATTGTTGATGCGCTTGAGGTCGAGGGCGCCGAGCACCTCCCCGCGCGCGATGAGAGGGACGGCCAGATAGGAGTGGACGCCGGCGCGCGCCAGCAGGGCGGCGGCCTCCGGGGAACGGGCGATGCGCGGCAGATCCACGTCCTTGACCTGCGGGATCATGACCGGCCGCGCCGAGCGCACACACTCGGTGACCAGGCGGTCGGGACCGTAGCGGGCCACCTGTCCGGGGGTGTCGGCCGCTTGCATGGCCTCCGGCGCGTTGTCGGCCCGCACGGCCAGCGCCCGGATCACGGCCGGCTCGCACGGGTCGGTGCTGCTGCGACGGCCGCCGATCACCGAGTCCAGCAGATCCACGGCGGCCACGTCCGCCAGCTCCGGCACCGCGACGTCGGCCAGCTCGCTGGCGGTGCGGTCCAGCTCCAGCGTGGTGCCGATCCTGGCCGAGGCGTCCGCGATGAGCGCCAGCCGACGCCGCGCGGACTCGGCCTCGATGCCCGCCCGGCGCTCCGCCGTGACGTCCCTGACCGACTTGGCCACGCCCAGCACCGTGCCCACGGCGTCCTCCAGCCGGTAGAGCGAGACCGACCAGGCACGGTCCTCGTACGGGTCGGCCGGGGTACGGCCGGAGACGGGATGGTCGACCAGCGGCCGCCCGGTCTCCAGGACGTGCCGCAACGCGGCGTCCAGGGAACCCACGTCCAGCATCGGCAGCACCTCGCCGACCTGCCGGCCGATGTGCTCCTCGACCGGGACGCCGTTGATCCGCTCCAGCGCAGCGTTGACGGACACGTAGCGCAGCCCGGTGTCCAGGACGGCCAGCCCGATCGGTGACTGCGCGATCATCCGCGTGGACAGGGCGACGTCCTGCTCCAGCCGGCGCACGGTCGCCTGGTCGGCGGCGAGACCGAGGGCGTAGACGTCGCCCTGGTCGTCCAGCAGCCGCATGTTGCGGAACTCCACCAGGCGCGTGCTGCCGTCCTTGCGCCGCACCGGGAAGGCGCCGGCCCAGCCCCTGCCGGTGGCGATGACGTCGGCGAACAGCTTCTTGACCAGCTCGAGGTGCTCCTCGTGCACCATCACCCGGGCGGCGTACGCGCCGAGCGCCTCCTGTGCCGGGTAGCCGAACAGTTCCTCGGCCTGCGGACTCCACAGGACGATGCGGCCCTGGGCGTCCAGCACCACCGAGGCCACGCCCAGCACGTCGAGCAGCCCGCTGGGCCGCCCCGGCGCACTGCCCGGCTCGGCCCCGTCGGACACCGGTGGCCCGGTCGGTCCCATCGCACGCACCGCCTTCGCCTTCCGCCACGGCACGCCGTCCCGTGCCGACTCCCCTTGCCGCCCGCCCTCAACCATTTCTCTTACGCCACCACCGCCCTACTCCACCATCCCTCAACATGACTGGGGGTGTCTGGCGATGGGGTGGGATCGGCGTGGCCCGTCCGAGGCGGCCCGGTCGACCTCCGTTCTCCGCGGGGCTGTACATCCCGGAATGTGGTGGTTTTCTGGGAGTGCGGCACGGCGCCGCGTGGGAACTCGCCTGCCGTACCGCAGCGCGGCCACGAGAGGAGCCACCACGATGGACAGTGAGCGACTGCACCCGGAATCGGTCTCTCTGGAGATCAGTGGATGCAGCAAGGAGGACGCCCGGATCGTCTTCGACAGCCTGTGCGCGTACTTCGACTCGGATCGGTGCTCCGACGACGTACCGCAGGACTGGCACGAGGTCCGGCCGACGGTGTGGCTCGGCACCTTCGAGGTCGCCACGCCGCACGAGGGCGCGCACCCCACCGCCCCCCGGCTCTCCGCCTCCGTCGAGGCCGACGCGCACGGCGGGTACTGGGCGATCGACCGCTTCCGCACCACCCTGCACGACCTGTTCAGGGTCCACGACCTCAGCACGGCCTCGGGCGACCAGGAGCGGGAGCTGCACGTACGGCTGGAGAGCCGCTGACCGATGTGGCGCGACGGACAGCCCCTCCGTTGTGCAACTAGTTGCATAAACCGTGCGCGGTCCTCTACAACAGAGGGACGTCACCGCGCACGGAGGGGCCATGAGCCGTTACCCGCATCTGCTGAGCCCGCTCGACCTGGGCTTCACCACCCTGCCCAACCGCGTCCTGATGGGCTCCATGCACGTAGGCCTGGAGGAGGCCGAGCGCGGCTTCGAGCGCATGGCGGAGTTCTACGCCGCCCGGGCCCGCGGGGGAGTGGGCCTGATCGTCACCGGCGGCATCGCGCCCAACGACGAGGGCCGGCCGTACGAGGGCGGCGCCAAGCTCACCACCGAGCAGGAGGCCGCCCAGCACCGGCGGATCACCGTCGCGGTGCACCGCGAGGGCGGCCGGATCGCGATGCAGCTGCTGCACTTCGGCCGCTACGCGTACCACGAGGACCTGGTCGCCCCGAGCCCTCTCCAGGCCCCGATCAGCCCCTTCCCGCCCCGTGAGCTGTCCGACGCGGAGGTCGAGCGGACCATCGACGACTACGCCCGCGCCGCCCGCCTCGCCCGGCAGGCCGGCTACGACGGCGTGGAGATCATGGGGTCCGAGGGCTACCTGATCAACGAGTTCATCGCCGCGCAGACCAACCACCGCACCGACCGCTGGGGCGGCGCGTACGAGAACCGCATGCGCTTCCCGGTCGAGATCGTCCGGCGGGTGCGCGAGGCGGTCGGTGAGGACTTCATCGTCATCTACCGGCTGTCGATGCTGGACCTCGTCCCCGGCGGCTCCACCCTCGACGAGGTCGTCACCCTCGCCAGGGCCGTCGAGGCCGCCGGGGCCACCATCATCAACACCGGCATCGGCTGGCACGAGGCCCGCATCCCGACCATCGCCACCTCCGTGCCGCGCGGCGCCTACACCTGGGTCACCCGGCGGCTCATGGGCGAGGTGTCGGTTCCGCTGGTCACCACCAACCGCATCAACACCCCGGAGCTGGCCGAGGAGTTGCTGGCCGACGGCTGCGCCGACATGGTGTCCATGGCCCGCCCGATGCTGGCCGACCCGGATTTCGTCGCCAAGGCCGCGGCCGGCCGACCCGAGGCCATCAACACCTGCATCGGCTGCAACCAGGCCTGCCTCGACCACACCTTCAGCGGGCAGATCACCTCCTGCCTGGTCAACCCGCGCGCCTGCCACGAGACCGAGCTGGTCCTGTCCCCGACCCGGCTGCGCAAGCGCGTCGCCGTCGTCGGCGCGGGCCCGGCGGGCCTCGCGTGTGCCGTGAGCGCCGCCGAACGCGGCCACGAGGTCACGCTGTTCGACGCCGCGAGCGAGATCGGCGGGCAGCTCAACGTCGCCCGCAAGGTCCCCGGCAAGCAGGAGTTCGACGAGACGCTGCGCTACTACCGCCACCAGCTCGACGCGCACGGGGTCGAGGTACGCCTGAACACCCGCGTGGCGACCGCCGACGTGGCCGGCTACCACGAGGTCGTGGTCGCCACCGGTGTCACCCCGCGCACCCCGGACATCCCCGGCGTCGACCACCCGAAGGTCGTCGGTTACCTCGACGTCCTGCGCGACGAGGTGTCCGTCGGCGACAGCGTCGCCGTCCTGGGCGCCGGCGGCATCGGCTTCGACGTCGCCGAGTACCTCACCGACGGCGGCGACAAGGCGCACGAGGACCCGGCGACGTACTTCCGTCAGTGGGGCGTCGACATGGGCTACGAGGGCCCCGGCGGCCTCGCCGCCCCCGAGCGGCCCGACCCGCCCCGCACCGTCCATCTGCTCCAGCGCAAGGCCACCAAGGTCGGCGCGGGCCTCGGCAAGACCACCGGCTGGATCCACCGCACCGAGCTGAAGCACCGCGGCGTCACCATGGTCCCCGGCGTGCGCTACGACCGGATCGACGACGCGGGACTGCACGTCACCGTCGGCGACACCAGTACGGTCCTCGAGGTCGACACCATCGTCCTGTGCACCGGGCAGGAGCCACGCCGGGACCTGTACGAGGAGCTGATCGCCGCCGGGTGCAGCGCGCACCTCATCGGCGGCGCCGACGTGGCAGCCGAGCTGGACGCCAAGCGCGCCATCAAGCAGGGCACCGAACTGGCGGCCGTGCTGTAGGCGCCGGGGACGTCCCTAGGATGGCCCCCATGTCACTCCCGCACGCGATCCTCACCGCCCTGCTGGAAAGGCCGTCCTCGGGGCTGGAGCTGACCCGCCGCTTCGACAAGTCGATCGGCTACTTCTGGTCGGCGACGCATCAGCAGATCTATCGCGAGCTGGGAAAACTGGAGGCCGACGGGCTGATCCGGGCCCTGCCCGCAGAGCAGCCGGCGCGCGGGCAGAAGAAGAGCTACGAGGTGCTGCCCGCGGGCCGCGCCGAACTGGCCCGCTGGACCGCCGCCACCCAGGATCCGAGGCCGCTGCGCGACACGCTGCTGCTGCGGCTGCGCGCGGCGGCCGTGGTCGGCACGGCCGGCCTGGAGGCCGATCTGCGCCGCCATCTCGACCTGCACCGGGTCCAGCTGGCGGAGTACGAGGAGATCGAGCGGCGCGACTTCCCGCCCGGCAAGGACAGCCCCCAGGACCGGCTCCAGCACCTGGTGCTGCGGGCCGGTATCGATCTGGAGACCTTCTGGGCGCGCTGGCTGGAGCACGCCCTGGCGGAGTTCGCCGAGCTGCCCCCGGAGCAGGACGGCTAGGCGGCGGTCAGAGGCGGTACGGCTTCGAGCGGCGGCGCAGGAACCAGACCGTGGCGATCACCGCGGTACCCACCAGCGCCCCGCCGCCCACCAGCGTCAGCGCGCCGTAGTCCCGCGTGGCGCCGCCGACACCGCCGACCACACCGCGGGTGGGCGAGGCCGTGACCGTGGCCCTGGCCGTCGCCGACAGGGTCGGCGTGGACCCGCCGGAGACGACGACGGACTGGGTTCCGGCGGTGTTGCCGTTGGAGCACATGACGATGACCGTGTACGTGCCCGGGGTGACGTTCGTCCAGGCCGAGCCCTGCTGGGCGGTCGAACCGGAGAGCACCACCTGGCGGCCCTGGGCGAAGTTCGCCTGGTTGCTGTTGAGGATGGACGCGGTGCCCCATCTGCCGTTCAGCTGGGTGCACGCGCTGGTCGTCACCGAGACCGTGGAGCCGTTGGTGCTCACGGAGATCCCGGTGTTCGCGGCGGCCGGCCCGGCGACCAGGGCCAGGGGCAGCGCGGCGGCTGCCACGGCCGCCCCGAGGAGAGGCTGAGAAGTACGCATGGGACTGCCCTCCGGCGGCACGGTTGGCGGTACATCCCTTGCGCCGCCTAGGTCGGGGAACGCCCGTGCTGCCTCACAGACGCAGCCAACGTGTCCCCGGCCCGGCCCGCATGGGGACCGCACCCGCTCAGGTGACAGATACCGGCGTCCGGGGGACGTGAGGGGCCCTCAGCGTCCCTCGCCGGTCGTCACCGTCCGTTCCGCCGAGAAGCCGCCCCAGGTGCCGTCCGGCAGCCGGGGACGGATCCTCACCCGATGGCTCTCCCCGGCCTCCTGCCCGATGTAGAAGCTGTACGTGGCGCGGCCCCGGGGCGGGGTCCCGCCGAAGACCAGGGAGGTGGCCGGACGGCCGTCGAGCTGGACCTGGTACTCGGTGACGACCCCGTCCACCTCGGGCGGCACCCACGACAGGTCGATGTGGTAGGCCCCGTCGGCGCGCCGGATCGTGGCGCGGAAGTCGGCCGGCGCGGTGTCCCGCCCGTCGTCCGTGCCCGGCGCGGTGGTGAGCCGGACGGCGGCGCTCGCGGGGGAGACGTTGTCCGCGGCGTCCCGCGCCCGGACGGTGAAGGTGTAGCGGGTGCCCGGCCGCAGCCCGGTCAGCACGGTCGCGGTCTGCCCCCCGCCGACGCTGTGGATCTTCGCGGCGCCCTGGTAGACGTCGTACGAGGCCACGCCCCGGTCGTCCTTCGACGCGGTCCAGGACAGCTGCGCGGCCCGGCTTCCGGCGGCTCGCCCGCGCGGGCCGCCCGGCCGGGAGGGGGCCGAGGCGTCGGCCGCGACGGCGGCCGGGGTCCGCGCCCGCACCTCACGGCTGCGCGCCCCGAGCCGCCCCTCGGCGTCCCGGGCCCGCACGGTGAAGACGTACGTCGTCGACGGATCCAGCCGGGTGACGTCGACCATGTGCGCGGAGCCCGGGACCTCCTGGACCTTGGTGGCGCCCCGGTACACCTCGTAGCCGCTGACGTCCCGCGACGACACCGCGTTCCACATCACGTGGACGCTGGTCGCGCTGCCCGCCGCCGCGGTGACCCCCGTCGGCGCGGCGGGCAGCCGCCCCTCGTCGCCGTCGCCCGTGCCGCCCCAGCCGCAGGACGGGACGAACAGCAGCGCGCCGAGGGCCAGGGCAACGGGCACGGGAACGCGTCGCACGACTCGGCCTCCAGGGACGGCGCGGCGGCAATGGTCCGGACCAATATGACGCCACTGACGCGGCCACATCAAGAGGGCGGTTCGTGCCGAGCACTCCGCGCCGTTCCGTATGCTGAAGCAAGCACGGCCGAACTCAACCTGGGAGAAGGGGAGTTCGTGCCCCCGGTGCGGATTCGCTGTCGTCGCCGATGCCGCACCGGGCGGGGCGGCCGGGAGGCCGGAGTCGACACGGGCTCGGGCCCCCGGCTCCCGGGTGGGAAGGGCGTGGCGTGCACCGTCCGGACCCCTCGGGTGGCCCCATGATCGGAAACAGCATCCGATGGTGCTGAGCGATCGTCAGTGTCCCCCAGCAGAGAGTCCCTTATCGTGCGTGTCCAGTCCCTCGCGCTGGCCGCGGCAAGTGCCGCCCTGCTCGCCCCGGCGACTTCCTCGACCGCCCACCCGCCCAAGGAACCCCGCACACGGCACGAGAGATCCGCGGAGAGTCCCGTCCGCGCGGACGAGCTGCTGGCCGCGGTGCGCGACTGCACTCCCCTGTCCGGGGGCCGCTACCGCACCGACGCCGGCAGCCCGGCGACCGTCCCCGTCTGCGGCACCCGCGACGCCGTCTTCTGGACGGCGGACATGGACATCGACTGCGACGGGCGCCCCGGCCGCCACTGCAACCGCCGCACCGACCCGTACTTCTCCGCCGGTACGGCCTTCCAGGCCTCCGACGGCCGCCATCTGAACGCCGAACGCCTGCCCTTCGTCGTCGTGCCCGTCCCGAGCCGCATCTGGGACTACCGCGAGCACGGCGTGCGCGACGGATCCGTGGTGGCCCTCGTCCATGGCGACCGGGTCCAGTACGCGGTCGTCGGTGACACCGGGCCGCACGAGGTCATCGGCGAGGCGTCGTACGCCGCCGCCGAGGCCCTCGGCATCTCGCCCGACCCGCGCGGCGGGGGAACGGACTCCGGCGTCACCTACGTCGTCTTCAAGGGCTCGCGGATCTCGCCCATCGAGAACCAGGCCGCGGCGGCGGCGGAAGGGCAGCGGCTGGCCCGGCGGTTCGTCGACGGCGGCCAGCCGAGGGGGTAGGGCGGCCGGGGCACGGCCGGGGCGACCCGCCCGTGTCCCCGTCGCCGCTCGACAGGGCGTCCCGAGGACTCAGACCTTCCGGTAGTTGTACGCCTCGGAGGCCGCCGCCGCCACCGCGTCCAGGTCCGCTCCCGTGCTCGCCGTGACGACCGCCGCGACGGCGCCCTCGACGAACGGGCAGTCCACCAGACGCGTCCCGGCGGGGAGTTCGTCGCCCTCGGCCAGCAGCGCCTTCACGGTCAGGACGGCGCTGCCGAGGTCGGTGAGGAGGGCCACCCCGGCCCCACGGTCCACGGACGCGGCCGCGGCCGCGATCAGCTCCGCGCTCGTGCCGAGCCCGCCGCCCTCGGTGCCGCCCGCCGGGGCGACGGGCACCGCCGTCCCGCCCGCGAGCCCCTTCGCCAGCTCGGCCACGGACGCGGCCACCTGAGCGCTGTGCGACACCAGCACGATCCCGACCAGCTTCTCGTCACTCACCGGCGGCCTCCGCGAGTCCAGCGATCAGCAGCGCCGACGAGGTGGCGCCCGGGTCCTGGTGCCCGATGCTCCGCTCGCCCAGATAGCTGGCCCGGCCCTTGCGGGCCTGCAACGGGGTCGTCGCCAGCGCGCCCTGCTCGGCGGCGCTCCGCGCGGCGCCGAAGGAGTCGGCGAGCGCGTCCACGCCCGGCACGAGCGCGTCGATCATCGTCTTGTCGCCGGGCGCCGCCCCGCCGAGCGTCATCACGGCGTCCACGCCCTCGCGGAGGGCCTTGGCGAGCTGCGCCGGGTCGACCTCGGCGGCGTCGCCGAGCGCCTTGCCCGTGCGGCGCAGCAGCGTGCCGTACAGCGGCCCGGAGGCCCCGCCGACCGTCGAGATCAGCTGCCGTCCCGCCAGGATCAGGACGGCGCCCGGCGTGCCCGGGGCCTCCTTCTCCAGTACCGCCACCACGGCGGTGAACCCGCGCTGCAGATTGCTGCCGTGGTCGGCGTCCCCGATGGGGGAGTCGAGGGCCGTGAGCCGTTCCGCCTCGCGGTCCACGGACGCGGCGGTCGCCGTCATCCAACGGCGGAAGAAGTCGGCGTCGAGCACTGGGTCTCCTTGCGTGGTAGGTACCTTGATCGTCCCGTCTCACATGCCCCAGCGCAGCCCCGGCGTGCTCACCGGCGCGTCCCACAGGCGCAGCAGCTCCTCGTCGACCTGGCACAGGGTGACCGAGGCGCCCGCCATGTCGAGGGAGGTCACGTAGTTGCCGACGAGGGTGCGGGCGACGGCGACACCGCGGTCGGCGAGCACCCGCTGCACCTCGGCGTTGAAGCCGTACAGCTCCAGCAGGGGCGTCGCCCCCATGCCGTTGACCAGAACCAGCACCGGATTGCGGGGGTCGAGGTCCTCCAGAACGGCGTGCACCGCGAAGTCGGCGATCTCGCGCGAGGTCATCATCGCCCGCCGCTCCCGGCCGGGCTCGCCGTGGATGCCGATGCCCAACTCCAGCTCGCCCGGCGGCAGATCGAAGGTGGGGGAGCCCTTGGCGGGCGTGGTGACGGCACTCAGCGCCACGCCGAAGCTGCGCGAGCTCTCGTTGACCTGCCGCGCGATCGACTCGACCCGCTCCAGCGGCTGACCCTCGTCGGCGGCGGCGCCGGCGATCTTCTCGACGAACAGTGTGGCGCCGGTGCCCCGCCGCCCGGCTGTGTAGAGGCTGTCGGTGACGGCCACGTCGTCGTTGACCAGCACCTTGGCGATCTGGATGCCCTCGTCGTCGGCGAGCTCGGCGGCCATGTCGAAGTTGAGCACGTCACCGGTGTAGTTCTTCACGACGAACAGCACCCCGGCCCCGCTGTCCACGGCCGCGGCCGCCCGCAGCATCTGGTCGGGCACGGGTGACGTGAAGACCTCCCCGGGGCAGGCGGCCGACAGCATGCCCGGGCCCACGAATCCGCCGTGCAGCGGCTCGTGCCCCGAGCCGCCGCCGGAGACGAGCCCGACCTTCCCCTGGACGGGCGCGTCCCGCCGCACGATCACCCGGTTCTCGACATCGACGGTCAATTCCGGATGGGCCGCCGCCATACCCCGCAGCGCGTCCGCGACGACGGTCTCGGGGACGTTGATGAGCATCTTCATGGCCGTGCCTCCTGCTGAAACGGTCGGGAGCACCCCTGTCGGCAGTATCGGCCCTGTGACAGCGAAGGTCACGTGCGCATGGCCACTGTCGTGGTGACGCGCACGACGCACGGCCTTCCGGGGGTCGAGCCGAACCCGAAACGTACGGGGGGTGCCACCCGGGCGAGCGAGCCGAGGTCCTCGCCCTCGTAGGTGGCGGTGGCGGTGGTGATCCCGCGCAGGTCCTGGGCGCCGTACCACTCACGTCGGCCGTCGCGGGCGCTGCCACATGTGCGCAGGCCCAGCAGCCGGGCGGGCGGTGCCATGGCCGCGGCCCAGGCCGGACGGGCGGCGAGGGAGGGGGGCACGGCGCCGAGCAGGTGCCCCAGGGGACCTCGCCGGCCGGTGGTGAAACGCAGGTGCAGCGCCGCCGCCGCCACGCTCCACTCGGCCCCGGCGACCTGCACACGGACCGGGACGACCTGGACGTCGTCGAAGGTGTAGGTGGCGGCGACGAACCGCGCGATCTCCGGGGAGGGCGCCAGCAGGACCCGGGGCCCGTCCGGACGTTCGAGCATCACGTCGCTGAACGGCCCGAACGGGGACCCGGGCCAGTGCCCGAGCACGACCCGGGTGCCGGACGAGGTCCCGAGCCCCGCGATCCAGCCGTCGAAGCGCAGCCGTACCCGCCGTGTGGGCTCGGCCCTCGGGCGAGCCGGAGCCTGACCGCCGCCGTCCATGCGCCACCTCCCGGCACGCCGAGTACCCGCGCCCAGGCCGACCGCTCCTCGGCAGCCGTCCGACTCGGCGTTCCGGCCCTGTGGCCGGTCGTGGGCCCGATCAGTAGTTCTGCCACTCGTGCCGTGTGTACTCCAGCACCGCGGGATCCATCAGGGTGCTCGCCCGGACGTCCTGGGGGCGGCGGTCGACGGGGAAGACGGAGGCGGCTTCCAGCACGGCGTCGTCCAGGAACCGCAGCCGTGGCGTGTCCCTGGCAAGTTCCAGCACGGGTGCCGGCCCGTCGGGGCCGGGGGAGGCGAGGACGTAACCCCAGTTGCCGAAGCTGGGCACGTCGACCTGGTACTCGGTGGTGCGGTACCCGGCCTTCTCGACGGTGGTGGCGATGGACCAGTACGACTTGGGGGCGAAGAACGGGGACCCGCCCTGCACCACCACCCGGCTGTCGGGCTTCAGCGCGTGCCGGAGCAGGTGGTAGAACTCGACGCTGTAGAGCTTGGCCAGCGCTGCGGTGTCCGGGTCCGGGAAGTCGATGACCACCGCGTCATGGCGCCGGCCGGCGTCCCGCAGCCAGTTGAAGGCGTCGGCGTGGACGACGGTGACACGGGGGTCGGCGAACGCGCCGCCGTTGAGGTCGGACAGCGGCCCGAAGGTGCGGGCGAGCCGGGTCATCGCCGGGTCGAGGTCGACCAGAGTGACCTCCTCGACGTCCTGGTAGCGCAGCACCTCGCGCAGGGCGAGACCGTCGCCGCCACCGAGGATCAGGACCGAGGAGCGCCTGCCCGACAGCGCCGGATGGACGAGCGCCTCGTGGTAGCGGTACTCGTCGACGGACGAGAACTGCAGGTCCCCGTTGAGGAACAGCCGTGTGTCGGCACGGCCCGTGAACGCGGTGGACCGGGTGATGACGATGTCCTGGTACGGCGTGGTCTCGGCGTGGATGATCGGGTCCCGGTACAGCTGCTGACGTGCCGTCACCTCGATGTCGTCGGCCAGCACGTAGACCGTGCCGAGCACGGCGAGCACGGCGCCGGCCCCGGCCAGGAGCGACAGGCGCACGGCGCGCCGGGTCTCCCGGCGGAAGATCCACAGCACCACCACGACCCCGGCCACGGCGTTGACCGCGCCCACCACCAGGGCTCCCCTGAGCTGCCCGAAGGTGGGCAGGAGCAGCAGCGGGAAGCACAGTCCGCCGACGAGCGCCCCGACGTAGTCCGCGGCGAACATGTCGGCGACCGCGCTGCCCGCCTCCTGCCGTCTGATCCGCTGGAGCAGCGTCATCAGCAGCGGGATCTCCGCCCCGATGAGCAGGCCGACGACGAACGACACGGTCACCATCGCCGGCATGTAGATCCGCAGCCAGGCGAACGTGACGTACAGGACGAGCACGGACAGGCCGCCGACGAGCGCCAGCGCGCCCTCCAGCAGCGCGAAGGCACCGACCGCGCGCCGCTGCAGGGGCTTGGCGGCCAGCGAGCCGATCCCCATGGCGAAGACCATGACGGAGATGACCACGGAGGTCTGCGTCACGGAGTTGCCGATGAGGTAACTGCCCAGCGCGGTCAGCGCCAGTTCGTAGACCAGACCGCAGGCGGCACAGACGAACACCGCGAGCAGCAGCAGGAAACGCGCCGCCCGCGAGTGTCCCGCGGGCGCGGGCGCGACGGCCGGATCGGCGCGATCCAGGGCGGTGGTACTCACGGTGCCGGATTCAGGAGACCGCTGCGCCGACCATGAAGGCCGTACCGATGTACATGGCCGTCTGGACCCAGGCGGCGGGATGCGGGCGTCCGTCCTGGTCGTCCAGGACGGTGTGGCCGAGGCGCCCCGGCGTCAGCAGCCCGACCACGCACGCGATCAGGGTCATCACGACGACGCCTGCCAGGCCGTACAGCAGGGTGCTGAACAGGCCGTACCCGAGGCCCTGTTCGGACTCGCTGGCCCGGATGGACTGGTCGATGACGAGGCCGATCGCCACCGTCTGGCCGGCGAGGAGGACCGCCGCTCCCCGGTTGCGCTCCGTCCACACCACATGGACCAGCTTGCCGGGGGTGACGAGGTCGAGGGCGATGAACCCGACCGCCATCACCACGAAGCCGACCAGACCGTAGAGCAGGGCAGTGCCTGCGGACTCGAAGATCTCTGCCACGGGGTGCCTTTCGGGGACTGCGGACAGGTGTACTGCGGTGGCTTGTGGTGCGTGCGGTGGTGGCGGTCGGTGCGGCGGCTCACTTGCCGGAGCCGGGGCCTCCGCCACGGAACGAGTCGCTGTCGGGATCCGGCCACACCGAGCTCAGGTGCGGCCGCCAGCGGTGATAGCCGCTGCGGTAGTCGTCCATCTCGATCCGGCTGCCGCCCGCGTAGGGGCTGACGGCGACGATGTCGTCCCGGTAGCGCAGGAAGACCATGGAGCCGCTGGTGGTGCGGTCCTGGGCCGAGGTGTGCTTGTCTATCTCGCCCGCGACGGTGGTCACCGGGTCGGCCCTGTCGACGTACCCCCCGCCGCCTGCCCGGTACTCGTTGCGGATCCAGCTCGCCGGCACGGCGTTGCCGCCGGAGCCGCCGTCGGAACAGGCGGCGAGCGCCGCGGTGGCGAGGATCAGGACGCCGAGGCGTCGGGCGGTCTTCAACGGACCTCCAGCCGGGTGTGCGTCGCCACGATCGTGCGGCTCTGCGGATACGTGTGCCAGGTACGCCAGGTCGGTCCAGTGCCCTGCCACTCGACGGTCAGCGCGGTGACCGCTTCCGGGGAGCCGGGGAAGATCCCGCACAGCGCGTGCGGATGTGCCTCCGTCCGGCCGAGGATGCTCGCCACCCGCGAGCCGAACGCGCCCGCGGGAAAGCGCATCACGCGCGTGCCGAAGTGGTAGTTCCAGCCGTCGGCCTCGTGCTCCGCCGTGTCCGGCAGGCCTCCCTCGACGCCGGGCAGACAGGCCACGGTCTCCCCGACCGGCCCCGCGAAGACCTGGTGCGAGGCCCCCAGCAGCCTGAGCTGCACATCGAGTCCCCCGACCGTCAGGTCCCGCACCGCGAGCGCGGGGTACGGGGGATGGCCGAGCGCGAACGACAACTGGTCGGCGTCGGTGTCGAGATACGGCGCGGCCAGGGCTATGCCGCTCATCCGGCACAGCCCCGGCACTTGACCCACGCCCCCGCGACGGAGCGCGCACACCGCAACCTCAACGAAGTTCCCCCGAGTTGGACCATGCAGAATGCCGCCGAGTATGACACACGCGTAGTCGGCCGCGACGTGGGGTCGGGGGAGCGGCGAGGGGGCCGTGGCCGCACCCCGTCAGGTGTGTCAGGCCGTCAGGGGGTCCTTGCCCGCCGCCGGCCGGCCGACGCCGTCCGTCACCGTGCGTCCAAGGACCGCGCTGGTGTGGAAGAGCACGTCGGGACCGCCGTGGTGACCGGTGAAGTAGGCGCCGTCACCGAGGAAGGCGAGGCTCGTGCGGTCGAGGATCCATTCATTGCGGATGGCAGAACCGCGCTCCTCGAACGTGATGCCGATGCCGGGACGGCCGGCCGCGTCGACGGTGTCGCCGCTGACGGTGACGCCGGGAACGGCATGATCGCGCGGGGCCCGGTCTCCCGGAGCGTGCCCAGCCGGCACGCGCATGGCACTGGCGAAGCTCGCCTGGCTCGTGGAGTCGGGCGAGCTTCATCCGGACTGAGAGACCTGTGGCGGCGAGCCGCCGGTCTCAGCGTGTCCCGGTCCAGTTGTGCGCCACGTCCACCACGACGCGGTCGCTCAGCACCAGCACCCGGAAGGGCAGCCGCGCCCGCAGGCCGAGGCCGATCTGGGTGTCGCCCTCGAAGCTGCCGGCGAACCGGGCGTCCCGGAAGGTGCGGTAACCGGTGAGGTCCACGCCCGGCAGGGGGCGGCCCGCGCGGGCCGGGTACGTCGGCGCGCCGGTCTCGGGGTCGTAGGCGGGTGCGGTGACCCGTACCTCGAGGATCGCTCCGCCGGACACCGGTATGACGGTGCCCGATCCGTCCTGGTGGAGCCGGTCGACGTAGCCGACCCAGTAGCCGAGCCCGCTGGTGCCCGCGCCGGGGACGTCGACGACCATCCGGTCGTAGCAGGCCTGACGGCCGGTCCTGACGTTCGTCACCGACTCCGTCGTGCCGGCCGCACGGGACTCGACCGTGCTGCCCCAGCCGGTCGGGCACGCCGTCGCCGCCGTACGGGCCGCCGGGGCGGCCTGGGCCGGGGTGACCGCCACCACCGACGTCGCGCCGACCAGTGCGAGCGTCACCCACACCGTCCCCTTCGTGGGCCTCTTCACAGTCCCTTTTCGCGCCATTGCATCCCCCAAGGTGTGGATGTTTCCGATATCTCCTATGACACCCGGGACCCCAGGAAGGTTGCGCAGGCGAAGACCCCCGAGGGTGCCCGCGCGCGACAGGCGCCGGGCTCGCTCTCGGGGGTCGGGCCGGTCGGGGTCAGGAGGGGCCGGGCTTGACGCGCCCGCGCCAGGCTCCGCTCTCACCGCCGCGGTGCTCTATGTAGTCCTTGAAGCGCCGCATGTCGCCCTTCACGCGCCGGTCGATGACCCCGGCCATGTCCGCGGTCTTCTCCACAACGCCCGTGGGCTCGACGTCCAGGACCAGTTCCACGCGGGTGTGCGAGTCGTCCACGCGCTGGAACCGGACGGTGCCCTTCTGGCGGGTGTCACCCGACGTGGTGCGCCAGGTGATCCGCTCGTCGGCGAGCTGGTCGACGATCTCGGTGTCGAACTCCCGGCGTACGCCGCCGATCTTCGTGACCCAGTGGTTGTGGGTGTCGTCGAGCTGCCTGATCTCCTCGACGCCCTCCATGAAGTTGGGGAACTCCTCGAACTGCGTCCACTGGTTGTAGGCGGTGTGCAGGGGGACCTCGACCTCCACTGCTTCCTTGACCGTGCTCATGTCCGACCTCCTTGGCGATCGTGGGCGACAGGCCGCCGGCCTGCCGTGCGGATCTCGGCACGTGCGGCGAGTACCCGATCTGGCCGGGTTGACAGCACCGGCCGGGACATCGCTGTGTTCGGCTGCCTCCGGGTCAGAACGGCATACGGCCACGCGCCCGGCGGCCCGCCGAACCGCTGCGGCCGAGGGCCCGGGAACTGGACCGGAAAGGCTTGCTGAAGAGCCGGCCCAGCACGCCGGGCGCCTTCGAACCGGCACGCGACCCGAAACCGAGGGTGCGTTGTGCGCCGTTCTGCGGATGCCTGGAGAGACGGGGAAGGAGGAAGGCGAGGACGACGAGCACCAAGCAGGCGAATATCACGCCGACGATCATCATGAGACTCCCTGGTCACGGTTGCGGATACCGGAACCGCATTCCCCGGTCCACCATGAACACGCACCGTGTCCTGAGGGTCAGGACCGTGCCGCCGGACTCGCGATCGCCGTCCGCACCGCCATTTGGCCCAGTGCGCCGGTGTGTACGAGGCTGTGTTCCGTGAGCGCTCCGCGCCGCTCGCCGGCTCGCAGCCGGCAGTCGCCGCCCCGGGAAGGAACGACCGAATGATCATCTTCGGCACCAAGGGATACCTGTACCAGATCGCGATACTGACGCTGCTGTGCGGACGGTGCGGCAATCCCGCCGCGCACACCCTGAGGAAGCGCGTCACGAAGTTCACGTTGTTCTTCGTGCCGCTGTTCCCGTTCTCGACCAAGTACGCGACCCAGTGCACGTTCTGCGGTGCGGAACAGCGCGTGACCAAGGAGCAGGCGGAGCAGTTGCAGGCGCAGGCGGCGGGCGGGCAGGGCGGTCAGCCGTACGGGCAGCCGCAGCAGCAGCCGTACCAGTCCTGAGGCCGGACTCCGCGTCAGGTCCCGGCCGCCTCCCGGGCGATGGCGTCGAAGCGGGCGCCCATGGCCTCGGCCAGGGCGTTGGCGGCCGACAGCGGGCGGACCATGACCATGAGTTCCTCGATCTTCCCGGCCTCGTCCACGCGCAGGAAGTCACAGCCCTGGAGCTGCTTCCCGCCGACCGTCGCGGTGAAGACGAGGGCGTGGTCGCGGGCGCCGGGGGCGCCGATCTCCCGCTCGTAGGCGAAGTCCTCGAAGACCTCGGCGACGGCGCGCAGGATCGCGGCGGTGATGGCCTTGCCGGTGTACGGCTTGAAGACGACGGGGCTGGTGAAGACCACGTCGTCGGCCAGCAGGGCCGCCACGGCGTCCATGTCCTTGCGTTCGACCGCCTGACGGAAGGGGTGCATAGGGCTCACCTCGGGCACTCGGGTAGTCGACGGGATAGTCAACGAATTGAATAGGTGGCTGCGAGGCTACGGGTGCGCCGACCGGCTTGTCCAGGGTCCGTGTGGTCAACTCGTTGACTAGTCAACGCGGTGCTAGCTTGGCGCGATGGCATTGCGCAACGCGGTGATGGCCGCACTTCTGGAGGGCGAGGCGACCGGGTACGACCTCGCGAAGGGGTTCGACGCGTCCGTCGCCAACTTCTGGATGGCCACGCCTCAGCAGCTCTACCGGGAGCTGGAACGCATGGAGAGCGAGGGTCTCGTCGCCGCCCGGGTGGTGGAGCAGGAGCGGCGCCCCAACAAGCGGCTCTTCTCCCTCACCGAGGCCGGCCTCGCCGCCGTCCGGGCCTACGTCGCCGAGCCCCCCGCCCGCCCGACCGCGATCCGGGACGAGCTGCTGGTCAAGGTGCAGTGCGCGGACGTCGGCGACCTGGACGCCGTGCGCGCGGCGGTCACCGAGCGCCGGGAGTGGGCCGCCGCCAAGCTCGCCCGTTACGAACGGACCCGGGAGCGGCTCCTGGACGGGCGCACGGAGGACGAGTACTTCGCGCGGGCCGAGCGGATCGGGCCGTATCTCACGCTGCTGCGCGGCATGTCCTTCGAGCGGGAGAATCTGCGCTGGAGCGAGCTGGCGCTGCGGCGGCTGGAGCAGCGCGCGGCGGCGCGCTGAGCCGAGGGGTTCGGCACCGCCGCGAGGGGAACCCGGCCCGGCACATGGTGTCGAGGGCTCCGGCCGGACGGCGAGGGAACGCGATGGGGCGGCGGCTGGACCGGATCGCCGCCCCCCAGGACGCCCGAACGCCGTACGGGCGCGACGGTGACCGCCCGGAGCGGGTCGACACGCGCCCGGCCGAGGGCGTCGGGCGCCGCCCGCGCCCGGCGCCGGTGCCGCACTTCCCCCGGGACGCGCCGGCAACGCCGTCCGGGACGGGGCGGATCGCCGGCGTGCGGGGCCGAATGCCCCACGCCGGCCGCTTCTGCCCCGTCACGCGGCGGCGGTGGCCGGCGAGGACGCACGACCGGAAGGGACGGAAGACCGCTGATGAGGATCGGCCTGGCACTGCGCGAACTGCACGACGCCGAGGTGGAGCTGGTGCGCACCCTGCTGCGGACGGCGGAGCACCACAGGTCCGCCCAAGACGTCCACCACCTCGCCCTCGACCTGGCCGCCTGGTCCCGCCGCCATCTGCGCGAACTGGCCGCCGTCGGCGGACGCTACGGCGTCGACCTCGTCCAGGACCAGGAGCCCGCGCACGGGCGGCACGCCCAGGACGCCGAGCCGGACGCGGGCTTGCTCCTGCTGCGCGACCTGCGTGAGGTGCACGTCCGGGCGTCGGAGGTCTCCCTCGACTGGGAGCTGGTCGCCCAGGCGGCCCAGGCGAGCGCCGACGAACGGCTGCTGGACCTCGTACGGCAGTGTCACCCCGACACCCTGCGCCAGCTGCGCTGGGCGAACGCCCACCTCAAGGACAACGCGCCGCAGGTGCTGGGCGGTTGAGGCGCCCGCTCCTCGCTGGTGCACCCGGTGCACCAGGATGTCGACGACCAGGGGAGTGGGCGGTCCGAAGCTCAGCAGCACGCCGTCCTCCAGGGTGACGACGCGGCGGTTCATGCCGGCCGGCGTCTTCCGGATGCCCGGGACGTCCACGGGTGGCACGTCCGGCGGCGGGAGGCCCGGCAGCAGCACCACAGGCGGCACCGGCACGACGACCACCTCCGGCGGCAGTCTCGCCTCCACGGTCGGTACCGGGGCCGTCCTCGCCACGCTGCTCACGGCCACCCGCTGATACGTCCACCGGCGCGCCCGCGGCCGGGCCGGTGCGGCACGACCCGGTTGGTAGCGTTCGCCCTCGGACGAGGGGGGGCGGACCGCGCATGGCGGCGAACATCTTCCACATCGGCGGGGAACTGACCGTGGGACGGCTGGGCTTCGGGGCGATGCACCTGCCGACGGAGCCCGCGGCTGAGCGCCGGACCGGGCTCGCCGTGGCCCGCAGGGCGGTCGAACTGGGAATCACCCTGATCGACACCGCCCACCTCTACGGTGGCGGAGCCAACGAGGAACTCCTGGCCGAGGCGCTGCACCCCTACCCGCACGACCTGCTCGTCACCACCAAGGTCGGCGTCGCCCGCACCGGACCGGGCGGGGAATGGCGCCTCGACGGCCGTCCGGCCGTCCTGCGCGACCAGGTGGACCAGGCCCTGCGCCGACTGCGCGTCGAACGGCTGGAACTGCTCCAGCTGCACCGCGTCGACCCGGACACCCCACTGGCCGAACAACTCGGCACGCTGAGGGAGTTGCAGACCGAGGGCAAGGTCGGTCGGATCGGACTCTCCGAGGTCACCGTCGACCACCTCGACCAGGCACGCGCCGTCGTCGACGTCGTCAGCGTGCAGAACCGGTACAGCCTGCTCGACCGGGAGCACGAGCCGGTGCTCCGGGCCTGCGAGGCGGCGGGCATCGCCTTCCTGCCATGGCGGCCGGTCGCGCACGGCACGTCCGGCGCACACGCGGAGATCGCCGCCGTGGCGGACGACCTGGGCGCCACACCGACCCAGGTCGCCCTCGCCTGGCTGCTCGCCCACTCACGTGTGATCTGCCCCATCCCCGGCACCGCCCGCGTCGACCACCTGGAGGAGAACGTCGCCGCGGCCGAGCTCGACCTGTCGCCGGCCCAGCTCGCCCGCCTGGACGGCATGAGCGCACCGGGCTCAGTGGCATGAGCGCACCGGCCTGACGCAGGCGCGCGGGTCACCGGCCCGGCTGGGCATGCGGGTGCGCCCGAACGCTGGGATCATGAAGGGGCTAGCGCTGCCCCCGACCACCTGACGAACGACGGTGGTGAGCGCCGTGACGGTGAGGAACGACAACGACGAGGAGCCGGCGTCCTGGCGCGTCGATCCGGCGGGAGTGCCGTATCTGCGCACCCGGCTGGCCCCGCCCGCGAGGCCCGCCACCTTCTTGCGCCGGGAGCGCCTGACCAGGAGCCTCGACCAGGCCTTGTCGGCGCCGCTGACCATGGTCAACGGGGCGGCGGGCGGAGGAAAGACCCTCCTGGTGGCCGACTGGGCCGCCGGCCTCGGACACCCCCTTGCCTGGCTGACCTGCGACGCCGCCGACCGGGCTCCCGGCGTCTTCTGGGCGTACGTACTGGAGGCGCTGCACGGCGCCGGCATGCCGGTGACCTCTGAGGTCGGCAGCCCGGCGGAGGCCGGCAGCGTGGACGGCGGGCTGCTGGCCCGGCTCGCCGCCGGACTCGCCGACCGGGACCGCCCCGTGGTGCTCGTCCTCGACGAGTACGACCGCGTGACCACCCCCGAGGTCGCGGAGCAGCTGCGCTTCGTCCTCGACCACGCCGGCCGCGGGCTCCGGCTGGTCCTCGTCACCCGCGCCGAGCCACTGCTGCCGCTGCACCGGTATCGCGCGTCGGGCCGGATGACGGAGATCCGGAACGCGGATCTCGCCTTCACCCCCGAGGAGGCCGCAAAACTGCTGACGCTGCACGGGCTGTCCCTGCCCCCGAGCGCGGTGCGGGCGCTGGTGGGGCGCACCCAGGGCTGGGCCGCGGGTCTGCGGCTGTGCGCGCTGGCCGCCGGGCAGAGCCCGGATCCGGAGACGTATCTCAAGGAGTTCGAGGCCGGTCGCAGCACGGTGGCGGACTTCCTGCTGGCCGAGGTGCTGGAACAGCAGACCGCCGAGACACAGGACCTGCTGCTGCGGGTCGCGGTCCTCGACCGGTTCTGCCCCGACCTGGTGAACGCGTTGACGTCGCGGACCGACGCGGAACACCAGCTGGCGGCGCTGCACCGCGAGAACGCGTTCCTCCAGCGGCTGGGCCGGTCCTGGTACTGCCTGCACCCTTTGTTCGCGGAGATCCTCAGGGCTCATCTGCGGGAGCGGGCGCCGGGGCTGGAGCCGGAACTGCGACGCCGGGCGGCGCGCTGGCTCCGCGGGTCGGGGGCCCTGCCGGAAGCGCTCGCCCAGGGCGCCGCCGCGGACGACTGGGAGTTCACCGCCCGGGCCCTGGTGGACGACCTGGCGATCGGGCAGCTCTTCACCGGCCTGCGCTCGCAGAATCTCTCCGACCTGTTCGGGCGGATGAGCCCGGAGGCAGCCGGTCCGGCCGCGGACCTCGTCCGCGCGGCCCGCGAGCTGGCCCACAGCGATCTCCGGCACGGTCTGCTCCACCTGGACCAGGCGGGGCAGGCCCTGGACCGGGACGACCGGGACGACCGGGACGACCGGGACGACCGGGACGACCGGGACGACCGGGACCGGGGCGCGGCTCGGCTGAGCTGCGCCCTGCTGGAGGTCCTGGCCGCGCGGCTGACCGGTTCCCCGCCCAGAGCGGAACGGGCGGTGCGGGCGGCGGAAGCGGCCGGACAGGACGTTCCCGCGCGGCTTCTGGACGCGCATCCCGAGTTCACCGCGCTGCTGCTGACGCACCTCGGCTCCGCCAGGCTGTGGGCCGGCCGGTTCGACGCCGCGCGCGCCGCCCTGAACGCCGTCGCCGGGTGCCCGGGCGGCGCGCCGACGGCGCCGGCCCGCCTGGAAGCGTCGAACCATCTCGCGCTGATCGACTACCTCACGGGCTGGCACGGCCGGGCGGAGCGCAAGGCACAGGCCGCGGCGGCCGAGGCGGAACGCCACGGCCTGCCGAAGGAGGCCGGCTCCGGCATCGGTCGGCTGGTCCTGGCCGCCGTGGCCGTCGACCGCGACGAACTGGGCAGAGCCGAGGCGCTCCTCAAGGAGGCCGGCGACCCCGACCGCGGGTTCCGCGATCCGGTGACGGAGGCGGGCCACGCCGTCATCCGGGGTCGTCTGCTGCTGGCCAAGGGAGACGCACGGGCCGCACGGGAGACGGCGCAGGCCGCCGTCCCCGCCGCCGTGACCTCGCCCTGGGCCGAGGAGCAGGTCGCCCTGATCGCCTCCGCCGCCCACCTGGCCGAGGGACGCCCCGAGTCGGCTCTGCGGGACCTCGAACGCGCGTCGGACCGCCGGACGGTCTGCGCCGTCGAGAGGGCACGCGCACATCTCACGGCGGGCCGACCAGACGAGGCCCGGTCCCTTCTGGACAACCTGCCGGGCGACGACCGGCCCGGTCCGGCGGTGACCGTGCGGGCCACCCTGGTGCGGGCCCAGACCGCCCACCAGGCCGGGGACACCGGCACCGCCCGGCGCCTGGTCGCCCGCGCACTCCTCGACGCCCGGCGCGAGCAGCTGCGGAGGCCGTTCCTGGAGGCCGGCCCCTGGGTCCGCCCCCTGCTCGGCGCGGAACCGCTGCGCGAGCTGACCTACGGCTGGCTGACCCCGGGCCCCCGCTCGGGGCCCTCCGCACGGGAGGTGCCCGCGGCGCTCGTCGTCGAGGAGCTGAGCGCTCGCGAGCGCGACGTGCTGCGACGACTGGCCCGGATGATGTCGACGGAGGAGATCGCCGCGGACCTCCAGGTCTCGGTGAACACGGTGAAGACCCACCTCAAGAGCGCCTACCGCAAGCTCGGGGTCAACCGGCGCGGCGACGCGGTGCGCCGGGCCCGCGAACTGCGGCTGCTGTGAACTCGGGGACCGGCCGAGCGCCCTCCCCGCTCCACCTCGCCCGTGGAGGGTGAGGCGCCCGTCCTCACCGACTGCTGCGATGAACCCGTGAAGCACTGGCGCGCGCTGATCGTCCTCGGTACGGCACAGTTCCTGATGGTGCTGGACACCGCCGTGATGAACGTCTCCATCAGCCGGCTGGTCGAGGACTTCGACACCGAGGTCACCGCCATCCAGGCCGTCATCACGCTGTACGCCCTGGTCATGGCCGCCTTCATGGTCGTCGGAGGCCGGCTGGGGGACATCCTGGGCCGCAGGCGCGTCTTCCTCATCGGGATGGTCGTCTACGGCACCGGATCGGCGCTGACCGCCGTGGCACCCACCCTGGGAGTCCTGGCTCTGGGCTGGTCCGTGATCGAAGGGCTCGGCGCGGCCATGGTGCTGCCGTCCATGGCCGCGCTCGTTGCCGAGTCCTACCGGGGACGCGACCGTCCCGTCGCCTACGGCGTCATCGGCGGGCTGGCCGGCGCGGGGATCGCGGTGGGCCCGCTGCTCGGCGGATGGGTGACGACGTACCTCACCTGGCGGCTGGTCTTCGCCGGCGAGGTCGTCGTCGTTGTGGCCGTGCTGTGTTTCCACCGGGCGATCCCGAAGACCGCTCCCAGTGGGCGACGACCCCGGCTGGACCTCCTCGGCGCGGCGCTGTCGGCGGCCGGGCTCGGGTTGTGCGTGCTCGGTGTGCTGCAGAGCGGCACCTGGGGATGGGTGCAGCCCCGCAATCCCCCGTTCACCGTGCTGGGCTTCGCGCCCACTTTCTTCGTGATCGCGGCCGGAGCGGTCGTCCTCGCCCTCTTCCGTGCCTGGGAGGGGCACCGGGCCGCCCGCGGCGACGACCCGCTGGTGCACCTGTCCCTGCTCGGGCGGCCACCGCTGAGGTCGGGGCTGATGGTGTTGCTGAGCCAGAACCTCATCCTGCTCGGCCTGTTCTTCGCCATCCCGCTGTACTTGCAGGTGGTGCAGGGCTTCGACGCCTTCGAGACGGGGCTGCGCCTGCTGCCGGTCTCGGTCACCATGCTGGTGACCTCGCTCGGGGCCGCCCGGCTCGGTCGGAGGCTGGGCGCCCGCACGGTGGTCCGGCTGGCTCTGCTGTCGCTGCTGGTGGCCGTCGTATGGCTGCTGGCCACCATCGACCCGGTCATCGACGACGCCCAGTTCTTCGGGGCCATGGCCGTCCTGGGCGTCGGCATGGGCCTGCTCGCCTCGCAGCTGGGCAACGTCGTGCAGTCCGGCGTGGGAGAGGAGGAGCGCAGCGAGGTCGGAGGCCTGCAGTTCACCGCCCAGAACCTGGGTTCCGCGTTCGGCACGGCCCTCATCGGCTCCCTCCTCGTGGGCGCTTTGGCCCAGGCCTTCATGAGTCACGTCGAGGACGACCCCCGTCTGTCGGACCAGGCCCGCCAGGAGACCGGCGTCGCCCTGGAAGCCGGAGTCAGCTTCGTCCCGGCCGACGAGGTGCGCTCGGCCGCCGAACGGGCCGGGTTCCCTCCGGCCGAGGTCGAGGCCCTCACCGGCTCCTACGCGCAGGCGCAGCTCGGCGGCCTGCGGGCGGCCGTCCTCGCGGTCGGCGGCGTCACACTGGCGAGCTTCCTGGTCACGCGGCATCTGCCGACCGCCGGGACTGCCCGGAGGAAGGTGGAACCGACGCCCGCGACCGGGGGGCCGGAGCCGGAACGGAGCCCTTGATGTCCAGGACCCCTCACAGCCCCGACCGGGCCGGGGATGCGGGCGAGCGGCGGGCGCACGCCGACTACACGGGCGGTGTCTACGGTTCGATGCTCGCCGCCTCCGTGGTGGTCGGCGCCGGCACCCTCGGCTCGTTCCCGAGGGTGGAGCTCGTGGTGCTTCTGCTGCTCACGGGCGTGGTGTTCTGGATCGCCCACGTGTACGCCCAGTTGTTCGGGGCGCGTCTGGCGCAGCAGCGCCTGGACCGCCGGGTGATCCGGCACGTCTGCCGTGACGAGTGGCCGATCGTCAAGGCCGCCGTCCCACCCGCCGTGGCGGTGGCGGTCAGCCCGCTGTTGGGCCTGGACGAGCAGGGCGCCGTGTGGCTGTCGCTCGGTGTCGCCGTGGCCGGGCAGGTGGGCTGGTCGGTGGCGGCGGCGCTCCGGACCGGTGCGAGCACGCGCCTGGTGGCCGGGGCCGCGCTGGTGAACCTGGTGATCGGCATGCTGATCGTCACGTTCAAACTCGTGGTGACTCACTGATCCCGGTGGTTCGCCGGGTCACCTGTACGGGGTGAGGCCGCACGGGACCCAGGGGTGGACGATCGCAGGGTGGCCGCAGCCGGCCCGGTGGAAGTCGCCCGCGGGAGAGCAGCCCATGCGCTATGAGTTCCGCGTCGACGGCGAGGTGTCGCAGACGCTGACAGAAGCCTTCCCCGAACTGGAGCACGTGGTGATGTCCGGCCAGACGGTCCTCTACGGGCCGATCCTGGACGAGGCGCACCTGTACGGGCTGCTGACCCGCTTCCAGTCGCTGGGGCTGACCGTGCTGGAGATGCGCCGGCTTGCGGAATGACGCTCAGGCGTCCTCGGCCGTGACACGGCCGGACCGTGCGGCGGCCCGCAGCTCCTCGAAGTCCCGCTCGTTGCGGTCGGCGTAGGACCGGGCGAACTCGGCGAGCGCGCGGTCGAAGCGGTCACTGCCGCCCAGGTAGGCGGCGATGGCGACGGGATCCCCCGAACGCGCGTGGGCACGTGCCAGCGCGCCCCCGCACAGTCCGCCGAAGACCGCCAGCAGGGCCGGGTCCATGGTGTCCGGACGGGCGATCCCCTTCCAGTCACGCAGCTGGCGCACGTAGAAGTCCCGGCCCTGTCCGTCGAGGCCGATCGTGTGCGTCCACCCGAGGAAGATGTCGCTGGACGTCTGGATGAGGCGCTGCCCGGCCACGACCCGTCGGCCCTGGTTGTCGTACGGCCGGCCGCCCGTGTACGGGGCGAGCACCGACTCGGAGGCCTCCTTCGCCTGGAGCACCAGGGGGTCGTCGTCGTCCCGGCCGAGCAGGAGCGCGATCCAGCACCGGGTGCCGACACTGCCGACCCCCACCACCTTGCGGGCCAGGTCCACCAGCCGGTAGTGGCGCAGCAGGTGCCGGCGCTCGGAGGACAGACTGCGGGCATACGCGTCCAGCAGCGCGCTCAGCTCATGGGCCTGGGCCTCCTCGCCCGTGCCGGGCGCCAGGTCGCGCAGGGGCGTGATGAGCGGCGGGTCCGGTGTGATGCGCCGGCCCTGTGCCGTGGCCCGGGTGAGCTGCTCGAAGGCCTGGAGGTGGGTGCGCGTACGCGCCTTGGCCGTGGCCCGGGCGGTGCGCCGCCGGGCCTCCCTGCCCAGCGGCGCGTCCAGCAGCGCGCGCAGATGCTCGACGTCGTCCTGCGCGTACCAGACGTCCAGCGTCCCCATGCCGGCGAACGCACGCATCCGCTTGCGGTACGCCCGGACGCAGGCGGCCACCGCGCGATTCTGCTCACGGTCGGAGAACCCGTTGGCCCGCGCGGCGATCACGAGACTCGCCGCCAGGCGTTTCACATCCCATTCGAACGGCCCGGCCAGGGTCTCGTCGAAGTCGTTGATGTCGAAGACCAGATGCCGCTCGGGCGAGGCGAGCAGCCGGAAGTTCAGCAGGTGGGCGTCTCCGCACAGCTGCACGATCAGCCCGGTGTTCGGCAGCGGCCCGAGGTCCATGGCCATGATCGCCGCCGCGCCGCGGTAGAAGCGGAACGGGGATTCGAGCATGCGGCCGTACCGGACCGGCACCAGTTCCGGGACCCGGGTGGCGGACTGCTGCTCCAGGACACCGACGGGATCGGGCCGTTGCCGATCCGCCTCGAACCAGCCGTGGCACGAACGCGAGGCGCGGGTGCGTGCCCTTCTGCCGGCCGCGACCCGCTCGGCCACGGTCAGGGGAACGGGCAAGGAGGTCGGTACGGTCACGGTCGTTCTCCTCCCGCGTTGTCCGGCGCACGGTCGCGCCGCTGCTGGAGCCCGGCCTGCACCGCGCCCGCCAGCACCCGCGCGGCGACGCCCACCAGCAGCAGCCCGCCGGCCATCTGCAGCATCGTCAGCACACGGCCGGCCTGGGAGCGGGCGGTGATGTCGCCGTAGCCCACGGTGGCGAACGTGGTCAGGGCGAAGTACAGGGCGTCCGTCTTGGTCAGCGGCTCGCTGAAGGCGGCCGGATAGGTGCGGCCCAGCAGGTAGTAGGCGCTGGCGAAGAGCAGCAGGAACAGCGGCACGGTGGCGGACAGCGCCTCCACGGCCTTCAGGCGCGGATGCGGCGAGCGCATGATCGTGCCGACCTCCCAGGAGAAGACCACCACGACGGCCAGCAGGCCGCCCACGAGCCACGCCACGCTGCCCCCGCCGACGCCGTCCATGGGCAACAGGAAGTAGGCGGTCACCAGACCGGCCGCGATGACGGTCCCCCGCACGAACGCCAGGACCGTCACCCGCCGATCGGGACGCGACGGCTTGCTCATCCTCGCTCCGTTCCGCCGCGAACCGGTGCAGCGTTCCGCAACCACTCCACCGCCACGGCGCCGCCCTCGGATCACCCGTCGTGGGTGATCCGAGCGCCGGCGGCGGGCGTGACGCTGGCCCGGTGGGCACGACAGATGGGCATCGCACCCCGTTCCGTCGGCGGTTCGGAAGTGCCCCGGCCGGACCGCGCGAGGAGGAGCCATGACCGATCCGCGTGGTCCGGCGTCACAGGCACCGGGACCATCGACCGACAGGACGGGTACCGCCTCGCCGGGAAGCGACCCCGCGGAACTGCTGGAGCAGCTGGGCGGCTCCTGGACGTGGCTGCTGGGCTCGGCGCTGGCGACGCTGGTGCCGGGGATCATCGTCCTGGTCTGGCCGGACGGGACGCTGCATGTCCTGGCTGTGGTCATCGGGTTGTATCTGCTGGTGATCGGGGCTTTCCGGTTCGTCGCCGTGTTCGCCCAGGAGCGCGGCGAGCGGCTGACCGGGCTGCTGCTAGCGGTGCTGTACGTGCTGGCCGGGGTGCTGTGCCTGAGGAACCCGCTGCAGACGATCGCCGCGCTGTCGCTGATCGTCGGGATCGTCTGGCTCGTGACCGGCATGCTGACCGCCTACGCGGCCCTCGCCACCAAGGCCCTGCCGCACCGTGGCGTCGTCCTCGCCGCCGGGGCGCTCGGTGTCGTCGCGGGCGTCGTCGTGCTGTCTCTGCCGACCGAGTCCGCCGTCGCCCTGACCCGGCTGCTCGGGCTGTGGCTGGTGCTGCTCGGTCTGGTCGAGCTGGCGGTGGCCTTCGCCTGGCGGGCCGCGCTGCGCAGGGCGGGCGCGGACCACCGCGCGGACCCGCCGACAGCGGCGTGAGGAGGAGGTTCCATGGACGCGCCCCCCGCACCCTCACCTTCCGGCGGCGACGCGGAGAACCGGGTCACCCTGACCGCTGAGGAGCAGGCCGAATACCGCCGGCTCCGTCGTGCCGCCGGCGTGCGCCACCGCAGAGCGCGCTACGCCGGTGCGTCGGTCCTGCTCCTGTTCGCCCTGCTGCTGGCCCCGCTGGCCGTGGTCGCGGCCTGGGTGGACAGCGAGGTCTCCGACACCGACCGGTATGTGCAGACCGTGGCGCCGCTCGGCTCGGATCCGGCCGTGCAGTCGGCCGTCACCGACCGGCTGACCGACCGTGTGGTGGCCGAGGTGAACGTCGAAGCCGTGACGCAGTGGCTGGGCAAGGCGCTCTCGGACGCCGGGGCACCGCCGGCCGTCACGGACCGCACCGGGGCGCTGACCGGACCACTGCGCGCCGCCGTCACCGACGTCGTGCACCGGGTCGTGAACCGTGTGATCACCAGCGACGTCTTCGAGCAGGCGTGGGTGGCCGCCAACCGGCGCGCCCACACGGCGGTGGAGAACGTCCTCACCGGCAGTCAGGCCGGGGCCGTGCGCGCCGAGCAGGACAAGGTGGTCCTGGACCTCGGGACCGTTGTCGACGAGGTCAAGAAGCGGCTCGTCGACGCGGGCTTCGAGAGGGCCACGGCCATCCCGGCCCCGGACCGGCAGATCACCCTGTTCGAGGCCGACAAACTGCCCCAGGCGCAGGCGGGCCTGCGGCTGCTGGACATAGTCGGACTGTGGCTGCCCGTGCTCACCGTCGTGCTCGCCGCCCTGGCCGTGTGGACGGCCCCGGCACACCGGGTGATGCTGCTGGTCACGGCCGTCGGCGTGGCCGTGATGATGGTGATCCTGCTGGTCGCGCTGGCCGTCGTGCGCCGCGTCTACCTGGACGCCGTACCCCCCTCGACGCTGCCCGCCGACGCCGCCCAGACGATCTACGACACCATCGTCCGCTTCCTGCGCGACAGCACGCGCACCCTGCTCGTCGTCGCCGTGATCACGGCGCTCGCCGCCTACCTGTACGGGCCGGGGCGCGCGGCCCGCGGGGTGCGCCACCTGGCGGCGCGCGGCACCACCGCGACCGGCCACGCGCTGCGGCGCTGGGGACTGCGCACCGGCGCGGCCGGGCAGTGGCTGGAAACCCACCGCTCCTGGACCACCGGCATCGTCATCGCGGGCGGTGTCCTCGCCCTCGTCCTCTGGAACCACCCCACGGTCGGCGCCGTGGCGCTGGTCCTCGGCCTGGTCCTCCTGGTCCTGGTCGTCCTTGCGGTGCTCGCCGCGGCCGGCGGCCCGGGCAGGAGCGCGCCCCGGGCGCCCTGAGTCCTGCGCGCCGACTCACCCCCGCCGGGTGAGGCCGCCCCGCGCCGCCGCGCGCACGCTGGATCAGCGGGCGACGCCCGTCGTGCCCTGCTCCGAACGGAGATGACGGATGAGCACTCAGATCTACCTCGCCTACGACTATCCGCTGCTGAGCATGTTCTGGACCCTGCTCTGGTTCTTCCTGTGGATCATGTGGTTCATCCTGCTCTTCCGCATCATCGGCGACATCTTCCGCGACGACGGCCTCAGCGGCTGGGGCAAGACCGGCTGGCTGGTGCTCGTCATCGTGCTGCCGTTCGTCGGCGTGTTCATCTACCTCATCGCCCGCGGCAAGGGCATGGGGGGCAGGGAGATCAAGCACGCCCGGGCGCAGCAGCAGGCCTTCGACTCCTACATCCGTGAGACGGCGGGCGGCGGCAGTCGCGGCACGAGCGCCGACGAACTCGCCAAGCTGTCCGAGATCCGCGCCCGCGGTGACATCACGGACGAGGAGTTCCGCCGCGCCAAGGAACTCGTCCTGGCCGACTACGGGCCGCCCGCCGGCACCGGCACCGGCACCGAGCCCCGGCAGTGAGCAGCACACGACAAACACCACGGCACGACAGGAAGACGAGGCAGAACATGACCGCCACACACACGCCAGGCGCACATACGCCAGGCACGCACACGGCGCGGCACGAGTGGGCCGCGGGCCTGATGGTCTTCGGCGCCATCCTGCTGATGCTCGCCGGAATACTGGCCGTCTTCCGCGGCATCATGGCGATCGCCCAGAACGACGTCTTCGTCACCACGCCGAGCTACGTCTTCCAGTTCGACCTCACCGGTTGGGGCTGGATCCACCTCGTCCTCGGCGCGGTCGCCGTGGTCGTCAGCGTCGGCCTGTTCCAGGCGGCGACGTGGGCGCGGGTGGCCGGCGTGGTGATCGCCGGGCTGATCGTCATCGCCAACTTCCTCTCGCTGCCGTACTCCCCGGTGTGGTCGGTCCTGATCATCGCGTTCTCCGGGTTCGTCATCTGGGCGCTGTGCGTCGCCCGGAAGGAGGACTTCGGCGACCCGCTCGACCGCGCGCCGCGTGACGTGTGAGGCCGGAGGGAACCCCCACCGGCGCGAACCCCCGACCCGGTGTCCGGCAGCGGCGGTTGGCGCGGCCCGCAGGGCGCACGCGAAGGGGCGGACGGCGCAGACACCGGAGCAGGCGGCGGGCGTGTGTGCGCCCTGTTATGCGGTTCCGCCCTGCGCCTACAGTGTGGCGCCCCGGTCCGCGCCGGGTGTCCGGCACGCGCGGCCCCCGCAGTGAGGGCCGCCGACGACCGCCCGCGCGACCGGGACCACCCGTGAGTTCGCTCGGACCGCGCGACCGAGTGTGCGCGGCACCCGTGCGCGTCGAGAACCACTGGAGGCCGCCGTGTCCCGCCCGTGCATCGCCCTGATCACCGACCCCACCTCGCCCGAGGGCTGCGCCGAGTACCTCAGCCGCGCGGTGGAACTCCTCACCGGTGCCGCCCCGGTCCCCATCGACTCCCGGCACTTCGCGACCGGCGGCACCGGGCGCGGCCTCCCGGCCGGGGACGGCTTACGGCTGCACGTCCCCGACGAGCAGCTCGACCTCGTGCCCGACATCATCGTGCTCTACGAGATCCCCCCGCACCGCCGCCGCGAACTCGTGGCCTTCCAGCGCCTCCTGGAACACCACGACGTGGTGACCCTCGGCACCGGCGTCGCCGCCTGGCGGACCGCCACCGAGAAGGACCTCACCGTGGAGCGCTTCCGGCGGGACGGCATCGCCCACATGGAGACCGTCGTGCTGTCCCGGCCCGGCGTGACCGAGGCGCTCGCCGCCTTCGACAAGCTGGGACGGGACACCTGGGCCAGGCCCGTCGTGGGCACCGGCGGCGGCGACACCTTCCACCTCACCACCGAGGACGGGGTGGAGCGGGCCACCGCCTTCTACGCCGACCGCGGCACCGACTGGCTGCTGTCGCGGGACGCGGGCAACATCACCGCCGACGGCTCACGCCACCAGTTCCGTGTCTTCGTCCTGGGCGGCCGCGTCATCCACGCCCGCGAGCACCTCCAGCCCGAGCCCGACACCCCCTGCAACACCTGCCAGGGCGCCACCGCCCTGCCCATCGCCCCGCCCGACCTCCCGCCGCGCCTCGCCGAGCTGGCCGTCGCGGCCACCGCGTCGGTCGGGCTGCCCTTCGCCGGGGTCGACCTCGCCATCGAGAACGGCGGGGTCGTCTTCGAGGTGAACGTCCAGCCCGCCTTCATCGACGGCGAGGTCGAGACGGCGGCCGTGCCGTACGTCCAGGCCCACCTGAACGCCCTGGCGGCGGCCCGCAGGGCGCGTCCGGCACGGCGGCTGCCCGCGTGAGATCCTCACGCCTGGGTTACGAAGTGTCCAACCACTGGTATCCGTGGGGTGATGCGGTGACGATGGGGACATGACTCTGGCCCAGCGCGCCCTGGAGCAACTGGAATCGTGGCCCGACCTCACGGCGGGACCGGCCAGTTGTGGAACGGGGCGGGCAGTTCGCTCCACCCGCAGCGAGATCGCCCACTTCCACACGGCCCACGACGTGGACCTCAACCTCACGAGCCGGGCCGTCGGGCGGTTCGCCCAGGACCTCACCGTCTCCACCGCGATCCGGCTGGTGCCCGGCTCCCGCTGGGTGACCGTCCACCTCGACTGCGACACGGACGTCGACCTGCTGCTGAGCCTGGTGAGCGTCGCGCTGCACGCCCAGGACCAGCCCCCGGGCGAGCCCGCCCCGTCCGCCGGGTGCAACTTCCACCGGGTCACGGTGCTGCGCCGCGACCCGGCCGGCGTGGCGCAACCGGCCTCCTAGGCCCTGGGGCCCCTTCGGCGCGGTTCCCGCTCGTCACCGGCGTGGGCCGCGCACCAGGGCAGCGCGTCGGGGAGACACTGCTTCCGCACGGTGCCGAGACAGCCGTACCCCGTCTCGGCGAGCCGCCCGCTGCGGGAGGAGCACCGAGGTGACGGGCTGGACCTGGGAGTACGAGGGCTACGAGCCGGCCGACGAGCGGCTGCGCGAGTCGCTGTGCACACTCGGCAACGGCTACTTCGCCACCCGCGGAGCACTCCCCGAGTGTTCCGCCGACGATGTGCACTACCCAGGGACCTATGTGGCCGGCTGCTACAACCGGCTCAGCTCCGACGTGGCCGGCCGTAGGGTCGAGAACGAGGACATGGTCAACCTGCCCAACTGGCTGCAACTGCGCTTCCGGCTGCGCGGCCGGCCCTGGCTCACCCCGGACACCGCCACCGTCCTCGAACACCGCATGGTGCTGCACCTGTCCTCGGGGGTACTGGAGCGGCTGACCCGATTCGGCCTCGGCAACGGGCGGGCCCTGACGGTGCGCCAGCAGCGGCTGGTGCACATGGGCGACCCGCATCTGGCGGCGCTGCGCACCGAGTTCACCGCCGACGGCTTCTCCGGCGAGCTGCACGTCGAGGCCGGCCTCGACGGTGGCGTACGCAACGCCGGAGTCGCCCGCTACCGGGACCTGGACGGCCGGCACCTCACCCACGAGCACGCGGGCATCGCCGAGCACGACACGGTGTGGCTGCGCTGCCGCACCCGCACCTCCGACATCCGCGTCGGCATGGCGTCCCGCCTCACCGCCGACGCGCCCGTCACCGTCCGGCACGCCCGTCCGCGCACCACCCAGCGGATCCGGCTGCACCTGGTGCCCGGCCGCACCGCCACCGTCGACAAGACCGTCGCCCTGCACACCTCGCGCGACCCGGCGATCAGCGACCCGCTGTACGCCGCCGTGGCCCGGGTCGGCCGTGCCCCCGGCTTCGACGACCTGCTGCGCGGCCACCGCACCGCCTGGTCCCAGTTGTGGCGCCGCGCCGACCTCGACGTCGGCGGCGAGGCCGGCGGCGTCCTGCGGCTGCACCTGTTCCATGTGCTCCAGACGCTCTCCCCGCACACCGCCGACCTCGACGTCGGCGTCCCCGCGCGCGGACTGCACGGCGAGGCCTACCGCGGCCATGTCTTCTGGGACGAGCTGTTCGTCCTGCCCTTCCTCAACCTGCACTTCCCCGAGGTCTCCCGGGCCCTGCTGCGCTACCGCCACCGCCGCCTCGAACAGGCCTGCACCGCCGCTCTGAACGTCGGCCGTCGGGGCGCGATGTACCCCTGGCAGAGCGGCAGCGACGGCCGTGAGGAGGCCCAGCAGCTGCACCTCAACCCGCGCTCGGGCCGCTGGCTGCCGGACAACTCCCGGCTCCAGCACCATGTCGGCTCGGCGATCGCGTACAACGTGTGGCAGTACTGCGAGACCAGCGGCGACATCGAGTTCCGGCACACCAAGGCCGCCGAGATGCTGCTCCAGATCGCCCGCTTCTGGGCCGACGCGGCACGCTACGACACGGCTCTCGGCCGGTACCGCATCCTGGGCGTGGTCGGCCCCGACGAGTACCACGACGCCTACCCCGGCGCCGCGCAGCCCGGCCTGGACGACAACGCCTACACCAACGTCACCGCCTCCTGGGTGCTCACCCGCACGCTGGAGCTGCTGAGCGGCCTGCCCGAGCCACGGCGCCGCGAACTCGCCGAGCGCACCGGTCTGGACGACGCCGAACTCGACCAGTGGGAGGAGGTCTCCCGCACCCTGCACGTGCCCTTCCACGAGGGCGTCATCAGCCAGTTCGAAGGCTTCGGCGCCCTCGCCGAGCTCGACTGGCACCGGTACCGCGAGGAGTACGGCGACATCCGCCGGCTGGACCGGATCCTGGAGGCCGAGGACGACACGGTCAACCGCTACCAGGCCTCCAAGCAGGCTGACGTGCTGATGCTCGGCTACCTGTTCTCACCGGCCGAACTGCAGGGCCTGTTCGCCCGGTTGGGGCTGCGCCTGGACGAGGAGACCTGGCGGCGCACCGTCGACTACTACCTCCACCGCACCAGTCACGGCTCCACCCTCAGCGGCTTGGTGCACGGCTGGATCCTCACCCGGGCCCGGCGCGCCGAGGCCTGGCAGTTCGTGCAGGAGGCCCTGCGCGGCGACATCGCCGACGTGCAGGGCGGCACCACCGGCGAGGGCATCCACCTCGGCGCCATGGCCGGCACCCTCGACCTCGTCCAGCGCGGCCTGACCGGCCTGGAGACCCGCGAGGGCGCCTTGTGGCTGAACCCGGTTCCGCTGCCGGAGCTGTCGTCCTACGGCTTCTCCCTGCGGTATCACGGCAACTGGGGCGTCCGCGTCCGCCTGCGCCACGGCCGTCTGGAGATCACCGTGCCGTCGTCCGACGCCACCGCTGTCGACGTACGCCTGCCGGACCGGGCGGTGCGCCTGGAGCCGGGGGAGACGGGGCGGCTGGTGCTGCCCGAGTGACCGCAGTGAGACAGCCACAGCCATGTGGCTCCCCGGCCCCGCGGGGTACCCGGCCACACGCGACGTGACCAAGGGGTGGCACTTTCGGGGACCCCAGCCCCAGCAGGGCACCGATCACCGCACCGACAGGGAAGTTGACGCATGACCGACACACTCACCGTGAGCGTCCTGGGCACCGGCATCATGGGCGCCGCGATGGCCCGGAACATCGCCGGGGCAGGACACACCGTCCGCGCCTGGAACCGCAGCCGCGCCAAGGCCGAACCGCTCGCCGCCGTCGGCGCGCACGTCGCCGGCACCCCGGCGGAAGCCGTCGAGGGCGCCGACGTCGTCCTCACCATCCTGTACGACGGGGCCACCGCCCTCGACGTGATGCGCCAGGCCGCCCCCGCCCTGCGCGCCGGCACCGCCTGGGCGCAGTCGACGACCGCGGGCCTGGAGTCCGTCACGGAACTGGCCGCCTTCGCGCGGGAGCACGGTCTGGTCTTCTACGACGCCCCCGTCCTCGGCACCCGTCAGCCCGCGGAGGACGGCGCGCTGCTGGTGCTCGCCGCCGGTCCCGGCCAGGGCCGGGAAGCGGTGACGCCGGTCTTCGACGCGGTCGGCGCCCGCACGGTGTGGACCGGGGAGGACGGCGCCGCCGGCACCGCGACCCGGCTGAAGCTGGTCGCCAACAGCTGGGTTCTCGCCGCCACCAACGCGGCCGGCGAGACGCTCGCCCTGGCCCGGGCGCTCGGGGTGGACCCCCAGCACTTCTTCGACGCCATCGCCGGCGGCCCGCTCGACATGGGCTACCTGCGCGTCAAGAGCGCGATGATCCTCGACGGGAGGCTGTCCCCGCCCCAGTTCGCGGTGACCACGGCCGCCAAGGACGCCCGCCTGATCGTCGAGGCGGGGGAGCGCAACGGCGTGCGGCTCGATGTCGCCGCCGCCGGTGCGCGGCGGCTGGCCCGCGCCGCCGAGCAGGGCCACGGCGACGAGGACATGGCCGCCGCCTACTTCGCCAGCTTCGAGAAGACGCCCCCCGCCTGACCGCCCCCCGGCGTCACCTTCAGCCCGATGCCGCCACCTGCGATCGAGGAGAGAGAGCCGTATGTCCAAGCCCCCGTTGCCGCCCGAGGCCGACGCCCTGCTGGCCCGCGCCAACCCCTGCGTGATGGCCACCCTGCGCTCCGACGGCACGCCCGTCTCCACGCCCACCTGGTACCTGTGGGAGGACGGGCGGGTGCTGATCAATCTGGACGAGGGCCGGGTGCGGCTGAAGCACCTGAGGCGCGACCCGCGTGTCACGCTCACGGTCCTGGACTCGGACGACTGGTACACCCATGTCACCGTCGTAGGGCGCGGCACCGAGACGTACGAGGACGAGGGGCTGGCCGACATCGACCGGCTCTCCCGGCGCTACAGCGGCAAGGCCTACCCGGACCGGGTGCGCGGCCGGGTCAGCGCCTGGATCGAGGTCGAGCGCTGGCACGGCTGGGGGGCGCTGAAGGACAGCGACCAGGCCTCCACCTGAGCCGGACCTGACGTAGGCTCCGAGACATGCGGATCTCCGTTTCCTCGGACATGGACGAGCCCGTCGCCCGGCTGCTCGTCACGGAACTGCGTGACCGTGGGCACGAGGTGCTCACCCACGGTGCGCTGCGCCCCGGCGACGACCCGCAGTGGGCGGCGTGCTCGTCGGCGGCCGCCCGCGACGTGGCCGACGGGACGTCGGCGATGGCCGTGGTGTGCTGCTGGACCGGGACCGGCGCGTCCATCGCGGCGAACAAGGTGCCGGGCGTACGGGCGGCGCTGTGCGGGGACGCCTACTCGGCCGAGGGCGCCCGCCGGTGGAACGACGCCAACGTGCTGGCGCTGAGCCTGCGGCTGACCTCCGGGCCGGTGCTGAAGGAGATCCTGGACGCCTGGTTCGCCGGAGAACTCAGCGAGGACGCCGAGGACCGGGGGAACGTGGCCCGCGTCGAGCAGCTGGACGAAATCCGGGCCCTGCCCTGACGCGTCTCGGCGGTCGCGAGGCGACTCGCGACCGCTGATGACGCCGTCGCCGTCCGGGAACGGCTGCTCTGGTTCTCGCCGCGGCGGTCAGTGCGTTCTCGCCGCGGCGGTCAGTGCGCGCCGAGCCCGCCTCCGCCGAACGAGCCCGTCGTACCCCTGCCCCAGCGGGGCCGGTCCGTGGAGGTACTGGGCTTGGTCCGCATGTTGGTCAGCTCGTACGGAGTGAGCGGGCGGCCCCCCTTGGGCATCACGGGCACGTCGTCGGGCTCCCGGATCTGCCGGACCTCGTGGACCGCGCCCTCCGGTGGCAGGTGCGGCTGCTCGTCGGCGCGTGGGCGCGGGGGCTCACCGAACTTGATCCGGTTACCGAGCCAGAAGCTTCCCCCCAGCACCCCGACAACGGCGATGGCGACCACGAACAGGACGAGGCTGAGCAGTCCACTCGGCGCTGCCAGCTGCATGGAGGCGTTGTTCATATCGCATGAATACCCTCAAATCGGACATCAAATCCGATCGCCGGGCCCCGCCCTCACGCGTATGTGTTTGGCCGGTGCCCCCATGGCTACCCGCGCGGTGTGACTTCGACGACTTCGCAGCAGGAGGTCTTCCGGTTCCTGGAAGACCGTTTCGCCTGTGCGCAGGCGTGCACCGACTGTGCCCGGGCGTGCGCGCTGCGTGCGAGCCTGGTGGACCCCGACGGTACCGAGGACCAGGAACTCCTGCGCCGCAAGGGGATCATGTGCGCCGAGGTATGCGACGCGACCTGCCGGATGCTGTCCGAGCAGACACTCATCGACGAGGACGGACTGCGGGTCCAGCTGGAGTGGTGCCGCACCGTGTGCCTGGAGTCGGCGCACGTCTTCGACGGCCACCCCGCCGCCGAGGGCGCCGCGGAGGCGTGCCGCGCCTGTGCCCGGGCGTGCACGGAGTTCCTGGGCACGCTGGGCTGAGCCGGCCTTCCCGCAGCCTCCGGGCCGGGCCGCGGTGACTTCCCGTACCGCCGCCATTCCCAATTTCTGAAACACGTTCTACGGTGGGCGCCGTCAGGCAGGACCGGCCCTGGGGAGCCTGGAGGCGCCGTGCACCTTCAATACACGCCCGAGCAGCAGCGGCTGCGCACCGAACTGCGTGCCTACTTCGCCGAGTTGGTGCCGGACAACGCGCATGTGCGGCACGCCGAGCCCGCCGCGCAGAAGCGCTTCTACCGCGACACCATCCGCCGGCTCGGCGCCGACGGCCTGCTCGGCGTGGGCTGGCCCGAGGAGTACGGCGGGCGCGGGCTCACCGCCATGGAGCAGTTCATCTTCTTCGACGAGGCCGCCCAGGCGGGCGTCCCGCTGCCGCTGATGGCGCTGAACACCGTCGGGCCGACGATCATGCAGTACGGCACCGAGGAGCAGAAGGCGTACTTCCTGCCGAAGATCCTCGCCGGCGAGATCGACTTCGCGATCGGCTACAGCGAGCCCGACGCGGGCACCGACCTCGCCGCCCTCAAGACGCGCGCGGTACGCGAGGGCGACGAGTACGTGGTCAACGGCCACAAGATCTGGACCACCAACGGCGACACGGCCGACTGGGTCTGGCTGGCCGTGCGCACCGACCCGGACGCACCGCCGCACCGGGGCATCACCATGCTCCTCGTGCCGACCACCGACCCCGGCTACTCCTGCACCCTCATCAACACCCTCGCCGGCCACGACACCACGGCCAGCTACTACGAGAACATCCGCGTCCCCGTCTCCCGCCGGGTCGGCGAGGAGAACCAGGGCTGGCGGCTGATCACCAACCAGCTCAACCACGAACGTGTCACTCTCGCCGCGCACGGCACCATGGCGATCCGTGCCCTGCACGACGTCCGGCGCTGGGCGAGCCGCACCAAGCTGACCGACGGCCGCCGCGTCATCGACCTGCCCTGGGTACGCCGCCGCCTCGCCCGGACCCACACCCGCCTGGACGCCCTGAAGCTCCTCAACTGGCAGATGGTCAGTGCCGTCCAGTACGGCACGCTCACCCCGCAGGACGCCTCCGCCGTCAAGGTCTACGGCTCCGAGGCACGCCGCGACGCCTACACCTGGCTCATGGAAGTCGTGGGCGCCACCGGCGCGTTGCAGGAGGGATCCGCCGGCGCGGTGCTGCACGGTGAACTGGAGCGCGGCTACCGCTCCGCGGTGATCTTCACCTTCGGCGGCGGCAACAACGAGATCCAGCGCGAGATCATCTCGTGGATCGGCCTGGGCATGCCCCGGGTACGCCGTTGACCCGCCGGCCCTCCCCACGCCCTCAGCCGACGAACTGCTGCCCGCCGTCGATGTCGTAGGTCGCGCCGGTGAGTGCCGTGTTGGTCATCAGGTGCACGGCGAGCGCCGCGACGTCGGCCGGTACGACGACACGGCCGATCGGCAGCTTGGCCCGCAGTTCCTCGCGGCGCGCGTCGAGTCCCTCGCCGAGGAGCCTGGCGGACAGCGGCGTGTCCACGAACCCGGCGGCGATCAGGTTGACCCGGACCGGCGCGAGTTCGAGCGCGAGGCCGGCGGTGAGCGCGGGCAGTGCCGCGGTGACCGCGGGCGCGATCCCGAGGCCGGCACGGATCTGCCGGGCGCCCGTGCCGCCCAGGAGCACCAGTGTGCCGCCCGGTCGTACCGTACCGGCGGCGTGGCGCGCGACCTCGATGGCGAGCACCATGTGCCCCGTGATCGCCTCGCGTGCCTCCTCGTCGTCCATGTCCAGCAGACTCCCGTAGGAGGGATGTCCCGCCGTGACCATCACGTGGTCGACCGGACGGGGAAGTTCCTCGAAGAACTGCCGCAGCCGCGCCGGGTCGCCCGCGTCGAAGACACTGGTGCCGACCGCTTCGACCTCCTCCGCCGCCGCGCGCAGCCGCTCGGGGTTCCGGCCGGTGAGAATCACCGCGGCGCCCTCGGCACGGGCGTGCGCCGCGGTCGCCAGCCCGATGCCCGCGCTCCCGCCGATCACGACCAGGGTCTGCCCGGCCAGGGCCGGCTCCCGCAGGTCGTGGCCCCCCGGTGGCCCGACACTCATGAGTCCTCCTCCGCCGCGGCGGCACGGACGCGTCGTGACACGGCTCCGCTCACCGTTCGAGGGGTTGCGACAGGGCCTGCTTGACCTGCCTGGCCCGCTCGTCGGCGAGGACCTCGACGCGGTCGTTCGCCACGGCTTCCAGGGTCTGCTCCGCGACATCGACCGCGCTGATCTTCGGCGCGTCCGTGAAGGAGCTGAGATCCGTCTCCACGAATCCGACGTGGACTCCGACCACGAGCGTCCCCTGTGCGCGCAGGCCCTCCCGCAGCGAGCCCGTCAAAGACCACTGGGCGGCCTTGGAGGCCGCGTAGCCGGGGTACTCCGGCCGCGAGGCCCAGGAGGCGGCCGAGAGCATGTTCACCAGCGCGCCGCCGCCGTTGCGGGCCAGGACGGGGGCGAAGGCGCGGGAGACCTGCCAGGTACCGAAGTAGTTGATCTCCATCGCCTGACGGGCGTCGTCGAGGGAGCCGGTCAGGAGCCCGGTGCTGAAACCGCCCACGCCCGCGTTGTTGATCACGATGGTGGCGTCGCCCGCGGCGTCGGCCGCGGCCGCGACCTCCTCCGGCTTGGTGACGTCCAGGCGCAGCGGCGTGACGTCGGCGTCGTCCACGCTCGCCGGATCGCGCGCGGCGGCGTAGACCTTGGCCGCTCCGTGGTCGATCAACGCGCGCGTGAACGCTTGACCGATGCCGCGGTTGGCGCCCGTCACCAGGGCGATCGAACCTCTGATCTCCATCGCGCTTCCTTCCTGCCGGCACCTGCCGCACCTGGCGGACGAACGGGGAAAGCGATGCCTTCGCGATCGGCTCCACCCGGCTCGCGGCGGGCAGGACACCCCGGGACTCCCGTGTGACGAGCGTGCGGGAGACCTCGTCGCCGGCGCGCCGTGGAGCCGTCTCCTCACTGCCAGCCTGCACCGGATGCCGTGGCTTTGCATGTGGCGGGCACGGGCGAGTCGGTCGCGGCCGTGCCGCGGCGGGCCTGCCCCGAAGGCGCGAGCTGGGGGAGAGTGGAGAGGCCATGGCACGACCACGGATTCCAGGCGAGGTGAGCCCGTTGGCAGCACGGAGGTTCGGTGACGCCGCCAGGGACCGCACGGCCGTCCCGGAGCCGTCCGCCCGGGTGGCGGGTGATCCGGGGCTGTTCACTCCCGCTTCCGTGACCTGGCAGATGCACGGCGACCCGATGATGTGGATCGCCGGCATCCGCGCGCTCCACCTCCAGGCCCTGCATCCGCGCGCGGTGCGCGGCGTCCTGCAGAACAGCGACTTCCGGCGCGACGCCTGGGGCCGCCTGATGCGCACCGCGAACTTCGTCGGCACCACGACGTACGGCACCACCGGCGCCGCCGAGCGGGCGGGCGCCCGCGTCCGGAAGATCCACAGCATGCTGTGGGCCACCGACCCCGAGACCGGCGAGCGGTACCCGATAGACGACCCCGGCCTCCTGCTGTGGGTGCACTGCGCCGAGATCGACTCGTATCTGCACGTGCTGCGCCGCTCCGGCTACCCGCTCACCGACACCCAGGCCGACCGCTACGTTCGCGAACAGCGGGTCAGCGCCCGCCTGGTCGGCCTCGACCCCGGCGCCGTACCGGCCGACCGGGCCCAGTTGACCGCCTACTTCGACGAGGTGCGGCCGGAACTCGCCGCCGGACCCGAGGCCAGGGACGTCGACGCCTTCCTGCGCCGCCCGCCGGCACCCACCGCGCTGGTGCCCCTGCGCGAGCTGCTGTGGAGCCGGGTCGCCGGCCTCGCGTACGCCTCACTGCCGTCGTACGCCCACGAGTTGTACGGCCGTCCCGCCCCCGCACCCGATGTCGTCACCCGCCGCCTGCGCCGCACCGGAACCCTGCTGCGCACCGTCCCCGCACATGTGCGATGGCAACTTCCGCCCCGGCCCATCCTGCGCGCCATGGCCCGACTCGGCCCGGCCGCCCGCCCCGCGCCGTACAAACTCGAACCGTAGGTGGCCATACTGGTCCTGCCAGGGGAGGGCGGGGCTCACAGCGACGGGGGCGACGGCACGCGATGGGGGAGACCAGGCTGATTCAGGGCCGGTACCGGCTGCTGGATCCGATCGGGCGCGGCGGCATGGGCGAGGTGTGGCGGGCACGCGACGAGTCGCTCGGCCGGCATGTCGCCGTGAAGTGCCTCAAGCCCCTCGGGCCGCTCCACGACCAGTCCTTCACCCGCGTGCTGCGGGAGAGGTTCCGCCGCGAGGCCCGGGTCGCCGCCGCGCTCCAGCACCGCGGGGTGACCGTCGTCCACGACTTCGGCGAGGCCGACGGGGTGCTGTACCTGGTGATGGAGCTGCTCCAGGGCCGCAACCTCAGCCAGGTCCTGGAGGACAACAAGCACCATCCGCTGCCGGTCCCGGACATCGTCGACATCGCCGAGCAGGTCTCCGCCGCCCTCGCCTACACCCACCGGCAGGGCATCGTGCACCGGGACCTGAAGCCCGCCAACATGGTGCGGCTGACCGACGGCACGGTGAAGATCTGCGACTTCGGCATCGCCCGCCTCGGCGCCGACATCGGCTTCACCTCCCGGCTGACCGGCACCGGTGTCGCCATGGGCACCCCGCACTACATGTCGCCGGAGCAGATCGGCGGGGACGAGGTGGACCAGCGCAGCGACCTGTACTCACTGGGGTGCGTGCTGTACGAACTCGCCACGGGGGTACCGCCGTTCGACCTGGGCGACGCGTGGGCGATCCTCGTCGGCCACCGCGACACGCCGCCCGAGCCGCCGCGCAGCCACCGCGCCGACCTGCCCGCCTACCTGGAGCAGATCATCCTGGACCTGCTCGCCAAGCTGCCGGAACAGCGGCCGCGCGACGCCACCGAGCTGGGCCGAAGAATCAGCGCGGCCCGGACCGTCCCCGCGTACGTCCCGACCGTGGTCGCCGTCGAGCCGTCCGCCCCCGAGGCGCGGCTGCCGTCCTGGACGGACGGCATGACCACGGGCCACAAGGCGGCCGGCGCCGCGCTGCGCACCCCGCTGCCGGATGCCGGCGACGGGCTCACCGGCGAGTGGATCGCCCGCCCCGCCACCGTCCCCGCACCCGTTCCGGTGCCGGACACCCCGCCCGACCCGCCCGAGGAGGCGCTCACCACCCTGGCCGGACGCCACAACGCGGGCCTGAGCCTGGCGCGCCTCGGGCGCTGGGCCGAGGCGGGCGAGGTGCATCGCGCGGTCGCCGCCGAACGCGAGCACCTCCTCGGCGCCGACCACCCCGACACCCTCGCGAGCCGCTACGAGGTCGCCTTCACGCTCAGTCGCACCGGCCGCGCGGCCGACGCCCTGCGTGAGTACACGCACGTGGCCCGGGCCCGCGAGCGGCTGCTCGGCGCCGACCACCCGGACACGCTCGCGGCCCGGCAGGAGATGGCGTACGTGCTGGGCCAGTTGGGGCGGCCCCTGGAGGCGCACCAGGTGTACACGTCGGTGCTCGCCGTGCGCGAGCGCACCGTGGGCGCCGACCACCCCGACACGCTGCGCTGCCGTCACAACCTCGCCTTCAACCTCAGCAGACTCGGCCGTCTGGAGGACTCGTACCGGCTGGCCTCCGAGGTGGCCGAGGCACGCGCCCGGGTCCTCGGGGCCGGACATCCCGACACGCTCGTCACCCGCTACGAAGTAGCGTACGTACTGGGCCAGTTGGGTCGCTGGCCGGAAGCGCTGGACACCTACCGGGAGGTCGCCGAGGCCCGCGGCCGGGCACTCGGCAACGACCATCCCGACACCCTCGCCGCCCGCCACGAGATCGGCATCAGCCTCGGCCGCCTGAACCGTGGCGCGGAGGCGCTCGAGGTGTACCGCGACCTGGTCGACGACCGCACCCGCCTCCACGGCCCCGACCACCCCGAGACCCTGCGCGCCCGGCACGGCCTCGGCGTCAACCTCGGCCGCCTCGGCCGCTGGGAGGAGGCCCTCGCCGAGTCCCGTGACGTGTGCGCGCTCCGGGACCGCGTCCTCGGCCCCGACCACCCCGACACCCTGATCAGCCGCCGCGAGGTCGCCGTCGGCCTCGGCTGGCTGGGCCGCTGGGCCGACGCGCTCACCGAGTACCGCGCGGTCGCCGACGCCCGCGAACGCGTCCTGGGCGCCGGCCACCCCGACACCCTCGCCGGCCGCAACGACGAGGCACACTGCCTGGAACAGCTCGGCCGGGGGCAGGAGGCGGTGGAGCTGTCTCGCAGGGTGGCGGAGCTGCGCCGGCAGGGGGACCCCCACAGAGCCTGACCGACGGGGCCGGACCCGCTCTGGCCGGGCGGGATCATCGCGTGTTACGAAGAACCATGCCTGCTCACGAGGGATCCCGCGCGTACGACGCCGTCATCGTCGGAGGCGGCCACAACGGCCTGGTCGCCGCCGCCTACCTGGCCCGCGCCGGACGGTCGGTACTGGTGCTGGAACGACTGGACCACACCGGCGGCGCCGCCGTCTCCGCCCGACCCTTCGCGGGCGTCGAGGCCCGCCTCTCGCGCTACTCCTACCTGGTCAGCCTGCTCCCGCAGAAGATCGTGCGGGATCTCGGCCTGGACTTCCGGCTGCGCACCCGCACCATCTCGTCGTACACCCCCGTCGAACGCGACGGCCGGCCGACGGGACTGCTCGTCGGAGGCGGCGAGGAGCGGACCCGGGAAGCCTTCGCGCGACTCACGGGCGGGGACCGCGAGTACGAAGCCTGGCAGCGCTTCTACGGCATGACCGGCCGCGTCGCCCAGCGGGTCTTCCCCACGCTGACGGAGCCGCTGCCCACGCGGGACGAGCTGCGCCGGCGCATCGACGACGAGGACGCCTGGCGGATGCTCTTCGAGGAGCCGATCGGTGTCGCCGTCGAGGACCGGTTCGCCGACGACCTGGTACGCGGAGTGGTCCTGACGGACGCGCTGATCGGGACGTTCGCCGACGCGCACGACGCGGAGCTGCGCCAGAACCGGTGCTTCCTCTACCACGTGATCGGCGGCGGCACCGGCGACTGGGACGTCCCCGTCGGCGGCATGGGCGCCCTGACAGGCGCGCTCACCACCGCCGCCCGGGAGGCGGGCGCCGTCATCGCCACCGGCCACGAAGTCCTGCGGATCGACACCGACGGCCGCACCGCCGAGGTGGCCTACCGCACGCACGACGGCGAGGGTGTCGCCGTCGCCCGGCACGTCCTCGTGGGCGCCTCGCCGCAGGAGCTTGCCGTCCTCACCGGTGACAGCCCGCCCGCCCCCGCCGAGGGCGCCCAGCTCAAGGTCAACATGCTGTTGAAGCGGCTGCCGAGACTGCGCGACACCTCGGTCGACCCGCGCGAGGCGTTCGCCGGCACCTTCCACATCGCCGAGGGGTACGAGCAGCTGGCCACCGCCCACGCCCAGGCCGCCGCCGGCGAGCTGCCCGGCGCCCCGCCCTCCGAGATCTACTGCCACTCCCTGACCGACCCGTCGATCCTCGCCCCGGAGCTGGTCGAACAGGGCTACCAGACCCTCACCCTGTTCGGTCTGCACACCCCGGCCCGGTTGTTCGCGGCGGACAACGACGCCGCCCGCGACGCCCTGCTGAAGCCGACCCTCGCCCAGCTCGACGCCCACCTCGCCGAGCCCCTCGCCGACTGCCTGGCCACGGACGCCGACGGGCGGCCGTGCATCGAGGCCAAGACGCCGCTCGACCTGGAACGCGACCTGCGGCTGCCCGGCGGCAACATCTTCCACCGCGAACTGTCCTGGCCGTACGCCCAGGAGGGCACCGGCCGGTGGGGAGTGGAGACCCGGCACCCCAACGTGCTGCTGTGCGGCGCGGGCGCCGTGCGCGGCGGCGGGGTGAGCGGGGTGCCGGGGCACAACGCGGCGATGGCGGTGCTGGAGGGCGGCGACGTCTCGCCCCGATGACCTTGGGAAACGGCTTGATGCCCGTCGCGGGGCGGGCCATCCTCGTACGCAGGGTGACGCGCCGCCGAGCGGCCCGGCCGCACCGAAGGCGCATGCCCGGCCGAGGAGGCGCCGGGCGGACCACCGACGGCGCCCGGTATCCCGGCGGGAGACCGGCGGCGTGGTGCCCGTACGGCTGCGGGACGGGCACCACGCCGCCCTGGCTGCGCAGGGGCACCTCGCCGCCCTGGGTGCGCAGGGGCACCCCCTTCTCCCGTCTCCTCAGTCGGCCGAAGGCGTCCACCCGGTCGGGGTGATCCGTGCCGCGTCCGCGGGGCGGGTTTCGTCGAAGAGGACGGTGCCGGGTGCCTCGACGCGCAGGCCGTCGACATAGGCGCCGCGGCCGACGTAGAGCTGGTCGGTGGTGTACCGCCAGCGCAGGGTGAGTCGCGGGGCGGCCGGGAGGGGCGCCGTGAGCCGGTGCCAGGTGCGGCCCGACCAGCCGGTGACCCGCCCGGCCGGGTGCTCCTCGGGCTCCCCACCACGCCGGTTGGTGGTGAACGGGACCGGCTGCCAGGCCGTGCCGCCGTCCGTCGAGGACTCCAGGACCAGACCGTCGGCCGCCGGTTCGGTGTCCCACCACAGGGCGCCGCGCAGCCGCGCCCCGCCCATGGACGTGTCGAGCGCGGGCAGCGTGAGCGTCGCGGTCGTGGAGCTCGCCATCCCCGAGAACCAGGCGGTGCGGCCGCGCGCCGGACGGACGGGCACGGCACGCGCCAGATTGTTCGCCGCGGCCACCCGGGGCGCGGAACCGGAGCGCCAACTGCGGACCGGGTGGACCGAGTTGCCGAGCACCACCAGGAACGAGTCGGTCGTCGGGTCGAGGACGAGGCAGGTGCCGGTGAAGCCGGTGTGCCCGGCGGTGCGCGGAGTGGCCATCGCGCCCATGTACCAGTGCTGGTAGAGCTCGAAGCCGAGGCCGTGCTCGTCGCCGGGAAAGGCGGTGTTGAAGTCGGTGAACATCAGCTCCACCGACTCCGGCCGCAGGATGCGCGCCCGCCCGTAGACGCCCCCGTTGAGCAGGGTTCGGCCGAGCACGGCGAGGTCCCAGGCGCAGGAGAAGACCCCGGCGTGCCCGGCGACCCCGCCGAGGCTGTACGCGTTCTCGTCGTGCACCTCGCCCCACACCAGGCCCCGGTCCAGCCCCGACCACGGCTTGCGGGCGTCCTCGGTCGCCGCGATCCGGGGTCTCCAGGAGGCCGGCGGATTGAAGCGAGTGCGGTGCATCCCGAGTGGAGCGGTGATCTCCTCGCGGAGCAGTGCGTCCAGCCGGCGCCCCGTGATCCTCTCCAGCACCAGCTGAAGCGAGATCAGGTTGAGGTCCGAGTACAGATACCTGGTCCCGGGCGCGTTGAGCGGCGCCTCGTTCCAGATGAGCCGCAGCTTCTCCTCGTACGTCGGCGCGCTGTACAGCGGAATCCACGCCCGGAAGCCCGAGGTGTGCGTCAGCAGGTGCCGCACGGTGACGTCCTGCTTGCCCGCGCCCGCGAACTCCGGCAGATACGAGGCGACCGTCGCCTCCAACTCCAGCGCGCCGCGCTCGATCTGCTGCACGGCGAGGATCGACGTGAACAGCTTGGACACCGAGGCCAGGTCGAAGACGGTGTCCCCGGCCATCGGAATCCGCTCCTCGGCCGGGAACTCGACCGCGGTGTCGGTCTTCTCGTCGTACGCCGCGTACCGCACCGCCATCCCGATGGGCTCGTGCAACGCCACCGTCCCGCCCCGCCCGGCGAGCAGCACGGCCCCCGCGTACCACGGGTGCTTGGGGGAGGGGCCGAGGAAGGTCTCGGCGTCGCTGACGAGCCGGCGCAGATGCGAGCCGAGCAGCCCGGCGCGCTCGGGCGAGCCGTGCCGCAACGTCGGACGACCGGTGCCGGCGGGCGCGGCGGCCGCGGCCGGTCCCGCCGGGAAGGGCGTGAGAGCGAGCGCCCCGCCCAAGGCCAGTGCCCGGAAACCCAGTTGACGACGGCTGAATCCACCGGCCATCTCTTCGCCCATCGAGGACCCTCCCGTACCCGGCTGAAAGTATCTTTCGAGGACCACCGTGCGGGGTGAAACTTTCCTGTCAGTTGCGGGGGTGTGTCAATGGGGCGTGCGTTCAGCGGGTGAACCGAACACCTATCTGACGCCGTGTCAGAAAAGCTCTTCCGTCGTCCGGAGGACTGCGGCATCCTGCGCCCATGCAGACGGAGCTGAGCAACCAACTGGGCATCGAGCACGCCCTCTTCGGCTTCACGCCGTTCCCCGCCGTCGTCGCGGCCATCAGCCGGGCCGGCGGTTTCGGGGTGCTCGGCGCGGTCCGCTACACCGCCCCCGGCGACCTCGAGCGCGACCTCGACTGGATCGAGGCACACGCCGAGGGCCGGCCCTACGGGCTGGACGTCGTGATGCCCGCGACCAAGGTCGAGGGCGTCAGCGAGGCCGACGTGGAGGCGATGATCCCGCAGGGGCACCGGCGGTTCGTCGAGGAGACCCTCGCCAAGTACGGCGTACCCGAACTCCCCGACGGCGAGGTGCCCGGGTGGCGCATCACCGGCTGGATGGAGCAGGTCGCCCGCACCCAGCTCGACGTCGCCTTCGACTACCCGATCCGGCTGCTGGCCAACGCCCTCGGCTCACCGCCCCCCGACGTCGTGCGCCGGGCCCACGACCGGGGCGTCCTGGTCGCCGCGCTCGCGGGCAGCGCCCGGCACGCGCGCAAGCACAGGGACGCCGGTATCGACGTCGTCGTGGCCCAGGGGTACGAGGCCGGCGGCCACACCGGCGAGATCGCCTCCATGGTGCTCACCCCCGAGGTCGTGGAAGCCGTCGACCCGCTGCCGGTGCTCGCCGCCGGCGGCATCGGCAGCGGTGGACAGGTGGCCGCCGCGCTGGCGCTCGGCGCGCAGGGCGTGTGGACGGGCTCCATCTGGCTGACCACCACCGAGGCCGACCTCCACTCCCCGGCCCTGACCCGCAAACTCCTCGCGGCCGGCTCCGGCGACACCGTCCGCTCCCGCGCCCTGACCGGCAAACCCGCCCGCCAGTTGCGCACCGAGTGGACCGACGCCTGGGACGACCCCGCCGGACCGGGCACCCTGCCCATGCCCCTCCAGGGCCTCCTCGTCGCCGAGGCCGTCTCCCGCATCCAGAAGTACGAGGTCGACCCCCTGCTCGGCACGCCCGTCGGCCAGATCGTCGGCCGGATGACGAGCGAGCGCAGTGTCCAGGCCGTCTTCGACGACCTCACCCGCGGCTTCGAGCGGGCCGTCGACCGCATCAACCGCATCGCCGGAAGGAGCGGCCAGTCGTGAATCCCCCCACCGGTTTCTGGGCCCAGGCCACCGCCGACCCCGGGCGCGTCGTCCTCGTGGCGCCCGACGGCGAGCAGTGGACCGCCGGACGCCTGCACACCGCCGCCAACCGCCTGGTGCACGGCCTGCGCGCTGCCGGCCTGGAACGCGGCGACGCCTTCGCGGTGGTGCTGCCGAACGGGCCCGAGTTCCTCACCGCGTATCTGGCCGCCACCCAGGCCGGGTTCTATCTGGTCCCCGTCAACCACCACCTGGTCGGCCCCGAGATCGCCTGGATCGTCGCCGACTGCGGCGCCAAGGTCCTCATCGCCCACGAACGGTTCGCCGATGCCGCCCGTCAGGCCGCCGACGAGGCGAACCTGCCGGCCGGCCGGCGGTACGCCGTCGGCGCACCGGAGGGCTTCCGGCCGTACGCCGAACTCCTCGACGGGCAAGCGGAGACACCGCCCGAGGGCCGCACCCTCGGGTGGGTGATGAACTACACCTCGGGCACGACCGGCCGACCCCGCGGCATCCGCCGCCCCCTGCCCGGCAAGCCCCCCGAGGAGTCCTACCTCGGCGGCTTTCTCGGCATCTTCGGCATCAAGCCGTACGACGGCAACGTCCACCTGGTCTGCTCGCCGCTGTACCACACGGCTGTGCTCCAGTTCGCCGGCGCCTCGCTGCACATCGGTCACCGCCTGGTCGTCATGGACAAGTGGACGCCCGAGGAGATGCTCCGCCTGATCGACACTCACGGGTGCACACACACCCACATGGTCCCCACCCAGTTCCACCGGCTGCTGGCACTCCCGCAGGACATCAGGCAGTCGTACGACGTCTCCTCCATGCGGCACGCCATCCACGGCGCCGCCCCCTGCCCGGACCACGTCAAACGCGCCATGATCGACTGGTGGGGGCGCTGCGTCGAGGAGTACTACGCGGCCAGCGAGGGCGGCGGCGCCTTCGCCACCGCCGAGGACTGGCTGAAGAAGCCCGGCACCGTCGGCAAGGCCTGGCCCATCAGCGAACTCGCCGTCTTCGACGACGACGGCAAACGGCTGCCGCCCGGTGAACTCGGCACCGTCTACATGAAGATGAGCACCGGCGGCTTCGCTTACCACAAGGACGACGACAAGACCCGGAAGAACCGCATCGGCGACTTCTTCACCGTCGGGGACCTCGGCTGCCTCGACGAGGACGGCTACCTGTTCCTGCGGGACCGCAAGATCGACCTGATCATCTCCGGCGGCGTCAACATCTACCCGGCGGAGATCGAGTCCGTCCTGCTCGCCCACCCCGCCGTCGCCGACGCCGCCGCCTTCGGCATCCCGCACGACGACTGGGGCGAGGAGGTGAAGGCGGTCGTCGAACCGGCCCCCGGGCACGCACCGGGACCGGCCCTCGCCGCCGCCCTTCTCGACCACTGCGTCGCCCGGCTCGCCGGGTACAAGCGCCCGCAGAGCCTCGACTTCATCGCCGAGATGCCGCGCGACCCCAACGGCAAGCTGTACAAGCGGCGGCTGCGCGAGCCCTACTGGGAGGGGCGGACCCGGGCCATGTGACGCACTTGCTCGCGCCGGCCGGTCCCACCGGCCGTGCGCGCGGCGCGGACGTCTGGTCACCGTGGCCGGCGCGTACACCCTGGAACGCGTGGGCCGCCGCGGCCCCGCCGAAGTGGTGCTGCGACGGCTCATGTACGGGCCGGTGGCGGGCCGCGCCCGCTGAACCGGGGGTGCCGCCCGCCCGGGCGGCACCCCACCGGCTCCGTCAGCGGCGCTCGCGCACCACCACGACCCGGAGCGCGGGGGAGGACCGGATGTCCTTCTCGCAGAACCGGGACGTCACCCACTTCTCACCGGAGAACAGCCGCGTCTGGTCGGCCAGATGGGCCGAGTGCGGGTTCGAGGACTGGGAGTACGACAGCAGGGTCCGGGCCACCGGGCAGGGGCTCCCGTCCCAGCCGACGGCCTGGATGTAGCTGGAGCCGGTCGACACCTCCGTGTAGCCGCTCGCCGGGTCCCACACCGGCTCGACCTTGTTCCACACGCCCAGCGACTCGGTACCGCCGGGCACCGCGATCCGCTGTCCCTTCCGCACGACCACCTGATGCTCACCGAGCCGGGAGTCCAGCGTGATGCCCGCCGCCCGCAGTTCGGCCGCGGTGTCCGCGAGGGCGGTCGCGAAGCCGGGGGCCGTGGTGTCCAGGGTGTGCGGGGTGCGGACCGGATCCGCGGCGGAGAACGGCACCTTCCACAGCCGGGCCGCCGGGACCGTGGCCGTCAGCTTCCGCCAGAACCGGTCGAAGAGGAGCGCGCCCCGGCTGGAGGTGTCCATGGTGCGGTCCCAGCCGGCCAGCACCCGGCACGCCTCGGAGACGTCGACGGCCTTTCCGTCACTGCCGGCCGCCGTGCCGCCCGGCAGCGCGGCACACGCCTTCGCCGCGTCGGCCGCCGCGAGGTCCCCGGCGGGCACCCTGTCGGCGAACTGCTGCGCCTGGAGGTCCCGTACGGTCAGACGGCCGCGCCCGGCCATCGCCGCCACGTCCTCCAGCGCGCCGCGGGTGCGCATGCTGCGGGCGGTGCCGACGTTCCCGAAGACCCGCTCGTAGCCCGTCAGCGGCCGCTCGGCGTTGGCCAGCCAGGCGCTGTCGTTGGAGTTCTCGGCGTACGGCGCGTCCTTCAGCACCGGCATCCTCGCCGGGCCGAAGATCCCCGGCTGCACGGCGTCGGCGTCCCGGCCGAGCGCGCAGTCGCCGCGCGAGCCGTCCAGCACCGCGAGTCCCGACGAGGGGTAGGTGACCTGGCCGAGCGGCGTGGAGCAGCGCCCGGCCAGCTCGTCCGTGACGCGCGGCAGGACCTGGGACTGGGTGAAGAGTGAGTGGCCCCTGGAGTCGGCGGCGATCGTGTTCACCCACGGCAGGCCCTGGGTGCGCCGCAGGGCCGCGAGGACGTCGTCCGTGCCGCGTGCCCGGCTGAAGCCGAGGGCGGTGTCGGAGGCGCGGAGATTGACCGCGTTGGGGTCGTTCAGCGCGTACGCCGTCGTAGTCGTCCACGGCAGCGGCACCGAGGCGCCGAGCGAGGTGACCACCGGGCCGTAGCGGGTCCACCACTGCGTCCGCGTCACCGGCGGCCCGTCCTCGACGGCCACGGTGACGTGACGTTGCGTCATCCGTTCGCGCCGGCCGTCGACGACGTAGACCGTCGGGTAGACCGGATCCAGGGTCAGCTGGTGCAGGTTGAGGGTCACCCCGGTGGCCACGGTGTGGCTCCACGCCACGTGCGCGTTGTGGCCTATGGAGATCGTCGCCGTGCCGAGCAGCGATCCGCCGGAGACGTCGAGGTGGCCGGGGATCGTCTGCTGCGACTGCCAGAAGCGGCGGCCGCCCTGCCACGGGTAGTGCGGATTGCCGAGCAGCAGCCCGCGTCGGTCGGCCGTGGTGGCGCCGCTGAAGGCGACCGCGTTGGAGCCCATGTCCGCGCTCTCGGCGGCGAACAGCTCGCGGGCGGCCCGCGCGGTGCGCTCGGCGTCCGGCGCCACTTCGGTGGTCGTCGTCGGCGGCCGGGCGGCCGTGATGCCGTCCACGCCCCGGCCCTGGCCGCCGAGCACCGCCAGCGCGTAGCCGCGGGTGGCGACGTCCAGGGTGGTGACCGGCCGTACCCAGGCGGCGTTGCGGCAGGCCGGGTCGGTGATGCGGTTCCGCTTCAGCCAGGCGTTGTAGCCGGCCGCGAACCCCCGCATCAGGTCCTTCGCGGCCCGGCTCGGCCCGGCCGGCTCCGGCGTGGCGAGCAGCCGCTCCACCGTGCCCGCCTCGCGGACCCCGCGGAAGTACAGGTCGCCGGCGAGGTTCCGGGCCGCCGACGAGAGCGCCGGGTCGGACGGCGCGTCGGCGCCGAAGTACCGAGCCCGTTCGCCGCGTACGGTCACGAAGCCGTCGGCGAGCGTGCACACCTGGTCGGCGGCCTGCGCCCAGCCGGTGCCGAAGCCGAGGTCCGCGTAGCTGCCCGCGAGGATGTGCGGAATGCCGTACTCGGTGTAGCGGATGACGGCCGACAGGCCGCCGTGCGAAGGGCGTTGTTCCGGACGGCCCTGCGCCGGCGAGGCCGCCGCGGGCAGCGCGGTGGCGGCGGTGAGCAGGGCGACGGCCGTGAGGGTGAATCGTCTCAGGCGGATGCGCATGGTGCCTCCCAACGTCATTGAGGGAAGGAGCGGTTGAGCGTACCAACTGGTATGTCCGCCGCGGCCCCGTCTCTTGACCTCTTCCGGACGCGGACCGAGGATCATCTGTCATGACGCCCGGACACGGCAGCACGGTCGACGGGGTGCTGCGTCGCAGCGCCCGCCGCACCCCGGCGCGCGTCGCGGTGGAGTACCGCGACCGCCGCTGGACGTACGAGGAACTGGACGACGCCGTCTCCCGCGCGGCGGGCGTCCTGCTCGGCGAGGGCCTCGCCCCCGGCGACCGGGTCGGCGCCTACGGCCACAACTCCGACGCCTACCTCATCGGCTTCCTCGCCTGCGCCCGCGCCGGCCTCGTACACGTGCCGGTCAACCAGAACCTGACCGGCGACGACCTGGCCTACATCGTCGAGCAGTCGGGCAGCGGACTGGTGCTCGCCGACCCGGACCTGACCGGCCGGCTCCCCGAGGGCGTACGGACGCTGCCGCTGCGGGACGCCGGTGACTCCCTGCTCGCCCGGCTGCCGTCCACGACGCCCTACGACGGTCCGGAGGCGCGTGCCGAGGACCTGACGCAGCTGCTCTACACCTCGGGCACGACGGCGCTGCCCAAGGGCGCGATGATGACGCACCGCGCGCTGGTGCACGAGTACCTCAGCGCGATCACCGCCCTCGACCTCGGCGCGGGCGACCGGCCGGCGCACGCGCTGCCGCTCTACCACTCGGCGCAGATGCACGTCTTCCTGCTGCCCTACCTCGCGGTCGGCGCGACGAACATCATTTTGGACGCGCCGGACGGCGACCGCCTCTTCGACCTGATCGAAGCCGGGCGCGTGGACAGCCTGTTCGCGCCGCCCACCGTGTGGATCGGCCTGTCGAACCGGGCCGACTTCGCCACCCGCGACCTGAGCGGGCTGTGCAAGGCGTACTACGGGGCGTCCATCATGCCGGTGCCCGTCCTGGAACGGCTGCGTGAGCGGTTGCCCCACCTGGCGTTCTACAACTGCTTCGGCCAGAGCGAGATCGGCCCCCTGGCGACGGTCCTCGGACCGGCCGAGCACAAGGGCCGACTGGACTCCTGCGGCCGGCCGGTGCTCTTCGTGGACGCCCGGGTCGTCGGCGAGGACGGCGAGGACGCCCCCGACGGCACACCCGGCGAGATCGTCTACCGCTCCCCGCAGTTGTGCGAGGGCTACTGGGGCAAGCCGGAGGAGACCGCCGAGGTCTTCCGGGACGGCTGGTTCCACTCCGGCGACCTCGCGGTCCGGGACGCGCACGGCTACTTCACGATCGTCGACCGGGTGAAGGACGTCATCAACTCCGGTGGCGTCCTGGTCGCCTCACGGCAGGTCGAGGACGCCCTCTACACCCATGAAGCCGTCGCCGAGGTGGCCGTCGTCGGCCTGCCCGACGAGAAGTGGATCGAGGCGATCACCGCCGTCGTCGTCCCGCGCGGCGAGGTGACGCAGGAGGAACTGATCGCCCACGCGCGGGAGAAACTGCCCGCGTTCAAGGCGCCGAAGCGGGTGGTGCTCGTGGACGCGCTGCCGCGCAACGCCAGCGGCAAGATCCTCAAACGGGAGCTGCGGGACCGGTTCGGCGGCCGCCGGGTCAGCTCGGACGCAGATCCACGATCCGCCTGATCTTCCCCACGGACCGCTCCAGGGACTCCGGGTCGACGATCTCCACCGTCACGGACACGCCGATGCCGTCCTTCACGGCCGCCGTGATGGCGCGCGCCGCGTCGTCGCGCGTGCCCGCGGTCGCGTCGGGGCGGGCCTCCGCGCGGACGGTGAGGGCGTCGAGCCGGCCGTCGCGGGTGAGGCGCAGCTGGAAGTGCGGGGCCACGCCCGGGGTGCGGAGCACGATCTCCTCGATCTGGGTGGGAAAGAGGTTCACGCCGCGCAGGATCACCATGTCGTCGCTGCGGCCGGTGATCTTCTCCATCCGGCGGAAGGTACGGGCGGTGCCCTGAAGCAGCCGCGTCAGGTCCCGGGTGCGGTAGCGGATCACGGGCATCGCCTCCTTGGTGAGGGAGGTGAAGACCAGCTCGCCCCGCTCGCCGTCGGGCAGCACCTCGCCGGTGACCGGGTCGACGATCTCCGGATAGAAGTGGTCCTCGTGCACATGCAGACCGTCCTTGGTCTCCACGCACTCCTGGGCGACGCCCGGGCCGATCACCTCGGACAGCCCGTATATGTCCACGGCGTCGATCGCGAACCGCTCCTCGATCTCCCGCCGCATCCCCTCCGTCCACGGCTCGGCCCCGAAGATCCCCACCCGCAGCGAGGTGCCCCTCGGGTCGACGCCCTGGCGCTCGAACTCGTCGAGCAGCGTGAGCATGTAGGACGGCGTCACCATGATGACACCGGGCCTCAGATCCTGGATCAGCTGGACCTGACGGGCCGTCATGCCGCCGGACGCGGGAATCACCGTACAGCCGAGCCGCTCGGCGCCGTGGTGCGCGCCGAGACCGCCGGTGAACAGCCCGTACCCGTACGCCACGTGGACCGTGTCGCCGGGGCGGGCGCCGGCCGCGCGCATCGAGCGCGCCACCATGTCGGCCCACATCGACAGGTCGCCGTCCGTGTACCCGACGACCGTCGGGCGGCCTGTCGTGCCGCTCGACGCGTGGATGCGGCTGATGCGCTCCCGGGGCACGGCGAACATCCCGTACGGGTAGTGCTCGCGCAGGTCGGCCTTGGTGGTGAAGGGGAAGCGGGCCAGGTCGGCGAGGGAGCGGCAGTCGTCCGGGTGGACGCCCGCCTTGTCGAAGGACTCCCGGTAGTGGGGGACGTTGTCGTAGGCGTGCCGCAGCTGCGCCCGCAGCCGCTCCAGCTGCACCGCCCGCAGTTCCTCCGGGCCCAGCCGTTCCCCCGCGTCCAGCAGGTCCGTCGTGTCCGCCATGGGACCTCTCCTTACCAACCGCAGCAATCCGGGCGACCGATCATTCGGTCGTGGTGTCGTGGATCAGTAATCCAGCCCACCGCGGCCGAAGGCAAGGCCCCGTCCCGCACTTTCTCCGGCGGCCGGAAGTCTGTTGCGCGGGCTCGCCCCGGGCGCCGAGGATGATCCCCATGCCCTCCTTCCTCGCCCCTGACGGGACCCGGCTCGCCTACCATCTGCGCGGTGACGGCGTCCCGTTGGTGGTCCTGCCCGGTGGTCCCATGCGGCACTCCGCGTACCTCGGTGACCTGGGCGGTCTCGCCGCCCACCGCCGACTGGTCCTGCTCGACCTGCGCGGCACCGGCGCCTCGCAGAGACCGGCCGACCCGGCGACGTACCGCTGCGACCGTCTCGTGGACGACGTGGAGGCGCTGCGGGTGCACCTGGGCCTGGAGCGCATGGACCTGCTCGGCCACTCGGCGGGCGGCAGCCTCGCCATGCTGTACGCCGCCCGCCGTCCCGACCGGGTGGCACGGCTCGCGCTGATCACCGCCACGCCGTGGGCGCTGGACATGCCGGCGACGACCGAGGACCGGCTGGCCGCCGCGCGGCTGCGCGAGGACGAGCCGTGGTTCGCGGCCGCCTTCCCGGCGTTCGAGAGGTGGCTGCGGCAGGGCGGGGACTTCGACCCGAGGTTCATCCCGTTCTTCTACGGGCGCTGGGACGAGGCCGCCGCCGCGCACGCAGCGCGGGACGAGGAGGAGAGCAACGAGGAGGCCGCGGAGCGCTACGGCTCCGAGGGTGCCTACGACCCACCCGCGACCCGCGCCGCCCTGGCCACGCTGAGCGCCCCGGTCCTCGTGTACGCCGGCGAACTCGACGGCGGCCCGCGGCCCGCCCTCGCCCACCGTACGGCCGGGGTCTTCCCCAACGCCGAGGTGGCCGTCCAGCCGGGCGCGGGGCACTATCCGTGGGTGGACGACGCGAAGTGGTTCGTCCGGCGCACCGCGGAGTTCTTCTCCAGCGGCTCCTAACCGTCCGCCGCCACCGCCACCTCCCGCGCCCACCGGTAGTCCGCCTTGCCGCTGGGGGAGCGGCGGATGGCGTCCGTGACGATCAGCTGCCGGGGGATCTTGTAGCCGGCGAGGCGGTCGCGGCAGTGGGTCTGGATGTCCGCCAGGGTGGGCTTCGGGGCGCCCTCGCGGACCTGGACGACCGCCGCGACGTGGTTGCCCCACTTCGCGTCCGGCACCCCGGCCACCAGGGCGTCGTAGACGTCCGGATGAGCCTTCAGGGCCTGCTCGACCTCCTCCGGGTACACCTTCTCGCCCCCCGTGTTGATGCACTGCGAGCCCCGGCCGAGGACGGTGACCACGCCCTCCTCGTCGACGGTGGCCATGTCGCCGAGCAGCACCCACCGCTCGCCGTCCTTCTCGAAGAAGGTCTCGGCGGTCTTCGCCGGGTCGTTGTAGTAGCCGAGCGGCACATGGCCGCACTGGGCGACCCGGCCCACCTCGCCGGCGGCCACCGCCTCCCGCGTCGCCGGATCGACCACCCGCGTGCGGGAGTTGACACGGATGCGGAAGCCCCGCTCGGGGCCGGAGTCGTCCGTCGCCGTGCCGTTGAAGCCGGACTCGGAGGAGCCGAAGTTGTTCAGCAGCATCACGTGCGGGACGAGCGCCAGGAACTGCTGCCGGACCGTCTCCGACATGATCGCGCCGGAGGACGACACGCTGAACAGGGAGGAGCAGTCCGTGCCCTTGAGGGGGCCGGAGAGGGCGTCGATCAGTGGGCGAAGCATCGCGTCACCGACCAGGGACACGCTGGTGACCTTCTCCCGCTCGACGGTCCGCAGCACCTCCTCGGGTGTGAACTTGCGGTGCAGCACCACCCGTTGTCCGAAGTTGAAGCCGATGAACGCCGTGAGCGTGGACGTGCCGTGCATCAGCGGGGGAGTGGGGAAGAACGTGAGCCCCGATCCGCCGGCCGCGACCCGCTCGGCCAGCTCCCGCGGCGTCTTCACCGGCTCCCCCGTCGGCGCCCCGCCGCCGAGGCCCGAGAAGAAGAGATCCTTCTGACGCCACATCACGCCCTTCGGCATCCCCGTCGTGCCGCCGGTGTAGATGATGAACTGGTCGTCCCCCGAGCGCGCCGTGAAACCCCGCTCCGGCGAACCGCCGCTCTCGGCCTGCGCGAACGGCACGCCGAGCGAGCCCTGCGCCCCGACCCGCACCAGATGGCGCACCTTCTCCGCTCTGGGCAGCGCCGCCGCCACCCGTTCCGTGAACTCCCCGTCGAAGACCAGGGCCACCAGGTCGGCGTCCCGGTAGAGATAGACCAGCTCCTCCTCGACGTAGCGGTAGTTGACGTTCACCGGCACGATCCGCGCCTTCAGGCAGCCGAGCACGGTCTGGAGGTACTCGACGCCGTTGTACAGATGCAGCCCGAGGTGCTCGCCGGGGCGGACGCCGCGCTCCAGCAGGTGGTGACCGATCCGGTTGGCGGCCGCGTCCAGCTGGGCGTACGTCAGCCGGCGTTCCGCGCCCGTGCCGGGGTGGTCGAGGTACACCAGTGCCTCGCGGTCCGGCACCACGTCCACGACCGACTCGAACAGGTCGGCAAGGTTGTACTCCACCGCTCCTCCTGACCTCGCTGCCCTCGGTTGCCGGTCATCAGAGCAAAGGGCGGCACAAGTGTGAAGGGTCCGCGCGACAGGAATCTGACTGTCTGTCAGAAAACTCTTGAAGCCCCGGCGCGCCTGCTGCAACCTGTTCTCGTTCCTGCGGACGTGCCCGAGGCGGCAGGACGGGGAGGACAACCATGGGTGGCACCGAACACCTCACCGTGCAGCGCGAAGGCGCGACGCTGGTGCTGACGCTCAACCGGCCCGAGGCCAGGAACGCGCTCTCGCTGCCGATGCTCGTCGGCCTCCACGATGGCTGGACGGAGGCCGACGAGGACGACGCGATCCGCTCGATCGTGCTGACCGGCGCCGGCGGCGCCTTCTGCGCGGGCATGGACCTCAAGGCCCTGGCCGGCAAGGCAATGACGGGCGAGCAGTACCGGGACCGGCTCAAGGCCGACCCCGACCTGCACTGGAAGGCCATGCTGCGCCACCACCGCCCCCGCAAGCCGGTGATCGCCGCCGTCGAGGGCCCCTGCGTCGCCGGCGGCACCGAGATCCTCCAGGGCACCGACATCCGCGTGGCGGGCGAGTCCGCGACCTTCGGCCTGTTCGAGGTCCGGCGCGGGCTCTTCCCGATCGGCGGCTCCACGGTCCGGCTGCCACGCCAGATCCCCCGTACCCACGCCCTGGAGATGCTGCTCACCGGACGGCCGTACAGCGCCCGGGAGGCGGCGGACATCGGCCTCGTCGGCCACGTCGTCCCCGACGGCACCGCACTCGGAAGGGCGTTGGAGACAGCCGAGCAGATCAACGCCTGCGGCCCCCTCGCCGTCGAGGCCGTCAAGGCGTCGGTGTACGAGAGCGCCGACATGACCGAGACCGACGGCCTGGCCGCCGAACTCCGGCGCGGCTGGCCAATTTTCGACACCGCCGATGCCAAGGAGGGCGCCCGCGCCTTCGCGGAGAAACGCCCGCCCGACTACAAGCGCGCCTGACTTCGAAGGAGCCCCGGCATGCCCGAAGTCCTCAAAGCCCCCCTGGTCGTCGAGTTCCCCTTCACCCGTTCCCTCGGCCCCGTCCAGAGCGCCTTCCTGACCGGCCTGCGCGAACGCGTCGTCCTCGGCGTGCGCACCCACGACGGCCGCACCCTCGTCCCACCGGTCGAGTACGACCCCGTCACGGCCGACGAACTGCGCGACCTCGTCGAAGTCGCCCCCACCGGCACGGTCACCACCTGGGCCTGGAACCCCGCCCCCCGCCGGGGCCAGCCCCTCGGCACCCCCTTCGCCTGGGCCCTGGTCCGCCTCGACGGCGCCGACACCGCCCTGCTCCACGCCCTCGACGCGACCGGCCCCGACGCGGTCCGCACCGGCATGCGGGTCCGCGTCCGCTGGGCGGACGAACGCACCGGTGCCATCACCGACATCGCCTGCTTCGAGCCGTACGACGGCGAGGGCGAACGGCCGGGCGGCCACACCGGCGTGTTCCAGGACCCCGTCACCGGCATCGTCGCCCACGCCCGGCTCGACTACAGCTACAGCCCGGGGCGCGCCCAGGCCGCCTACATCAAGGCGCTCTCCGACCGGCGGACCGTCGGCGAACGCTGCCCGTCCTGCCGCAAGGTGTACGTGCCGCCCCGAGGCGCCTGCCCCACCTGCGGCGTCGGCACCGCCGAACAGGTCGAGGTCGGCCCCCGCGGCACGGTCACCACCTTCTGCATCGTCAACATCAAGGCCACGCACACGGCGAATCTGGACATCGAAGTCCCCTACGTCTACGCCCACATCGCCCTCGACGGCGCCGACCTCGCCCTGCACGCACGCATCGGCGGCATCCCGTACGACCAGGTCCGGATGGGCCTGCGGGTCGAACCCGTGTGGACGGAGGGCGCCCGCTACCCCGACCACTACCGGCCGACCGGCGAGCCGGACGCGGACTACGACACCTACAAGGAGCTGTTGTGACCCGAGAGATCGCCGTGGTCGCCTTCGCGCAGACCGTCCACCGGCGCACCAGCGACGAGCTCTCCGAGGTCGAGATGCTCATGCCGGTCCTGCACCAGGTGCTGGACCGCACCGGCCTGAAGACCGCCGACATCGGCTTCACCTGCTCCGGCTCCAGCGACTACCTCGCCGGCCGCGCCTTCTCCTTCACCCTCGCCCTCGACGGCGTGGGCGCCTGGCCGCCGATCTCCGAGTCGCACGTCGAGATGGACGGCGCCTGGGCGCTGTACGAGGCCTGGACCAAGCTGCTCACCGGCGAGGCGGACACCGCCCTCGTCTACGCGTACGGCAAGTCCTCGCCGGGATCGGTGCGGGACGTCCTCACCCGCCAGCTCGACCCGTACTACGTCGCCCCCCTCTGGCCCGACTCCGTCGCCCTCGCCGCCCTCCAGGCCCAGGCGCTGATGGATGCCGGCGAGACCGACGAGCCCGCCCTCGCCGCCGTGGCCGCCCGCAGCCGCGCGGCGGCCGAGGACAACCCCCATGCCCAGCTGCGGGGGCCGGTGCCGCACGGCGACTACGTCGTCCGGCCGCTGCGCACCGGCGACTGCCCGCCCATCGGCGACGGCGCCGCCGCCGTGATCCTCGCCGCCGGGGAGCGCGCCCGCGAGCTGTGCGCGCGCCCCGCCTGGATCCGCGGCATCGACCACCGGATCGAGGCGCACGGCCTCGGCGTCCGGGACCTCACCGACTCGCCGTCCACCCGCCTGGCCGCCGAGCGCGCCGGCGCCTTCGAGCGGCCCGTCGACACCGCCGAACTGCACGCGCCCTTCACCGCGCAGGAGATCGTCCTGCGCAAGGCGCTGCGGCTCGGCGACGCCGTGGCGGTCAACCCGTCCGGCGGCGCGCTCGCCGCCCACCCGATCATGGCCGCCGGCCTGATCCGCGTCGGCGAGGCGGCCGGCCGCATCCACCGGGGCGGCTCCGACCGGGCCCTCGCCCACGCCACGTCCGGCCCCTGCCTCCAGCAGAACCTGGTCGCCGTACTCGAAGGGGATCCCCGATGAGCAAGGAGCCCGTGGCCGTCGTAGGCGTCGGCCAGACCAAGCACGTGGCGGCACGCCGGGACGTCTCCCTCGCCGGGCTCGTCCGGGAGGCGGCCCGAGCGGCCCTCGACGACGCCGAGTTGACCTGGGCCGACATCGACGCCGTGGTCATCGGCAAGGCGCCCGACTTCTTCGAGGGCGTGATGATGCCGGAGCTCTACCTCGCGGACGCGCTGGGCGCGGTCGGCAAACCGATGCTGCGCGTGCACACCGCCGGGTCGGTCGGCGGCTCCACCGCCCTGGTCGCGGCCCAGCTCGTCGCCGCCCGCGTCCACACCACCGTCCTCACCCTCGCCTTCGAGAAACAGTCCGAGTCCAACGCCATGTGGGGCCTGTCCCTGCCCATCCCGTTCCAGCAGCCGCTGCTGGCCGGAGCGGGCGGCTTCTTCGCCCCGCACGTGCGCGCGTACATGCGGCGCAGCGGCGCGCCCGACACGATCGGCTCGCTCGTGGCGTACAAGGACCGGCGCAACGCCCTGAGGAATCCGTACGCCCATCTCCACGAGAGCGACGTCACCCTGGAGAAGGTCCAGGCCTCGCCGATGCTCTGGGACCCGATCCGCTACTCGGAGACCTGCCCGTCCTCCGACGGCGCCTGCGCCATGATCCTCACCGGCCGGTCCGGAGCCGCCCGCGCGCCCCGCCCGCCCGCCTGGATGCTCGGCGGCGCGATGCGCAGTGAGCCCACCCTCTTCGCCGGAAAGGACTTCGTCTCGCCACGGGCAGGCCAGGACTGCGCCGCCGACGTCTACCGGCAGGCCGGGATCGCCGACCCCCGCCGGGACATCGACGCCGCCGAGATCTACGTGCCGTTCTCCTGGTACGAGCCCATGTGGCTGGAGAACCTCGGCTTCGCCGCCGAGGGCGAGGGCTGGAAGCTCACCGAGTCCGGGGTGACCGAACTGGACGGTGACCTGCCGGTCAACATGTCCGGCGGCGTGCTGTCCACCAACCCCATCGGCGCCTCCGGAATGATCCGCTTCGCGGAGGCGGCCCTCCAGGTGCGCGGGCTGGCGGGCGACCACCAGGTCGACGGCGCCCGCAAGGTGCTCGGGCACGCCTACGGAGGCGGCTCGCAGTTCTTCTCCATGTGGCTGGTGGGAGCGCGGCCGCCGGACGCCTGAAAGGTCCCCCTCACGTGGCCTGTCGGCTCCGGGGACCGATCGCTAGGCTGGCCGCGGACGACGAGTCGGGAGGAGCACGGACGTGGCCGAGACCACCATCCAGCAGCAGCCGCTCAAGGGCTGGGACAAGCCGGAACTGGATCTGAGCAACGCCGAATGGCAGTCCAGCAGCCGGGGCCGGGGGGATGTCCAGATCGCCTTTGTCGAGGGTTTCATCGCCATGCGCAACAGCGGCCGCCCGGAGAGCCCCTCCCTGATCTTCACTCCCGCCGAGTGGGGCGCGTTCATGTCGGGCGCCCGGGAGGGCGAGTTCGACCTGACATGACCTTCGCCGGCGTGAGCCGGGTGACCGGCCCGGAGGGAGGCGTGTTCCGACCGGTTTTGCGGACGTGCGGGCCTGAAGAACATCCCGGGGCCGGGGCCTGAGCGAGGCCGGCCCCGGGAAGCGGGGGGTTCGCCACTGCGGAGGTGAGGAACCCATGAGCACCCTGCCGGTCATCGCGGCGTTCGACGGTTCGGACGACAGCCTGCGGGCCCTGGACTGGGCTCTCGACGCCGCCCGCGGACGCGGCGCCCCGCTGCGGGTGGTGCATGTGCGGCAGTACGCCGCCCGGATGCCCGCCGACGTCGAGGTCGCCCGGCTCCCGGAGACCGAGGACGATCCGGTGCTCGCCCGGGCCCGCGCCCACGTCGCCGGCGCGCCGGACGTGGAGTACGTAGGGCCCGAGGGCACCCCGTCCGCCGTCCTCCCCGAACTGGGCGCCGACGCCCAGCTGTTGGTCCTCGGCTCGCGGGGCCGCGGTGGCTTCGCGAGTCTGCTGCTCGGGTCCAACGGCCTCGCCGCGGCCCGGGACGCCGCCTGCCCGGTCGTCGTCGTGCCCCGACCCGGCCGCGAGGTCGACGACGCGCCGCCGCGGGAGCCCGGCCCCCGGGTGGTCGTCGGCCTCAACGTCGACGGCCCGGACGACGCCACACTCACCTTCGCCTTCGAGGAGGCCGCCCGGCGCGCCGCCCGCCTCCAGGTGGTCGCCGCCTACCCGTGGCCGCTTCAGCTCTGGGCGGGCGCGGCGGGCGAGCTGCTGCCGACCGGCATCGACCAGGACGCCGTCGAGGGCGAGACACGCACCCTCGCGGAGGGCTTCCTCGCCCCGCACCGCCGGAACCACCCCGCCGTCAGGACGGAACCGTACGTGGCGCCCGGCGACGCCGCCGCCCAGCTCGTCGCGCACTCGCAGGGCGCCGACCTGGTCGTCGTGGGCCGCCACCGCCGCCGCCTGCTCGCCCCCGCCCGCATGATGGGCTCGGTCACCCACGCCGTGCTGCTGCACGCGGCGAGCCCCGTCGCGGTGGTGCCGCCCGCGCCCCCGGAGGAGTAGCCGCACCGTGGGCTGGAGGAACAGCCGCACGGCAGGCTAATGGGCACCGGCGCCCGTATCATTAGCGCCATGCGGGACCAGACCAGCAGGGCCGCCCGGCTCGCGCTCGACCTCGCCCTGACCGTCCGGCACGACGGGCACGGCGGCGTCGCCGACGACCTGACCGGCACCGAAGGGCTCACCGCCTGGGTGCGCGCCCACCCCGACGCCGTACCGGACGCCGGCGCCTACACCGCCGACACCGGGACACTGACCGCCGTCCGCGAGCTGCGCGCCGCCGTCCGCGCCCTGTTCGCCCGCGCCGTACGCCCCGCCGCGCCGAGCCCCGCCGACGCGGCCCGTCTGCTGCCCGCCGCCGAGGCCCTGGCCCGACTCAACGCCGCGGCCGCCCGCACCCCCACCGTCCCGGTCCTGCTCTGGCCCGAGGACGCCGAACCCGTCGTGCGCCACCACCCCGCGCACGGCGAGATCGAGCTGACCGCCCTGCTCGCGCAGGCAGCGGTCGCCTTCCTCGCGAGCCCCGACCGACAGCGGCTGCGCGCCTGCCAGGCGCCGCGCTGTGTGCGCTACTTCCTGAAGGAACATCCGCGTCAGGAGTGGTGCAAACCGTCCTGCGGCAACCGCGCCCGCGTCGCCCGCCACCACGAACGGCACAAGAAGCCCGCCTAGGCGCTCCGCGGGAGGCGGCACGTCGCGCCGTCGGACGTCCGCGGAACGTCTTGGCTGCTCGCGCCACGCGGCAGAGCCGCATGTCGATGCGGCCCCGCGTTCCCATCAGGGCGCTGCCGAGCCGTCCGTCGCCCCCGGAACGGACGCCCGCCCTCCCGGCGCCGACGACCTGCGGGCACGTACCATGGCGGCATGTCGTTCCTCCGCCGCCGCAGCGCCACCCCCGCCGGGCCCGACTTCGACGTGCTGGCCATGGACCCGGGCGACTGGCCCGGCAATCTGGGCGCGGGCCTGCTGCCCGCCCCCGACGGCACCTGCCAGGGCGTCTTCCTGCGCTACGACCTGTTCGGCGGCCGCGGCCCCGCGATGATCATCGGCAACCTCCCCGAGGGCTCCCCGGCCCGCGAGGTCGTCGAGGGGCAGGTCCCGTTCGAGGTGGCCCAGCTGCTGCTGGCCCTGGAGAACGACGAGGAGGTGACCGTCGTCGGCACCGAGGACATGCCGGTGATGCAGGGCGACAACCTCCTCATCGTGCGCCGCCTGAAGCTCTCCGAGAGCCGGATCTCCTGCGTGCAGTTCGACCGCAGCGACAACGTGCTGGTCACCATCGCCGCCTGGGACCGCCCGATCACCGATGATCTGTACGCCCTGCTGAAGCCGCTCCCGGCGGAGCTGTTCCAGCAGGGCTGAGCCGCTGGAACGACAGCTTCACGTCGGCCGCCCGGACGAACGCGACCCGGTGGCCGAACTGGATCTCGTAGTACATGTCCTTGCCCACGACCACCCGGTGCCCGTCGGTGGCGAAGGTGACCGCGTAGTAGTACTCGCCGGGCACCTTGTCGCCGACGACGTACTTCTGCCCCTTGAGCAGCTTGTACGGCAGCGGGGACACCGACTGGGCGGGCACTCCCGCCGGGTAGGCGGACGCCTCCGGGTAGGCGCGGCCGTACACCGGGACGCTGTCCAGCCCGCTCCTCGGCGTGATGACCAGGCCCTTCGCGGGCACCGCGGTCGGGGCCTTCGGCGGGTTCCGGAACCACGCCTTCTGACCCAGGTACCAGATCGCCGTCCACTCGCCCTCGCGTCCGGCCACGGCGTACTGCTGTCCGGTGGAGACCCGTGAGCCGAGGTCGTTGACGCCTGTCGTCGAGTCGCCGCCGCCCGGCCGGAGACCGATGTCCTTGATCAGCGGGTAGGTCTCGCCGGGTCCCGAGTACAGCCGCACCGCGCTCGAACCGTGCGTCGCGCACGGCTCGCCCGGCGTGGTGCAGCCCGTGTACTCCGGCCGGTTCGCGGCGTAGTCCGGCAGGATCGTCACCATGCCGCTGCCCGCGCGGGCGGTGGGGCCGAAGGGGCGGCCCAGCAGCGTGAAGTAGTGCCGCCAGTCCCAGTACGGGCCGGGGTCCGTGTGCATGCCGGGGATCGTCGCCGTGGTCGTGCCGGGCACGGTGTCGTGGCCGAGGATGTGCTGCCGGTCCAGCGGGATGCCGTACTTCTTGGCGAGGTACTTCACCAGCCGGGCCGACGAGCGGTACATCGCCTCCGTGTACCAGGCGTCCGGCGAGGTCAGGAAGCCCTCGTGCTCGAGCCCGATCGACTTGGCGTTGACGTACCAGTTGCCCGCGTGCCAGGCCACGTCCTTCGCCTTGACGTGCTGCGCGATGTGGCCGTCCGTGGAGCGCAGCGAGTAGTTCCAGGACACGTAGGTCGGGTCCTGCACCATGTCGAGGACGCCCTCCCAGGCGCCCTCCGTGTCGTGCACCACGATGTAGTCGATGTCCTGCGAGGCCGGGCGCGAGCCCAGGTCGTGGTTGCCGTAGTCGCCCTCGCCGAACTCCTCGTACGGCGCCGGGATCCACTCGCAGGAGACGGTGGCCGGGCATTCGGTGCCCTCGGTGGCCGCCGTGCGCAGGCCCGCCGACCGCAACGGCGCGGTGTCGGGGACGAGTCCGGGCTGCGCGGCGAGGCTGACCCGCTGCCCGGCGTCCGTGCGCCGTTGCAGGCCGGTGCGCAGCACGTCGTACACGTCGTCGGCGTACCTCGCCGCCGTCGCGGCGTCGTCGGCGCCGGAGAAGCGGGCCACCGCCCCGTACCAGCCGGCCGGGTCGTCGCTCAGCGGTTCGCCCAGCTCGCGCTGCGCGGCGGCGAGCAGCGCCGCGCCGCCCGCCACATTGGCCGCCGGGTCGGTGCGCAGGTCCGCGGCGCTGATGCCGGTCAGCTCGGCGGCCTGCGTCAGGGTCCGCAGGCGGGCCGGGAGTTCGGCGCTCTTCGGCGGCATCGCCTCCGGGAGCAGCGCCGGGCGGGCGTCGTCACCGCGTGGGTCCTCGGAGCCCTCGCTGTGATGCGGCGCGGTGGCCAGCGCCGTACGGGCGTCGGTGAGGTGCATCGGGCCGTATCCGCCGGACACGCTCGGCGCGCCGCCGTGCGCGTCCCAGCGGGACTGGAGATAGGAGACACCGAGCAGCACGCTCTGCGGCACGTCGTACGCGGCGGCGGCCCGCTCGAACGCCTGCTGCAACCGGCCGTCCGCACTGTCGTCCGGGCCGGCGTCGGACGGGGCCGCGCCGAGCAGCGGCAGCATCAGCGCCGCTGCGGCGACAACGCCGGCGCCGCGGCGCAGACGCCTCGGTCCGGCGGCTCGTCGGGGGTCGGTGGCGGATCCTCGCAAAGCAGCCTCCTGGCTGGGACGGTTGGGCGCGATGAGCCGTGCGGGGCCGAGCGTGTCAGTGGTACCGGCTCTCCGACGATCCGTCAATCTTGCGACCAAGAAGGCGATTGCCCCGGTCAGCGCGGGGTGCGGGGAGTTTCGCGGCGGCGGCCGACCGGCCTGCGGGGCGTCAGTGGCATACACCAATGGGGCCCGTCCCGGGGCCCGGACGCGACGAGGTCCGCGGTGCGCCGCTGTCCTGGGCACACCGCGGACCGTCATCCCCCTTCAGCGAGTGCCGACCGCCGCGCGCACGGCCCGGCGGGCCAGCTGGCAGTCGTCGTGCAGCCGCCGCAGGAGCAGCCGCTGTTCCTCGCCGGACGGCGCAGCACCCGGGTGGGCCGCTCCCGGTGCCGCAGGGGTCGTGTCGTGCATCGAACGCTGCACGGCCGTCTCGTACGTACGGATCTCACGGGTCAGCACGAGCATCAGATTGACCAGGAACGCGTCCCGCGAGGCCGGCCCCGCGGACTGGGCGATCTGGCTGATGTGCCGCCGCGCGCCCGGCGCGTCGCCGAGCACCGCCCACAGGGTGGCCAGGTCGTATCCCGGCAGGTACCAGCCGGCGTGCTCCCAGTCCACCAGCACCGGTCCCGCCGGTGAGAGCAGGACGTTCGACAGCAGGGCGTCGCCGTGGCAGAACTGGCCCATGCCCTGCCGGCCCGCGGCGAGCGCGATGCCGTGCAGCAACTTCTGCAGGTCGCCCAGGTCCCGGTCGGTGAGCAGACCCAGCTCGTGGTAGCGGGAGATGCGAGCCGCGTAGTCCAGCGGCGCGTCGAACGTGCCCGCGGGGGGCCGCCAGGCGTTCAGCCGGCAGATCGCGCTCAGCGCCTGCCGGATGTCCGCGCGCGGCGGTGCCTCCGACGGGTGCCGCTGGAGGGCCGCCGCCCGTCCCGGCATCCGCTCGATGACCAAGGTGCAGTTGTCCGGGTCCGCCGCGATCAGCCGGGGCGCCCGCACGGGCGGGCGGTGCCGGACGAACGAGCGGTATGCCGCTATTTCGTGGCGGATCCGCTCGGCCCACGCCGGGGACTGGTCGACTAAACACTTGGCGACGGCCGTACTGCGTCCTGTGGTGCCGACCAGCAGCACGGACCGGCCGCTGCGGCGCAGAACCTGCACCGGAGCGAACTCCGGGCAGATCCGGTGCACCGACGCGATCGCCGTGCGCAGCTGGGCGCCCTGGGGGCCGGACAAGTCGAGTCTCCCGCTGAGCGGTTGGGTGCCGAGCCCCGCGGGGCGCCGTGACCGGCCCGCGCCGAGCGCGGGGGCCGTCGGGCGCGGGGGGGCGAGGTAGGGGCCGCCGCCGCCCGGCAGGGGGGGCTCTCCCGGCCTCGAGGAGGCGGGAGCCGCGGGGCGCGGGCGCAGCGGCCGGGGCGGGGCGGACACGGAGGACGATGCTGTGTACATGGGCGAAACAGATCCCTTCGTGTGCCTGCGAAGTCATTGCGCCACCCGCCCCGACCGCCCGGGTGCACCCTGGGGAATGCACCAGCCGTATCAAGCAGGCGACCGGGTCGGGGTGGCGCTTTCCTACCTGACACCCGATGTCCCGTGGCACACCATCTGGCGCACCCTGGCGAACCCTGGCGAATAGTCGCCCGGCAACTCGCCCCGGGCTACTGTCAACTCAGCCGAGTACCTGGGGGCTTGATGTGAGCGGACAACCCAACACCCGCCTGGCGGACCTGTTCGGCCTGGCCGGCTGGTCCAAGGGAGAGCTCGCGAGGCTGGTCAACAAGCAGGCGGCGGCCACGGGCCATCCTCAGCTTGCGACCGACACCTCGCGGGTGCGGCGGTGGATCGACACGGGAGAGATCCCGCGCGATCCGGTGCCGCGGGTGCTGGCGGCTCTGTTCACCGAGCGTCTCGGCCGTGTCGTGACCATGGAGGACCTCGGTCTGGTCCGGCACGGGCGTGCGGGGAAACGGCAGGGCGGCGGGAATGTGGAACATCCCGACGGTGTGCCGTGGGCGCCCGAACGGACCGCTGCGGTCCTCACCGAATTCACGGGAATGGACCTCATGCTCAACCGACGCGGCTTGGTGGGCGCGGGTGCCGTGCTCGCCGCGGGATCCGCACTCAGCAGCGCCATGTACGACTGGCTGCACACCGACCCGGCCCTGGCGGCCGACGCTCCCCAGATCGACGACCCCCTGCACGCCGACCCCGCCGGGTTCGACCGTTACGAGGCCGCCCCCATCGGGTCGCAGGAGATCGAGGAACTGGAGCGCTCGGTCGAGGTGTTCCGCGCCTGGGACGCGGCCCGCGGCGGCGGGCTCCAGCGCAAGGCGGTCGTGGGCCAGCTCAATGAGGTGGGCGGCATGCTCGCCTACCGTCACCCACCCCATCTGCAACGGCGCCTGTGGGGCGTCGCGGCCAATCTCGCCGTCCTCGCGGGCTGGATGTCGCACGACGTCGGCCTGGAACCCACGGCCCAGAAGTACTTCGTCATCGCCGCCCATGCCGCGAGAGAGGGCGGCGACCGGCCCCGGGCCGGGGAGGCGCTCTCCCGGGCGGCCCGCCAGATGGTGCATCTGGGCCGGCCCGACGACGCGCTCGACCTGATGAAGCTCGCCACCTCCGGCTCGGGGGAGGAGGTGCTGCCCCGGACCCAGGCGATGTTCCACACCGTCGAGGCCTGGGCGCAGGCGTCCATGGGCAAGGGCCAGGCGATGCGCCGCACCCTCGGGCAGGCGGAGGACCTGTTCGTCTCCGACAAGGGGGATGTACCCCCGCCCAGCTGGATGCAGCTGTTCAACGAGGCGGACCTGTACGGCATGCAGGCCTTGGCCTACCGCACGCTCGCGGAGCACGAGCCGGGCGCCGCGGCGCACGCCCAGCACTACGCGGACAAGGCGCTGGCGCTGCGGATCGACGCACAACAGCGGTCGAAGATCTTCGACTTCCTGTCCATGGCGTCCGCCTGCTTCATCGCGGACGACCCCGAGCAGGCGGACCGGTTCGCGCGTCTCGCGCTGATGTCCATGGGCCAGAACTCCTCGCGCCGTACCTGGGACCGGCTGCGCCAGATGTACCGGCTCACCGCCCAGTACGCCGAGTACCCGAAGATCCAGCAGTTGCGGGAGGAGATCAAGCTGGCTCTGCCCAAGCAGAAGGGGAGGGGTAACAGCTCACCGGTGTAGGGCGACTGTCTCTGTCCCCCTCGCCTCCCTCTCCCTGTTCCTTCTCCCTATGACGTGACCCTGGCGGACGTGACCCTGGCGATCAGGACGCAGGCGTCGTCCTGGCGTGCGGTCTCGCCGAACTCCTCCACGACCATCCGCAGGCAGTCCTGTGCGGTCCGGGCCTCGGCGAAACGCGGGGCCAGGTCGGTGAGGCGGGGCCCGGCGTCCGTCCCGCTGCTTCCGGGCACCAGCCCGTCGGTGTGCAGCAGGACCAGGTCGCCCTCTTCGAGGGCCTCCTCGGCCTCGCCGTAGGTGGCACCCGAGGTCGCGCCGAGCAGGACGCCGTCCGGTGCGTTCAACCTGCGCCCCGTCCCGTTGCGGAACAGCAGCGGGGCGGGGTGTCCTGCTTGCGCCCAGACCAGGGTGCGGGCCTCGGGGCGGTAGCGGCAGCAGACGGCGCTGCCCAGGGCGGGCTCGACGGTCGTGTCCAGCAGTTGGTTCAGCCACGCCAGCAGCTTGCCGGGCCGGGTGCCCGCCATCGCCATGCCGCGTACGGCACCCAGCAGCATCGCCATGCCCGACGTCACGGCGACGCCGTGGCCGGTGAGGTCGCCGACGCTCAGCAGCGTCTCACCCTCGGGCAGTTCCAGCGCGTCGTACCAGTCGCCGCCGGTCAGCTCGCCGGGCGACGCGGGGAGGCGACGGGCCGCCAGGTCCAGGCTGTGCGGGCCGTCCTGGCGAGGGAGCCGCAGGGAGCCGTGCCACGGCGGCAGCACAGCCTCCTGCGGCTCGACCGCCGGCCCGTGCTCGGACCGTGCGACGTCCCGCGGGCGTCGGAGCGAGTCACGGGTCTCGCTCACCGCCCGCTGGCTGCGCCGCAGTTCGCTGACGTCCCGCAGCACGGCCCACATCGAGGCGGTGCTGCCGTCAGAGCCGAGCACGGGCTCGCCCATCATGTGAACTGTCCGCATCCCGCCGTCCGGCCGTACGATCCGGAACTCGCCGTCGATGCGCTTGGCGTCGACCAGGCAGTCCGTGACCATCGAGGTCAGCTTCGGCCGGTCCGCGTCGAACACCAGCGAGGGCAGCTCGTCCAGGGTGAGCGGGGGAGTGGAGGCGTCGCGGCCGAGGATCTCGTACAGCTCGCCGGACCAACTGGCGTGGTCCGTGAGCAGGTTCCACTCCGCGCTGCCGACCCGGCTGAGCAGCGAGTCGCCGCGGGCCGCGGGCACCGCCGCCGGGGCCCGATCGGCCCGCGCGGTCGCGGTGACCGGGGGCGGGCCGTCGCGCAGCTGGGCCAGATGCGCGTCGAGGTCGTTGAGTTGATGCAGCGCGAGGTCGTAGAGTGCGCGCTGCCAACGGTCCCGCGGTTCCGAGCCGTCACTGCGCGCGTCCCGCCGTACGGCGTCCATGTCGCCCCTGAGCCGTCGCGTCTGCGATATCAGCGCTTCGACCGTGCCGCGTCCTGGCGGCTGGGCGGCTGGGTGGTCCGCAGAGAGATGGGACGGCATGACGCACTCCGATGCGGGGACGGTACGACAAGGCGGTGGTGGGACCGCTACGACTGTCGCACAGCCCGCGACGCCCTGTAAGGGATTTGGCAACACACGATACGGTGGTGCATCTGGCATATGCCAGCGTCTTCACGGAGTACTTGATGCGTAGCCGGGGCCTACGTCTCCCGACGGCCAAGTCGTACGCTGCATACGTGAATTGACGAACTGTCGGGCTCCATGCGTCGCGCTCAAATGGGTGTTCGTCGTATGTGTGTTCCAAGGTGTACGTGAGAGGGCGCAACGCGCTCGTAAGAGAACCGGCATGGAACCGGCCGCCCTCTCGCCGCAGTGGAGACCGAAGCATGGACATCACGCTCCAGCAGCCCGCCTGCGCTCGGCTGATCACGGCGGAGGAACGGGAGCTCCCCGTCCCCGTCACCCTCCGCTACCTGTCCACCGACCCCCTCGCGGTGCACTTCGACTTCCCGCCCGAGTCGTGCCTCGACGGCCGGGCGCTCAGCTGGACCTTCGCCCGGACCCTGCTGGAGGAAGGGGTGCGGGGCCCGGCCGGCAGCGGTGACGTGCACATCTGGCCGTGCGGGCGGGCCCTCACGGTGCTGGAGTTCCACTCGCCGTGCGGACTCGCGCTGCTCCAGTTCGACACCTCGGCGCTGCGCCGCTTCCTGCTGCGCACGTACGCGGTCGTCGCGGCCGGTCAGGAGGACGTCGGCGGGGCCGTCGAGCGGGGGCTGAGCGCCCTGTTCGACGGGGTCTGACCCGGCGGCGGGCCGTGCCGCGGGTCAGCCGTCCTGGCCCGCGTACAGCTCCGGGCGTGCGGCGAGGCCGACGGTCACCCGGCCGCCGCCCTCCAGGGCCCTGACCCCGGCCTCGGCGACGGCGGAGGCCGCGTATCCGTCCCAGGCGCTCGGGCCGGTGACCCGGCCCTGCCGGGTGGCGTCGACCCAGGCCTGCACCTGGCGGTCGTAGGCGTCCGCGAACCGTACGAGGTAGTCCTGCGGCACCTCCTCGCGGGCGCCGCCCTCCGCCGTGACGAGTACGGTGTGGCCCTCCCCGATCCGGGCGCTGCCCGCCTCGCAGACGGCCTCGCAGCGCACCTGGTAGCCGAAGCCGCAGTTCACGAAGACCTCCACGTCGACCACCGCGCCGCCCGCCGTCTCGAACAGCACGAACTGCGGATCGAGCAGGCCCTCGGGGGCGTTCGCGGAGGGCCGGGGACGCAGCACCGTCACGGCGGTCAGCTCCTGGCCGAGCAGCCAGCGCGCCGCGTCGATCTCGTGCGAGACCGAGCTGTTGACCAGCATCGCGCTGGTGAAGCCCGGCGGCGAGGAGACGTTGCGGTGGACGCAGTGCAGCATCAGCGGCCGCCCCAGACGGCCACTGCCCAGCAGCGACTTCAGCTGTCGGTACTCGGTGTCGTAGCGCCGCATGAAGCCGATCTGCGCGAGCCGCCGGCCGAGCCGCGCCTCGGCCTCCACCACCCGCAGCGCCCCCTCCGACTCCGGCACCATGGGCTTCTCGCACAGCACCGGAAGGCCGCGCGCGAAGGCCGCGAGAAGGGCCTCCTCGTGGGCGGGGCCGGGGGAGGCGATCAGTACGGCGTGGACCCCGGGCGCGTCCAGAGCGGCCTCCGCCTCGGAGTGCACCGCGACCCCGTCGATACCGGCCGCCGCCTCCTTCGCCCGTGCCGGGTCCGGGTCGGCGACGGCGGCCACCCTGGCGCCGCTCACCACCCGGTCCAGCCGCCGTACGTGGTCCGCTCCCATGTGTCCCGCGCCCAGCACCGCCACGCCCAGCAGCTCACCCACGTGCGCCCTCCCTTGTCGCCGGCTGTCCCGGCGTAGCGTAGGCACAAGGGCGCGGGCGCCGTCAGTAGCGCAGCACCCCCGCGATGCCGTCGGCGTCGGCCAGGGTGCCGTCCGGGACGAAGCGGACGTCGGCGCCGGTCTCCAGGCACTGCTCCACGATCTCGTCGATGATGTCCTCGCGGGCGTCGAGATCGTCGCCGGAGGCCGGGACGAGGTGGTCGCCGTCGTCGCGTACGGTCACGCGGTAGTTCTCCTCGACGGCGAGCAGCCGCACCCGGGCCTCCCGGGCGTTCTGCCAGACCTCGTCCACACCGGCCGCGAACTCCTTGCGCCCGCGGGCCGATTCGAGTTCCTTCGTCACGGTGTCGATGGTCCTCAGGTCCTCGGCCTCGACGATCGCGCCCACCGCCTGCCACACGGCGTCCGGGGTGCCGTGGGCGAGACCGCCGTGCGCGATGTGCAGGGCCCGCCGCGAGGCGTCCCCGACCTCGTCGAGGCAGGACAGCGCGGCCTGCTCACCGGTCACGTACAGCGGCCGCGGACGGTCCCGCAGGATCGCGCCCACCGCCGTGTCGGCCTCGCGCAGGAAGTGCCGGGTGTCCTCGTCGCGGAACGTGCTCGGCATGTCGCCGACCCGTTCCAGGCGCTCGGGGTCGAAGTTCTCCGCCCTGCGGGTCATCGGGAAGCCGCCGCCGCGCTCCTCGGCGACGCGGCCCCCGCCGCCGTTCCACAGGGTGGCGCGGTCGGCCGAGACCGACAGCACCCAGAACGGCCGCTCGGACACCTGTGCGGAGACCAGGTTGCGGGTGAGGAAGGTGTCGGAGAGCACCACCCGCTCGGGCACGGTACGGGCGAGCGACCACACCTGGTGCTCACCCGGGGCGGCGAAGATCACCAGGCCGTCCTCGGAATGGGTCAGATCGACCTCGCCGAGCGCCTGGTCGAGCTGGGCCGCCACATCGGCACGCCGCTCCCGGGTCACCGCGGGATCGGCCTCCAGCTGCTTCTTGGCCTCGGACACCACATTGCGCAGCCGGACCCGGTCCTGCGCGTTGTACGGCTCCCTGCGGTGCGTCGGCGTCAGCAGGGAGACCGCCGGGTAGGGGCGCGGGCGGCGCAGCTCGGACAGGGTCGTGGGACTGAGTGCGTGCTCCATGACAGAACCATAGGACCGATTCACGTGTCGGGCATTTGGGGCGGGATGATCGTCATGGAGCGGCCCCCTCGCCGTTCTCGGAGCCGCAGGAGCTGCCGTTCGGCGGCAGGGTCCCGTAGAGCAGGAAGTCGTCGACCTTGCCGTGCACGCACTTGGACGACATGTAACCGGTGTGGCCCTCGCCCTTGTTGTCGAGCAGCACGGCCGACGGCCCCAGCCGCTTCGCCGTCTGCACGGCCCAGCGGTACGGCGTCGCCGGGTCGCCGCGGGTGCCCACCAGCAGCATCTTGGGGCCGTCGACGTTCTTCACCTCGTCGCGGATGAAGTCGGTGCCCCTGGGGCGGCCGTAGCACAGCAGGACCTGGGTAAGGCGGAACGGGCCGAAGACCGGGGACGCCGCCTCGTAGGCGGTCCGCAGCCGGCCGAGGTTCCCGGTGATCTGCCGGGCCGTGGGGCGGTCGGGGTCGTCGGCGCAGTTGACCGCCATCAGCGCGGCCGGGAGGTTGTCCAGGGGGACGTTCTCCTGTGCCACGAGCCCGCCGTCGGCCGACGGCGAGTCCTCCCGGCGGCCCTGTCGCGGTCCCGGGGAGGCGAGGCCGCCGGTGGCGAAGGCCTCGACGCCCCGCGTGTCCCCGTCCTCGACCAGCGAGGCCAGGGCGCGCTCCAGCGACGGCCACATCTGCCTGCTGTAGAGCGCCTGGCTCAGCGCGCCGACCAGGTCCTGCCCGGTGAACTCGCCGCTGAACGCGGTCGGGACCGGGTCCTCGTCCATCGACCGGACCAGGCGTACGACCTCCTCGCGCGCCGCCCGCGCGTCCTGGCCGAACGGGCAGGCGATGTCCTTCACGCACCACTCGATGAAGTCGTCCAGCGCGGTCTGCTGCCCCGCGGCGCCCGCCACGCCCTGCTTGGTGAGCGACTCCGTCAGCGTGTCCACGCCGTCGAGCGCCATCCGGCCCACCTTGTCCGGGAACTGGGCCGAGTACACCGCGCCGAGGCGCGATCCGTACGAGAAGCCGAGAAAGTTGAGCTTGTCGTCGCCGAGGGCGTCACGTATGACGTCCAGGTCCCGGGAGACGTTGATCGTGCCTATGTGCGGCAGCACGGGCCCGGAGTGCTTGGCGCACTCCTCGGCCGCCTTCTTCAACTGCCGCAGGACCGCGTTCGGATCGCGCAGCGTCTCGTCGGTCCCGGCCGTGACCTCGGCGCCGGCGTACGGGCTGTCGCCGCAACTGACCGGGGAGGAGCGGCCGACGCCGCGCGGATCGAGGCTCACCACGTCGTAGCCGTCGGTCAGGCCCATGAAGTCGTCACGGCTGTGGGCGAGTTCGCTGACGCCCGGGACGCCGGGACCGCCGAAGTTCAGCAGCAGCGAGCCGCGTTTGTGGCCGCTCGCCCGGTACCGGGCCAGCGCCAGGTCGAGCGTTCCGGCGTCCGGCCGGGCGTAGTCCAGCGGGACGGTGACCTTTCCGCACTGCAGGTCGCGGGGGACCGTCCCGCCCTCGCACTTCTTCCACACGACCTTCTGCCGGTAGAACCGGGTCAGGTCGGGCTGCGCGTCGTCCGCGGGCGTCGCCGGCACGCCGGCGCCCAGCATCGCCAGGCCGATGGCTCCGGCGACCGAGTGGCGTCGTACCGCGCGCCGCGGTGACAGCTTGGCCAGCATCGATGCCTCCAAGGGGCCCCGCAGGGGACCGGTGAACGGCGCCCTCGCTCACGATAAGCGGCCCCCGCAGGGGCCGCCTCCGGGGCCGGTGGGACGCGGGGGCCGTCCTCACCTGTTCGGCTCACACGCCCGGTACGGTCGGTTACAGACTGTGTGCAGGGGTTCGGATGCCTTTACTGCCAGTTCGACAAACGTGTCACTCGGTGGGGTGAAAGGCGGATAAGCCATAACTCGGATGGTTCACCTGCGTTTTATCCGGTGCGGGTGAGTGCCCGCGACCACGTCTGGAAGGCAGGGACCCAATGAAACGGGTTACCCGAAACGGTGTGATCGCCGTCGCCGCCGCGTCCGGCGCGATGGCTGTGACATTTCCGGCGCACGCGGACTCCGCGGCCGACGGAGCCGCGGTCGGCTCGCCAGGGCTGATCTCCGGCAACACCATCCAGCTCCCGGTGCACGTCCCGGTGAACGTGTGCGGGAACACCGTGAACGTGGTGGGGCTCCTGAACCCCGCCGCGGGCAACCGCTGCGCCAACACCGGCGGTGCGACGAAGGGAGGCCCCGGTTCGGGGTCCGCGTCCGGCGGGGGAGCATCCGCCGAGGGCAGCGGAAAGGATTCGCCCGGAGTGCTCTCCGGCAACGGGGTACAGCTCCCGGTGGATCTGCCGGTGAACGTCACCGGCAACAGCGTGAACGTCGTCGGCATCGGCAACGCGGCCGTCGGCAACGAGTCGGAGAACTCCGGCGGCCCGGTCCGCCCCGAGGAGCCGGCGCCGCAACCGTCGGTCCCGCCGAAGACCCTCCCGGCGCCGAAGCCGATGGCCCCGCGTGCCACGGAGCCGACGGTCGGCCTCGCCGAGACCGGCGCGGACGCGACCCTGCCCACGGCGATCGGCGCCTCGGCGCTGGTGCTGGGCGGGGCGGCCCTCTACCGCCGGTTCCGGCCTCGCCCGATGCGCTAGCCCTCCGTTCGCCGACCCGGCCGACCCGGCATGACCCGGCCGATCCCGCGGGTCCTGCGGGTCCTGCGGGTCCTGCGGGTCCTGCGGGGGCCGTTGGGTCTGCGTGGTCTCTTGGGCCGGCCGGGCCGCCTGGGCTCTGCGGGACTCGGGGGGCCGCTGGGCCAGCCGGGCCCGCTCAGCGTGCCTGGCTCCGTGGGCCTGCCCGGGCTACGGGTTCCGTGGAGTCCGCACGGCTTCCTGGGCCCGCTTGCGTTCTGGGCCCCGTGGGCTGACGGGGCCGCATGGCCCCTTCGGGCCCGCACGGCCTCTGGATCCCTGTGGGCTGCTGAGCCCTGCGGGGTCTGCTGCGCCTGCCTGGTTCCGTTGGTCCGGCGCGGTCCGGGCATGCAGGCGGGAGGCCCCATCGGTGGTGATCGCCGATGGGGCCTTGGATCTGGGCCTGGAGCCCGGGATCCGCGTCGGGCGGGTGGTCGGCTCAGTTCCGCGCGCGGTGGAAGCGGCGGTGCAGCTCCCGTATCTCTTCGGTGAGTTCGGGCACCGGCCCCTCCACGGCCACGCCGGGCGCCACGTCGTTCACCGGCAGTGCCCGCACGGGAGGCGCCGGTACGCCCAGCTCCGCCAGCCAGGAGCCGAGTTGCTCGGACGACGCCACGTACACGATGCGGCCGAGGCCCACCCAGGCGTGCGCGGCCGCGCACATCGGGCAGTGCTCGCCGGAGGTGTACACGGTCGCCGCCGCCCGTCGCTCCGGCGACATGCGCTCCGCCGCCCAGCGCGCCAGCTCGAACTCCGGATGCCGGGTGCGGTCGCCGGAGGCCACCCGGTTGTGGTCCTCGGCGAGTACCGCGCCGTCCGCGCCGGCCAGCACCGAGCCGAACGGTTCGTCCCCGGCCTCCAGTGCCTCGGCGGCCAGCTCGACACATCGGTGCAGATACGGCAGCTCGGCTTCGCTCACCATGGCGTTCGGTCTCCCTTCCGTCGGTGACATCGGTGGGTCCAGTCCACACCCGGTCGATGCGTGACCGCCTCCCGGTACGGCTCGCTGTTGACATGCAGGCAATTGGCTGCATAACTTGGAGTGTGCGATCAGAAGACGACGACTTCCGGATGGACAAGGTCTTCAAGGCCCTGGCCGACGAGACCCGCATGCGCCTGCTCGACCGGCTGCGCGAGGAGAACGGGCAGACGCTCGGCGAGCTGTGCGAGCGCATCGAGATGACCCGCCAGTCGGTGACCCAGCATCTGGCCGTCCTGGAGGACGCCAACCTGGTCAGCACGGTGCGACGGGGCCGGACGAAGTTGCACTACCTCAACCCCGTGCCGCTCCACGAGATCCAGGAGCGGTGGATCGACAAGTTCGAGCGCCCGCGCCTGCGCGTGCTCGGCGCCGTGAAGCGACAAGCCGAGGAAGCCATGACCGACAAGCCCACATTCGTGTACGTCACCTACATCGCGAGCACCCCGGAGAAGGTCTGGGACGCGCTCACCGACGCCGACCTCACCGCCGTCTACTGGGGTCACAGCAACGTCTCCGACTGGGTGCCGGGCTCCCGGTGGGAGCACGTCCGCACGGACGGCTCCGGTGTCGCCGACGTGGTCGGCACCGTCGCCGAGAGTGACCGCCCGACGCGGCTGGTCACCACCTGGGCGGCGCCCGAGGACGAGGGCGACGAGGCCAAGCACTCCCGCGTCACCTTCGACATCCGCCCGCACGGCGGCATCGTCCGCCTCACCGTCACCCACGAGGACCTCGCCGACGAGGGCGAGCGCGCCGACGTGGCGTCCGGCTGGGCGGCGGTGCTGTCCAACCTCAAGTCGCTGCTGGAGACCGGGAGTCCGCTGCCGCAGGAGCCCTGGCTGGTACCCGGCCCCTGAGGCATGGGAACGGCCGGTCCGCCAGGCATGGCGGGCCGGCCTCGCTGCTGTTCATCGACTCCCTTCCTGTCGGGGATACCTATGGCTTGGGGACGCTCTTCGCTGCCGTACCGGCGCACACCAGGCCCAGGATCAAGGCGAGGGCGCCGATGATGACGTTGTTCCAGACGACACCCGCGTCCGGGTTCGAGCCGACGATCCACGGCGAGATGATCATCCACACACCCAGTGCGCACATGGCCCAACTGAGGCCGTACATGCGTTCGGGTGCCCGTGTGAACCCGAGTGCCAGCAGGCCGATCGCGATTCCGATGATCAGGTTGTGCATCGCGAGGGCGGGCTGGCCGGTGGCGTAATGGACCACCCAGGGGGACACGGCACAGTACAGACCGAGCAGGAACACCGGTCCGTCCACGAGTGCCACATCGCGGCCGCCGAGCATACGGGCGTAGCGAGCCCGCATTTCATTGGCATCGGGGTGGCTGGTTATGTCACCTCTGGTGGGCTGGACGTTGGCCATAACTCGTCTCCTTCTGACTTCGCTGGCCAGACCACGTCTGGTGCGGTATGCGGTAAGCGCCGCGTTATGTCCATTCTGCCCTTATTTCGCCTTTATGTGTAGAGGTCACTACTCTGATCACCGTGAACAGAACCGATCATGTGCACGGCCCCGGTAACCGGCGGCCCCCCGGGGCCCCCGGGGGCGTCGACCTGCGGTACCTCGCCGTGCAGCTGCGCCGGATGAACGTCGAGATCAACCGCCTGGTCCACGGGTTGGCGGGAAACGGCCTGAACGCGACGGACGTGCAGGCGCTCGCGGCCATCCTGGACACCGACGGGCCGATGACACCGGGGCGGTTGCGCGAGCACCTCGGACTCACCTCAGGATCCGTCTCCGCCTGCGTGGAGCGGCTCGAGCGGGCGGGACTCATTCGCCGGGTCCGGGGCGGCACCGACCGCCGGGTCGTCCATCTGCGCTACGCCTCCGCCGCCCCTTCGACGGCCCACTGGTACTACCGGCCGCTCGCCGAGGCCACCGCTGCCACCCGGGCCCGTTTCTCCGAGGCCGAACTCACCGTCGCGTTGCGCTTCCTGGCGGCGCTCAACGAGGAACTCTCCCTGTACCGGGCCTCCGGCGGCTGACGCCGGGCGGGCCGAAAGCCGAAGCAGGACACCCGCCTGTCACCACCTGTTGCGCGCGGTTCACGCCGATGTACATGATCGCGGGGATCGAGGGCAGGCGAATCGTACGGGAGTTGCCCGTATCCGTCGAGGGTTCGACGGGGGACGTGGGAGGTGTCTGCGGCTATGGGTGCGAAGGTGATGGAGCGATTTCCCGCCGGCGCTCCGCGCGGATCGTGGCCGGCGGAGGAGTACGCCGCCGCACTGCGCGCCGAGGGCGAGTCGGCGACGGTCGTGATGGACCTGAGGCAGGACGCGTTCCTCGTGGTGGTCCCGGCGCGCGACGAGGACTGACCACCGGCGGCTGTGCCACCGGACGCAGGTTCTCGCCGCTCCAGGGATCGGCGATCACGCCGATGGGCATGACGGTGTATCACTCGCCCGCTCCGCACGGAGCGTTCCAGATTCCGCACGGCAGCAGCGGAATGCGATCGATCTCCGGGCCGGTTCAGAGATTTCCTGTCACACGGTCGTGAAATCCATGGGTCCGCGATACGAGACCGGGTGGGTTTTCCTTGACGGTCGCGTTCGGTGGCTGCCACGATCGAGAGCATGATGATGCGACTGGACCTCACGCGGCGACGCCATGTCGACCTCGCGCGCGTCTCCAGCGCATCCTGTTGCGCCGCGGCCTGATCACTGCCGCGCTTCTTCCACCCCACCGCTGTCGTAGGACAGTTGGCCTCTCCCCGGCTTTCGGGGTTTTCCTTCGTGCGACGAACGCGCTTCGCCCTTTCCGGCGACCGGCATTTCCCCCGCACCGCATTCCGCAACAAGAGTTTCCGTATGCCCGCACACCCCGGTACTCCTGACCGTCCGCCACTCCCGGACCCGTCCGACCCGCCCGGAAAGAGAAACCATGGCCACCGTTCTGTCCGTCTCCGGCAGTCCCTCCGCCTCCTCCCGCACCCACCGACTGCTGCGCCACCTCGACCGGCGTCTCGCCGCGCAGGGCCACGACGTCGTCCCGCTCGACATCCGCACCGTCCCGGCCGAGGCCCTGCTGGGCGCCGACGTACGGCACCCGGCGATCGTCCGGGCCACAGAGTTGTTCGCCCGTGCCGACGGGGTCGTGGTCGGCACGCCCGTGTACAAGGCGTCGTACTCCGGGGTCCTCAAGGCGCTCCTCGACCTGCTGCCGCAGTACGCACTGACCGGCAAGACCGTGCTGCCGCTCGCCACCGGTGGCACCGCCGCCCACGTCCTCGCCATCGACTACGCACTGCGTCCGGTGCTGTCCTCGATGGGGGCGGGGCACATCGTGCAGGGCTGGTTCACCCTCGACAAGGACATCACCGTGCACGAGGACGGCACCCTCGCCGTCGCGCCGGCCGCCGCGGAGGCGCTCGGCCAGGTGGTCGACCAGTTCTCGGCCGCCCTGGTCCGCGCCCCGCTGCTGGCGGCGGCGGGCTGAGCGCACCTGCGCGTCCGGGACCGCGCTGGTCGGCAGCCACGACGAGGTCGCCGAGCACCACGCTGCCGCGGCGCGGCAGGTGCCGATCGCCTCATGAGGCCAGGGCCTCCAGGTGCGCGCGGCGTGAGGCGGCGGTCTGGCCCTGGACCAGCAGGAACAGCGCCTCGCGGGCGAGCCGTTGGGCCTTGCCGGTCAGTGCCATCGACCGGCCGCCGCCGGACACCACGGCCGCCGTGGTCGCCGCGCGCATCACCTCGTACGACCGCAGCCTGAGCGCCAGCCGCTCCTCCAGGTGCTCGTCCGGTGCCGCCTCGTCGGCCAGCGCGTAGGCGCGGTCGCGGATCGCGGCGAGGCGGGTGCGCAGCGGGTCCGCGATGTCGTCGTCGAGCAGGCCGAGCGCGGCCTCGGTGACGCCGAAGACCGCGGGCGAGGCGGCCACCGTCTTCGGGCGGTCCCCGGCGGCCCACTGCTCGTACGGCGTCCGCAGCGCGACCGCCTCCTCGGGCAGCCGCAACCCGTCCAGCTCCAGCGACACGGTGCGCGCCGCGGTGAGCGCCACGAGCCGCATCGGCGGCGAGGGGCGCAGCCCCGGCTGCTCCCGCGCCTCGGTGAACGCGAACAGTGCCTCGCCGTTGCCGGTGATCCCGGCGAGCAGCATCACGTCGTTGAGGCCCCAGCCGGTGTACCAGGGCACGGTGCCCTCGAACCGCCACCCGCCCCGCTCCCGTTCCACCCGCACCGGAGTCCGGGGAAAGGCCCGCAGATGCGCGTAGGCGACGCCCGACAGCAGCTCACCCCGGGCCATCGGGCCCAGCAGCCGCTCCCGCACCGGCGCCGCGCCCTTCACCAGCGTCGCGACCGGCGTGTGGTGCTGCGTCTGGACGAACCAGGTCGAGCAGCAGGCCCCCGACAGGATCTCCGCCGTCTCCCGAGCCACCGAGGCGGGTACCGCCGAGCCGCCGTACTCCTCGGGCGCGCCGAGCCCCAGCAGTCCCGACCGTTTGATCGCCTCGATGTGCCCGGCGGGCACCTCCGTCCGGTCCACCGTCTCGGCCTGCGGGGCGAGGAGGTCGTCCGCCAACTGCCGGGCGCGGGTGACGAGCGGGTGCGGTGTGGTGGTCATGGGAAAGATCCTCCGCTGACGTGGCGCGAGGTGTCGATTCCGGGGGCCGCCGTTCGCGCGGCATCCCGGGATCGGGACGGGATCCCAGGCCGGGCGCTCAGCTGAGCGGGGCGCGGGACGCCGTGCCTACCCTGGAGACGTGGCTCGTTCCAACGATGAGGTCGCCGCGCTGTTCGCCGAGTACGCGGACCTGATCTCGATCACCGGCGGAGACGCGTTCCGGGCACGCGTGTACGAGAAGGCCGCCCGGGCGATCGGCGGTCACCACGCCGACGTGTCCAAGCTCGACGTCAAGGGCCTCCAGGAGATCCCCAACGTCGGCAAGTCGATCGCGGAGAAGATAGTCGAGTACCTCGGCACCGGCCAGGTGTCCGCGGTCGAGGAACTGCGGGCGAGAATCCCCGCGGGGGTCCGGCGGCTGACGGCCATCCCGACGCTGGGGCCGAAGAAGGCCATGGCGATCTACGAGGAGCTCGGCATCTCCTCTATCGAGGAACTGGCCGACGCCATCCACGCGGAGCGGCTGCGGGACCTGAAGGGCTTCGGGCCGAGGACCGAGGAGAACATCCTGCACGGCATCGCGCTGTTGCGGTCCTCCGGGGACCGGGTCCTGATCGACGCCGCCACGGACGTGGCCGAGGGCATCGTCGCCCAGCTGTCGCAGGTGCGCGGCTGCCGCAGGTGCGCGTACGCCGGTTCGCTGCGCCGGGGCCGCGAGACCATCGGGGACATCGACGTCCTCGCCGCCGCCGAGGACTCGGAACCGCTGATGCGGGCCTTCACCGAGCTGCCGGAGGCCGGCGAGGTGATCGCGCGCGGCACGACCAAGACGTCCATCCGCACGACCAGGGGCCTCGCCGTCGACCTCCGAGTCGTACCACCGGACTCGTGGGGAGCGGCACTTCAGTACTTCACCGGCTCGAAGGCACACAACATCCGCACCAGGGAGCGGGCCGTACACCAAGGGCTCAAGCTCTCCGAGTACGGGCTGTTCGACGTCGAGAGCGGCGAGAGGATCGTCTCCGGGACGGAGGAGGACGTCTACGCCCGGCTCGGCCTGCCCTGGATCCCGCCGCCGCTGCGCGAGGACCGCGGCGAGATCGAGGCGGGCGTGCGCGGCGAACTGCCGGAGCTGGTCCAGGAGTCCGACCTCCGGGGCGATCTGCACACCCACACGGACCTCACGGACGGTCTCGCCCCGCTGGAGGAGATGGTCGCCGCGGCCGCCGCACGCGGCCATGCCTACTACGCGATCACCGACCACGCGCCCAACCTCTACATGCAGCGCATGACCGACGAGCGGATGCTGGCCCAGCGTGAGCGCGTCCGGGAGCTCGACGAGGAGTACGGGCGGCGCGGCGGGATGCGGTTGCTGCACGGTGTGGAGCTGAACATCGACCCCGACGGCGGTGTGGACTGGCCGGACGAATTCCTGGCCGGCTTCGACCTGTGCGTGGCCTCGGTGCACTCGCACTTCAACCAGGGCCACGACGCGATGACCCAGCGGTTCCTGCGTGCCTGCGAGAACCCGTACGTCAACATCATCGGCCACCCCACCACCCGCCTCGTCGGCAGGCGCCCCGGTGTCGACGTCGACCTGGACGCGCTCTTCGAGGCGTGTGCCCGCACCGGCACGGCCCTGGAGATCAACTCCCACCCCGACCGGCTCGACCTGAACGACGAGCACATCCTGCGGGCCAAGCGGTACGGGGTGAAGTTCGCCATCGACAGCGACGCCCACTCCGTCCTCCATCTAGCCCATCTGCGCTACGGCGTGGGCACGGCACAGCGCGGCTGGCTCACCAAGGACGACGTGATCAACACCTGGCCGCCGACCCGCTTGCGGCGCTTTCTGCGCAAGGGGCGCAAGGGGCGCAAGGGGCACGCAGGCTAGGAGAGGCACTCCTGCCCGCTGGGCGGGCGCGCGTGGCGCGCAGGTGCGAGATCGCCGTCCCCCTGCACGGGGTCACCGGTCTGGTGACCCCGTTCTGCTGCCCCCGTTCTGCTGACCCCTGCTCTGCCGAGCTCCTCCGGCGACCGATCTCAACTCGTCCGATGTCCATGACTGTTTGACTGGTCTACACCCTTGACTGGTACAGACCAACGCGGTTGAGTGTCGGACCAACCCCCCACCACGGCCGCCCCCGAGACGTCCCTCCCCCGGGAGCGGCCGTGTTCCGCAAAGGAGCCGAACCTGTGTCGAGGCGTCGTATCCGTATCTCCGCACTCCTGAGCTCGCTCGCACTCGCGGGCGCGGCCCTGGCCCTCCAGCCGGCCCCCACCGCGTCGGCGGCCGGATTCGTGGTCAGCGAGGCGCAGTTCAACCAGATGTTCCCGGGCCGGAACTCGTTCTACACCTACAGCGGTCTGACCGCGGCCCTCAGCGCGTACCCCGGCTTCGCCAACACGGGCAGCGACACCGTGAAGAAGCAGGAGGCGGCGGCCTTCCTCGCCAACGTCGGCCACGAGACCGGCGGTCTGGTGCACATCGTCGAGCAGAACCAGGCCAACTACCCGCACTACTGCGACTGGGGCCAGCCGTACGGCTGCCCGGCGGGGCAGGCGGCCTACTACGGGCGTGGTCCCATCCAGCTGAGCTGGAACTTCAACTACAAGGCCGCGGGCGACGCGCTCGGCCTGAACCTCCTGGGTGACCCGTGGATGGTGCAGAACAACGCCTCCGTCGCCTGGAAGACAGGCCTTTGGTACTGGAACACCCAGTCCGGTCCCGGCTCCATGACCGGCCACAACGCGATGGTCAACAGCGCCGGCTTCGGGCACACCATCCGCAGCATCAACGGCTCCCTGGAGTGCGACGGCAAGAACCCGGCGCAGGTGCAGAGCCGGGTGAACAACTATCAGCGGTTCACTCAGATCCTCGGGGTTTCACCGGGTGGCAACCTCTACTGCTGACGCGGGTTCGCGAGGCATGGTGTCATGCACCTGACCATAGCTCCGAGAACGAAGGGCATCGTCATGCGTCGCACCCCCCACGCCCTGCTCGCCACGACCGCCGCGCTGGCCGCCGCGGTCGTGGCCCCCTCGCCCCCGGCGGGGGCCGCGGCGGCGGCCCCGGCCTCCGGCACGTACTACGTGCAGAGCGTCACCACCGGCCTCAACGCGGCGGACAACCAGGGCGCCGTCGAGCAGCACAGACCCAAGGGCAACGAGGACCGCCAGCAGTGGAACCTCCGGCCGAGCGGCACCTCGTACGTCCTCGAAAGCACCGACACCGCGGGCAGCTGCCTCGGCCGTGCGGGCGACCAGGCGCGCACCGTCGCCTGCGCGAGCGCCGACGCGGCGTGGGAGATCACGTCCACCGGCACGGACCAGTACACCCTCGAGGCGCCCGGCACCGACCGTCACCTCACGCTCGCCCCCAAGCCCGCCGGCGCCAACTACCCTGCCCCGCTGGCGATCGGCGCCCCGGGGACCCTCGCCTCCTGGTACCTCACCCCCGTCACCCCGTTCACCACCCCCATGCCTCCCCAGGACCAGCGGACCCTGGACCAGGTCACTTTCCTCACCTCGCACAACGCCTACGCCAACGGCGTCGACGGCGGCTTCGCCCCGCCGTTCGTGAACCTGGCCCCGAACCAGTCGCGCGGCATCGACCAGCAACTCGCGGACGGCGTGCGCGGGTTCATGCTCGACATCCACCAGACCCCCGACGGCGCGATCCTCTGCCACAACAGCTGCACCCTGGTCAGCCGACCGGTCGCCCTGTGGGTCGACCTCCAGCGCATCGTGGACTTCCTCCGAGCCCACCCCGACCAGTTCGTCACCGTCTTCCTGGAGGACTACGTCGACCCGGGCGTCCTGCGCTCCGAACTCGCCCGTGTGAGCGGCCTGGACGACGTCCTCCACCGCCCCGACAGGACCGGCGTCCGCGACCACGGCTGGCCCAGGCTCGCCGACCTCATCGCCGCCAACGACCGGCTGCTGATCTTCACCGACCACAGCCGCTCCGCCGACCAGGCCGCGGGCCTGACCCGGGACAGCTTCGGCGTGATGTACCAGCGGGAGTGGACCGTCGAGAACCACTGGTCGATGGGGTCGGGCCTCGGCTCGTCCGACTGGTCCTGCTACAGCCGCTGGTACGACGCGAACACCAATCTCCCGTTGACCCGCGGCGAGCCCGGCTTCCGTCCGCTGTTCGTGATGAACCACTTCCGTGACGTCCCGATCTCCGGCACGGTCCGCACGGACAACACCAAACTGGCCGACCGAGCCCGCCGCTTCTGCCAGCCGGCCGCCCGCAAAAAGCCCAACTTCCTCGCGGTGGACCGCTACGAGCTCGGCGACTCCGCGTCCGCGGTGAACACCCTGAACACCTACACCTATCCGTAGGCCCCGAAGACGTGGGCCCCGGTCACCCGGGGCCCACCTCGCTCAGTACCCGAGCACGGGGTAGTGGTCGGAGAGATCGGTGTACGTGTGGTCGGTGCCCCAGCTCGTCACCGTCCAGGGCGCGCTCTGCTCCTTGACCACCTCGTTCTTCCAGAACGCCGGCCGGGCGTGTCCCGCCCGGTGCAGGACGAAGTCGAGGTCCTCCCGCGGGTCGTCGGGGTAACGGTCCCGGGCGATGGAGTTCTCCGCGGTGTCGAAGGAGTACGGGTGCCCGGTGCGCGCGGTGCCGTCCACCAGCCCGGCGTCCGTGAGCATCGAGGCGTGCTCGGCGCCGTGGGAGTCGACGTTCAGGTCACCGGCGACCAGCACCTGCTCGCCCGCCCGGATGTTCTTGCCGTCCAGGAACGCGTCGATCGTCCGGAACTGCCGGCTGCGCATCGCCGCCGCCTCGCCGGCGCCGCAACCAGGGTCGGTCGACTGGGCGTGTGTGCCGAGGAGGTGCACCCTGGCGCCGTTCACGTTCAGGACGACGTACGCGAAGCCCTTGTTGGGCCACCAGTCCGAGCCGCACGCGTCCTTGTAGACCCACTGCTCCTTGCGCAGGATCGGCCACCTGCTGAGGATCGCGACCCCGCCGCGGCACTCTTCAGCGCGTCCGAGGAGGAGTTGTCGAACGCCTCCTGCACGACCACGACGTCGCGAGCACGACGGCACCGTGAATGCCGCGCGGCGCGGCAAGCGTCACTGGGTCTCCCTGCGGGGTGAAGGGGTGGGGGCGCCGCACATCGAACCACCTGGAGTTACTCCGAGGTGACACCCGCGCACGACAGGGACGGCGGAAGGCGTACGCCGGTGGTCGGGCGCCGGCGCGGGCCCGCGGAGCAGAAAATGAGGTATTGCGGAGGCGGGCGTAACGTGGCTGGCATGGATCCGGCCGCGGCCTTCGGTCCGCGGGTCCAGCGCTTTCCCATGGCTGGGTCCGGCTGCCTCCGTAGTGTGCCGGCCACCCTCGCACGACCCAGCCGCGTCAGCCTTTCCAGGCCTTTCCAGCGGAAGGATCAGCAATGGGCACGGTCACCACCTCCGACGGCACGACCATCTTCTACAAGGACTGGGGTCCGCGAGACGGTCAGCCGATCGTCTTCCACCATGGCTGGCCGCTCACCGCCGACGACTGGGACAACCAGATGTTGTTCTTCCTCTCGCACGGCTATCGCGTGGTAGCCCATGACCGACGCGGGCACGGGCGCTCCAGCCAGTCCGCGACCGGCCACGAGATGGACACCTACGCCGCCGACGTCGCGGCGGTGACCGACGCGCTCGATCTTCAGGGCGCCGTGCACATCGGGCACTCGACCGGTGGCGGCGAGGTCGCCCGCTACGTCGCGCGCGCCAAGCCCGGCCGGGTGGCGAAGGCCGTGCTGGCCGGTGCGGTGCCGCCGGTGATGGTCAAGTCGGACAGCAATCCGGGTGGTACGCCGATCGAGGTCTTCGACGAGTTCCGCGCCGCCCTCGCGGCCAATCGCTCGCAGTTCTACATCGACGTGCCGTCGGGACCGTTCTACGGGTTCAACCGGGACGGCGTGGAAGTCAACCAGGGCATGGTCTACAACTGGTGGCGGCAGGGCATGATGGGCGCGGCCAACGCGCACTACGAGTGCATCAAGGCCTTCTCCGAGACCGACTTCACCGAGGACCTCAAGAAGATCGACGTCCCGGTGCTCGTCGCGCACGGCACCGACGACCAGGTCGTGCCCTACGCGGACGCGGGACCGCTGTCGGCCGAACTCCTGCCGCACGGCACCCTGAAGTCGTACGAGGGCTACCCGCACGGCATGCTCACGACCCATCCGGAGGTCCTCAACCCCGACCTCCTGGAGTTCGTGAAGTCGTAGCCTCCACGCGAGAGGGGGCGGCCCGCCCCGGACGCCCCTCAGGGCTTCAGGCGCCCAGTTCGTCCGGGTAGAGCCACGGCCGCAGGAGCCGGCTCAGCAGCGGCATGACCGCGTAGGTGAGCAGCGGTGCCAGCACGATCGGGAAGACCAGAGTGCGAGCCACCAGCGGCCACGCGCGGAAGTACTCCGCGAAGAGCCCGTCGTAGAGGAGGGCGAAGGGGTAGACCGCGAGGATCGTCACCAGCGACATCTTCCAGCGCGCGGGGGGCCGGACCGTGGTGCCGGGGAGGCTGAACCACGTCTCCAGGCCGGTGGTGGTCAGCTTCGGGTGGGCCGAGCGGCCGAAGGGTTTGACGCGATCCTGCCACCTGGCTCGCTCGGGTGAGGTCATCCAGCGGTCCAGGCTCCGGGTGTCGGCGAAGCGGACCACCGCGTGGTAGCGGTGACTGTCGCCCTCGGGCCTCAGCCAGACCACTCCCCGGTGGCCCGGGAACGCGGCGGCCTCCCGTTCGAGCCCGTGTGCCCACTGCTCGAACTCCTGCTCCCTGCCGGGCACCACCTCCCAGGTGTACACCACGGTCACCGGTTCACGGGTTTCGAGCACATGCTGATCCATGTCGCAAATCTAACTTTTGCAGCCGGTCTGCGCCCGTACGAGAATTAAGGGTGCTTTCTCTGGGAGGTGTGCCATGTCCACTACCGGCCCGGCCGTGACCGAAGCAGGCGTCGCACGGGTGGAGCGCGGACCCGGCCCGGTCCGGGTGACACTGTCGATCAACGGCACCGAGCACGCCCTGGACATCGAGCCGCGGGTGAGCCTGCTGGACGCGCTCCGCGAGCGCCTTGACCTGACGGGTGCGAAGAAGGGCTGTGACCAGGGCACCTGCGGAGCCTGCACGGTATGGGTCGACGGACGGCGGGTGCTGGCCTGCCTCACGCTGGCGATGACCTGCGAGGGCCACGAGATCACCACCGTCGAGGGACTCGCCGCGCACGGCGAACCGCACCCGATGCAGCAGGCCTTCATCGAGCAGGACGCCTTCCAGTGCGGCTACTGCACCCCCGGCCAGATCATGTCCGCCGTCGCACTGATCGCGGAGGGGCACGCCGGGGACGACGCCGAGATCAAGGAGTGGATGAGCGGCAACATCTGCCGCTGCGCCGCCTATCCGCACATCCGGGCCGCGATCCGCTCCGCCCGCGACCAGACGTAGGAGGCCTCTCGTGCGGCCCATCACCTACCTCCGCGCGACCGACACGGCCGCCGCCGTCGCCGCCGTCACCGCGGACCCCACCAGCGACTTCCTCGCCGGGGGCACCACCGAGGTCGACCTGCTCCGCCAGAACGTGCTCAACCCCCGGCGGCTCGTCGACATCAACGAACTCCCCCTGACCGGCATCGAAGGCACCCCGGAAGGCGGGCTGCGGATCGGCGCGCTGGCCCGGATGAGCGAGGTCGCGGCCGCCCCCGCGGTACGCACCGGCTTCCCGCTGATCGCGCAGGCACTGGAGCTGGGGGCGTCCGCGCAACTGCGCAACATGGCTTCCATGGGGGGCAACCTGCTGCAACGCGTGCGCTGTTCGTACTTCCGCGACGCCGAGTCCCCGTGCAACAAGCGCGACCCCGGGACCGGCTGCTCGGCCGTCGAAGGCTTCAGCCGCGGCCACGCGGTACTCGGCACCAGCGAACACTGCATCGCCACCCACCCCTCGGACGTGGCCGTGGCCCTGATCGCGCTGGACGCACGGGTGCACACGCTGGGGCCGGACGGCGAACGGACCTACGAGATCGACGACTTCTTCCTCCTCCCCGGCGACTCCCCGCACCGGGAACACCCCATGCAACACGGTGAGTTGATCACCGGCATCGAGGTGCCCCCCGCACCGCTGGCACGGCACTCCCTCTACCTGAAGGTCCGGGACCGCGAGTCCTACGAGTTCGCGCTCGTCTCGGTCGCGGCCGCGCTGTCCGTCGTGGACGGCACCGTCGCGGACGTACGGATGGCCCTCGGTGGCGTCGCCACCAAGCCCTGGCGGGCCAGACGCGCCGAGGACTTCCTGATCGGCGCCGCCCTGAACCGGGACAACTTCGCCATGGCCGGCCGCGTGGAGATGGCCGACGCCCGGCCCACCTCCATGAACGCCTTCAAGGTCGAACTCGCCCAGCGTGCGATCGTCCGTGCCCTCGACATGCTCAGCGACGGAACCGGGCCCGCGGCCCGGCCCGGGACCGGGAGCCCGTCATGACCGCCACCATCCCGTCCGCCCTCGGACAGCCGCTCGACCGGGTCGACGGCCTGGCCAAGGTCAGCGGAAGCGCCCGCTACTCCACCGAGGTCCCGCTCCCGGACATGGCCTACGCGTGCGTGGTCGGCTCCCGCATCGCCGCCGGGCGGGTCACGGAGATCGACACGAGCGCCGCACTGGCCGAGGAGGGCGTCCTCGCCGTGCTCACGCATCGCACGCTGCCCGAGATCGCCGAGCAGCCGCCGCTCATCCCCTCGCTCGCCGGGACGGCCGCCCCCGGCCAGACCTTCTTCCCGATGCAGGACGACACCGTGCACTACGCGGGCCAGCAGATCGCGATCGTCCTCGCGGACACCTGGGAACGGGCCCAGCACGGGGCGCGGCTGCTGCGCGTCACCTACGAGGAGACCCCGCCGGTGACCACCCTCGACCAGGGCCGCGACCGGTCGTACGTGCCCGAGCGGATCTTCGGCGGCTGGATACCGGGCCACATCGAGCGCGGGGACGTGGAGGCCGCCCTCCAGGACGCCGACGTCCGGGTGGACGGCACCTACACCTACGCCGCGAACAACCACAACCCGATCGAGCCGTCCTGCACCACGGCCCAGTGGGACGGCGACGAACTGCTCCTGTACGACTCCACGCAGGGGGTCAACGCCACCCAGATGACCGTCTCCCGGCTGCTGGGCGTGCCGATGTCGAAGATCCGGGTCATCGGCCACTACGCCGGCGGCAGCTTCGGGTGCAAGGCGATGATCCACGCCCACTCGGCGCTCGCCGCGATGGCGGCCCGTGAGGTCGGCCGGCCCGTCAAACTCGCCCTCACCCGGGAGCAGATGTTCACCTCCGTGGGACACCGCGAGGAGCAGGAGCAGCACGTCACCCTCGGTGCGACGCGTGACGGCAGACTGACCGGGATCCGGCACCACAAGCTCTCCCCGACCTCCCACTTCGACGACTGGGCCGAGCCCTCCGTCGGCACCTCCTCGCAGATCTACGCCTGTCCCGCCTACGAGGGTGAGTACCGGTTGTTCCGCGCCAACACCATGACTCCCACGTTCATGCGGGCGCCGGGCGAGGCGAGCGGGATGTACGCGCTGGAGTGCTCGATGGACGAGCTCGCCCACGAGCTGGGCCTGGACCCCATCGAGCTACGTCTGCGCAACCACACCGACGTCGACGCCATGTCGGGACTGCCCTGGTCCAGCAGCGGCCTGAGGGAGTGCTACGACCGCGGGGCGCGGCGCTTCGGCTGGGCCGGCCGCGATCCCCGGCCGGGCGTCCGCCGGGAGGGGAACTGGCTGATCGGCACCGGCATGGCCACCGCGGTCTACCCGGTCGCCCCGCTCGCCAACCCGCAGCGCGCCCGGGCACGCGTCTACGCCGACGGCACCGCGGTCGTCCAGGCCGCCACCCCCGAGTTCGGCACCGGCGTCGCCACGGTCATGACCCAGGTCGCCGCGGAAGGCCTCGGCATGCGCATGGACCGCTGCCGCTTCGAGTTCGGGGACACCGACCTGCCCAACATCGCCGCCGCGGTGGGATCGTCCGGCGCCGGCATGATCAGCGCGGCCGTGCACAGCGCCGCCACCGCCCTGCGCGGGCAGCTGATCATGAGCGCCGTCGGCGATCCCGGTTCGCCGCTGCACGGCGCCGACCTCGTCGACGTCGTCGTACAGGACGGGATCATGACCGCCGGCACCGCTTCCGAGTCGTACGGCGATCTGCTGCAACGCAACTTCCGGCCGGACGCCGAGGCCGTGGGGCAGTGGAACCCGCCCCACGACATCCCCTACGGGATGATGACCTTCGGCGCCCAGTTCGCCGAGGTCGCCGTCGACGCGGAGCTCGGCCTCGTCCGGGTGCGGCGCATGACCGGTGCCTTCGCGCCCGGCCGGGTGCTCAACGCCAAGACGGCCCGCAGTCAGTTGATGGGCGGCATGCTCTGGGGCCTCGGCCAGGCCCTCCTGGAGGCCAACCACATGCAGCCGGACACCGGCCGCTGGGTCAGCGCGAGCCTCGGGGAGTACCTCGTCCCCGTCAACGCGGACGCTCCAGACGTCGACATCGAGCTCGTCGAGGTCGAGGACGACATCGTCAATCCGCTGGGCGTCAAGGGAGTCGGTGAGATCGGCCAGGTAGGTGTGGCGGCCGCGATCGCCAACGCCGTGCACCACGCCACCGGGCGGCGGGTGCGCAAACTGCCGATCACGATCGAGGACCTGCTGTGAGCGTCGCGCCGGCCGCCCGGAGCCGCGCGGCAGCAGCCGTCCCGGTCACGTCATGGCTGAAGGTCTTACACCCATGGAAGCACCTGACCCCACCGGCGGAGCGGACGGCGCGGGCGACGCGGGCGGCGTGGACGCCGTGGCAGCCCTGGTCGAGGACGTCGGGGGCACCGCGGCTGCGGCCCTGCGCGCCCTGCTGACCCACTCGGTCGTCGGGCTCGCGATCTGGGACACCGACCTGCGGTGCATCTGGGTCAACGACGCCCTCGAACGCATCGACGGGATCGCCCGCGACCAGCGGTTGGGCCGTCGGCCACGCGAGGCCCTGAGCGGCGACGCCGCCGACCTGGAGACCGTCGTAGTCGAGGTGCTGGACACCGGTGTATGCGCCACCGGTCGCGAGTACCGGCCTCCGGCCGTTCCGGGACGGCCGCGCGACCGTGCCTTCTCGGCCTCCTTCGTGCGCCTGAGCGACGCCGAGGGCCCCACGCTGGGTGTGTGCATGGTGATGCTGGTCGTCAAGGACCGGCGATGGGCGGGGAACCACCTGGCCATGATCAGTGAGGCCGGTGCCCGCATCGGGACGACGCTGGACGTCATGCGCACGGCCCAGGAACTGGCCGACTTCGCGGTGCCGTTGCTCGCCGACTACGTGACCGTCGACCTGACGGAGGCGGTGCGGCTCGGTCAGGAGCCCCTGGACCGGCTCGGCCCCTCGCACGGGAGCCTTCCCAAGTTCCGGCGAGCGGGCCGGGCGTCGATCCACGCCGGCGCCCCGGAGTCCCTGTGGACGAAAGGCGAGGTGGTCTACGTCCCCGAGACATCGCCGTTCATGCAGGCCCTGTCCACCGGCCGCGCCGTGCTGCAACCCACGATCGAGCTCTCCCGGGGCACCTGGCTGGACCAGGATCCACGCCGGGCCGCGAAGATCCGGGAGTTCCACATGCACTCCCTGCTGATCGTCCCGATGCACGCCCGCGGCGTGGTCCTGGGCGTCGCGGTCTTCGTGAGGACGGACAACCCGACGCCCTTCGACGAAACCGATCAGCTGCTGGCCGAGGAACTGGTGTCCCGGGCGGCGCTGAGCCTGGACAACGCCCGCCGCTACACCCGCGAGCGGACGGCGGCCGTCGCGCTCCAGCGCAGTCTGCTGCCGCGCCGGCTGCACGGCGGAACAGCCATGGAGGTCGCCGCCCGCTACCTGCCCGCGGCGCCCGGGGACAGCGTCGGCGGTGACTGGTACGACGTCATCGGCCTGCCCGGCGGGCGCCTGGCGCTCGTCGTGGGCGACGTGGTGGGGCACGGTATCGACGCCGCGGCGACGATGGGCCGGCTGCGTACGGCGATCCGCACGCTCGCCGATCTCGATCTGCCTCCGGGTGAGCTGCTGACCAGGCTGGACCGGACGTTCATCCGGCTGACCGAGGACGAGGTCGCCGCCGGCACCGACGTCCCGTCCATGGGCGCCACCTGCGTCTACGCGGTCTACGATCCGGCCACTTCGCTCTGCACGCTGGCGCTGGCCGGGCATCCGCCGCCCGCCGTCGCCCGCCCGGACGGTCGCGTCTCGTACCCCGACCTGCCGCACGGCCCTCCGCTGGGCGTCGACATGCTGCCCTTCCTGTCCGCCGAGATCGAGCTCCCCGTGGGCAGCGTGATCGCCCTGTTCAGCGACGGGCTCGTCGAGGAGCGTCATCAGGACATCGACGTCGGCCTGGAGCGAGTGGCTCGGGTGCTCTCCCGGGGCGCTTCGTCCCTGGAGGAGCTGTGCACCGCGGTGGTCGACACGCTGCCGACCCCGACCCCTGCCGACGACGTCACCCTGCTGCTGGCCCGAGGCCTGTGAGCCCTCGCGCCCGGTGGACCGCGACGGCGGGGTCCCGCTCCGGCATCCACCCGTCACGGACCGGTCCGGCAGCGACTGGCGCCCCTGAGGTTTTACGTATAACCTCTCCCGTCAATCAGCCCTCCCGGAAGGTCCCGATGGCACGCATCGCCCTGGTCACCCTCGTCGTCGACGACTACGACGAGGCCATCCGCTTCTACACCGAGGCCCTCGGCTTCCGGCTCGCCGAGGACGCGCCCCGTCCTGACGGCTCCCGCTGGGTCGTGGTGGAACCCGGGACGGAGGGCGCCGGTACCGCTCTGCTTCTGGCTCGCGCCAAGGGTGAGCGGCAGCAGGCCCGGGTGGGCGACCAGACCGGCGGTCGCGTCGGCTACTTCCTGCACACCGACGACTTCGCCCGCGACCACGCCCGGGCGCTCGCCGCGGGGGTGACCTTCCTGGAGGAGCCGCGACACGAGCCGTACGGCACGGTCGCCGTCTTCCAGGACCTGTACGGCAACCGGTGGGACCTGCTCCAGCCCGCCGCCTGACCGCCGCAGCCCGGAACGCCCGCTCACGCACACTCACTTCGCACGCTCCGTACCAGGAAAGGCGCACCATGACAGCTACGCGCGTAGACATCGGGACCCTCCGTCGCCTCCCCAAGGCCGTCCTGCACGACCACCTCGACGGCGGCCTGCGCCCCGCCACCGTCGTCGAGCTGGCGGAGACGGTCGGCCACACCCTCCCCACCACCGACCCCGACGCGCTCGCCGCCTGGTACTACGACGCCGCCAACTCCGGCGACCTCGTCCGCTACATCGCCACGTTCGAGCACACCCTCGCCGTGATGCAGACCCGCGAGGGCCTGCTGCGCACGGCCGAGGAGTACGTCCTCGACCTCGCGGCCGACGGCGTCGTGTACGGCGAGGTCCGCTACGCGCCGGAGTTGATGGTCGACGGCGGGCTGACCCTGCCCGAGGTCGTCGAGGCCGTGCAGGAGGGCCTCGCGGCGGGCATGGTCAAGGCGGCCGCCGCCGGTACGCCGGTCCGGGTGGGGACGCTGCTGTGCGGCATGCGGATGTTCGACCGGAGCCGGGAGATCGCCGACCTCGTGGTCGCCTTCCGGGACGCCGGCGTCGTCGGCTTCGACATCGCCGGCGCCGAGGACGGCTTCCCGCCCGCCGACCACCTGGCCGCCTTCGAGCACCTGCGCCAGGAGAACGTGCCGTTCACCATCCACGCCGGTGAGGCGCACAGCCTGCGCAGCATCCACCAGGCGCTCCAGACGTGCGGCGCCCAGCGCATCGGCCACGGCGTGCGGATCACCGACGACATCCCCGACCTCGCGGCCGGCAAGGTCGGCCGTCTCGCCGGGTGGGTCCGCGACCGCCGGATCGCACTGGAGATGTGCCCGACCTCCAACCTCCAGACCGGCGCCGCCACCTCGATCGCCGAGCACCCCATCACGGCGCTCAAGGACCTCGGCTTCCGCGTCACGCTCAACACCGACAACCGCCTGGTCTCCGGCACGACGATGACCCGTGAGATGTCCCTGCTGGTCGAGGAGGCGGGCTGGACCGTCGAGGACCTGCGCACCGTCACCGTGAACGCCGTCAAGAGCGCGTTCATACCCTTCGACGAGCGCAACGTCCTCATCCGCGACGTGATCCTGCCGGGCTACGAGGCCTGAACGAGCCCTCGTACGTAGGCGGCCTGTCCGACGTGCTGAAGGTCGTCGGACAGGACGCTCACCAGCCGCGTGCCGAGGCTGACCGGGGGATCCCAGCGCTCGTCGACGACACGTTCGAGGTCCTTGGCGGTCAGCTCGCGCAGGACGCCCAGGGTCCGCTCGTGCACGGCGTCGTAGTAGCCGGTCAGCAGGTCGGGGGAGTCGACCCGTACCTTGGCGACCTTCGCCGGGCTGTGCCCGTACCCCGTGTCGTCACGCGGCAGCCCGAGCGCGAAGCGCTTCTCCCAGTCCTGGGTGAGCCAGATCTGGTCGAGCCCGGCGGCGTCGGCGATGTGGTCGTCCTGCACGCGGCTGAGGTGCCAGATCAGCCAGGTGATGGAGTTGGCGCCGGGTCCGGGGCGGGCGTTGAGGTCGTCGGCCGTGAGGCCTTCGACGGCGGCGTGGACTTCTTCCCGGATGCGGCTGTAACCGTCGCTGAGGATGTCCTTGGCATGCATACGTCCCACCATGGCCCATCACCACGATTCGCACGACGGCGCGTGACCCGGACGAAGGGCGCACCAAGCGGATGCGCGCTGCGGCACGGGTGCGTGCTGCGACATGGGGGCGGTCAGGGTGGCGTGCCTCGGGTCGCGGGGTTCAGGCGTCGGGCTCCGTGTCGAGGAGGGACATCAGGGCCCGGGCCGCCGGGCTCGTCGCCTCCGGGGGTGGCAGCAGGGCGACCGTCTCGTACGCGGCCTCGCCGGTGCCCTTGAGGGGCAGCGCGGCGAGTGAGGCGCGCTTGTGGCGGAAGTGATGCGGTACGACGGCGATGCCCAGGTTCTCGTCCAGCAGGTCCAGCAGACTGTGCACGTCGTTCACCTCGAGGTCCACCGTCCGCCGGACGCCCGCCCTCGCGAACACGGCGTCGGTGGCGCGGCGCGGGCCCCAGTCGGGATGGAAGTCGACGAAGACCTCGCCGCCCAGGTCCTGGGGTGTGACGGCCGCGCCGGCGGCGGCGAGACGGTGCGTCGGATGGCACAGGACGGTCATCGGCTCGTTGGTCAGCGCCACCGAGCGCAGCTGCTCGGTGTCCTCCTCCGTGCGCACCGCGAAGGCCAGGTCCAGGCGTCCCGCGGCGACCTCCTCCATCAGCGCGCCCGAGCCGGCCTGCCGCAGGCAGATCTCCACATCCGGGTGCCGGTGCCGGAACGCCGCGAGCAGCCGCGCCACGTTCACCCCCGCGATGCACTGCTCGGTGCCGAGCGCGAGCATGCCGCGCAGCACGCCCTGCACCGCGGCCACCGCCTCGTGGGCGGACCGCACCTGGGCCAGGATCCGCTCCGCCTCGCCCAGCAGCGCCCGCCCGGCCGGGGTGAGCGTCACCCGTCGGGTGGTCCGCACGAACAGCGGGGTCTGCAACTCGCGCTCCAGTGCCCGGATCGACGCCGACAGGCCCGACTGGGACACCATGAGCCGTTCGGCCGCCCGGGTGAAGTGCTGGTCCTCGGCGACCGCGACGAAGTGCTGGAGATGACGCAGTTCCATGACTGAGAAGTTTAGTCGCTGAATTCCATCGGATTCTTCTGTTGGACCACTGCCCGCAGGTCACGACAGAGTGGAACTGCACCCATCCATCCGTGCCCACCCCTCTGGAGTCGCGTTGTACACGGCACACCCCGACCGCTATGCGGACATGCCCTACCGGCGTACCGGACGCAGCGGCCTCAAGCTTCCCGCACTGTCGCTCGGCCTGTGGCACAACTTCGGTCCTGACCGGCCGGTCCAGACCCAGCGCGCGATCCTGCGCCGTGCCTTCGACCTCGGTATCACCCACTTCGACCTGGCCAACAACTACGGCCCGCCGCCCGGCGCCGCCGAGTCCGCGTTCGGCGAGGCGCTCAAGGCGGACTTCGCGCCCTACCGCGACGAACTGGTGATCTCCACCAAGGCGGGCTACCTGATGTGGCCCGGCCCGTACGGCGAGTGGGGCTCGCGCAAGTACATGCTGTCCTCGCTGGACCAGAGCCTGAACCGGATGGGCCTGGAGTACGTCGACATCTTCTACTCGCACCGCCCGGACCCGGAGACCCCGCTGGAGGAGACGATGGGTGCCCTGCACTCGGCGGTCCAGCAGGGCAAGGCGCTCTACGTCGGCGTCTCCAACTACTCGCCGGAGCAGACCCACGAGGCCGCCCGCATCCTGGGCGAGCTGGGCACCCCGCTCCTGATCCACCAGCCGCGCTACTCCATGCTCTCCCGGCTCCCCGAGGAGGGACTGCTGGACGCGCTGGACGAGCTGGCCGTCGGCTCCATCGCCTACTCGCCGCTGGACCAGGGCCTGCTCACCGGCCGCTACCTCGACGGCATCCCGGAGGACTCGCGGGCCGCGGGCGACAGCCCGTTCCTGAAGTCCGACGCGCTGACCGAGGAGCTGGTGGACCGGCTGCGCGCCCTGAACGACATCGCCAAGTCGCGCGGCCAGACGCTGGCCCAGATGGCGCTGGCCTGGGTGCTGCGCGGCGGCCGGGTGACCTCCGCCCTGGTCGGCGCGAGCAGCCCGCAGCAGCTGGAGGACAGCGTCGCCGCGATCGGCAACCTGGACTTCGACGCGGACGAGCTGTCCCGCATCGACGCGCTCGCCCAGCCCTGATCCGACCGCTTCCCCACCCGTGCCCCGGAGGTGAGCCACCTCCGGGGCACGGGTGTCTTCGTGGCGGTCCCGCTCGCCACGATCGCGTGCCGTACCGGGCGACAGCGAGGCGCCGGGACTGTTCAAGGGCCTGCGTCCGCGGCAGGCTGCGGCGGCACACGCATGTCCAGCCCCGCATCGGCACGGTCCCTGGACATCGCCTAGGCGCTGAGCCGCTCCCGAAGACGCACCGTCACCGTGTCGCCCTCCTCCTTGCCGATCGCCCTGCGCACCTCGGCCTTGACGGGCAGCTTGTGGGTGCCGTCGCCCAGCGCCATGAAAGAGCTCCGGAAAGGATGACCGTCAATGGTCCCGCGGATCTTGACCAGCCCACGGGTGCCGAAGAAAGCGACGGATTCGGGCCAGACGACATACGTCCATCCCCCTTTGCTCGGGCTCTTGCGCAGGACGGCGGTGAATTCCGCTTCGACGTTTCCGGTCGTCCCCATGACTGCCTCCGTTGCCCGTGATCGCGAAATGCTTCACTCCTCGGACCCCGTAAACAGGAAAAACTCATCGCGGAGGCTCCCACTCCGCTACTGAGTCAAGATCCGTACCGTCCGGCCTGCGATCCTCACCCGTCGCGTTCCGGCCAATACGCGCGGTGAATATGCCAGGAGACTGGCCGGAAAGACATGGTGACAGTGATTCAAGAGTGAAGATACTCGAACGTACAGGGACTGTTTCACCGCACAGGAGCCGCACCGAAAGCGGGGCATCACCGCTGGCGGGCAACGCGACGGGGGAGGCGAACGTGCACGACGAATTCCTGTGCCATGTAACGGCGTACGGCACCTGCGGCGGCCGGCGAATCGGCGTACCTCTGGGCACCTACCGGGCACCCACTCTGGCCCTCGCGCTGTGGTGGCTGCGCGATCGCGCCAACTGGATCGCGGAGCGGCTCGATCCCCAGCCCGGTGACGCCCCGTATCCGCCGAACGCGCTGATTCCGGTCGGCGCCGGTGTGGCCGACGTGCCGTCGGTGCTGCGCGCCTGGTGTGCCGACGCGGGCCAGCAGGAGCTGATCGCCGACCAGTTGGCGGCCGGGCGACTGGTCAGGATCGCCACCTGTGACGACACCACGGAGTACGAGCTGCTGGCCGAGTCCATCGACGCCCTGCGGATGCAGCGCACCATCCCGGCCCTCGTCGTTCCCGTCGCCTGACACGTGCCATCGCCGGCTGCCGGGCGCCCGGGGCTGGCTGGACCGCCGACGCACCGTCCACCATGATGACGCTGCCATGACAACATCGTCGGGATGGTGACCGTGCGCGCAGCAATCGTCAGGGCCACACTGGCCGCCGTAGTCCTTCTGCTGCCCCTGGTGCAAGCCCCCCGAGCCGCCGCAGGGCCCGAGGCCGCCGCCTCACCCGAGGCCGCCGCCGACTGGACGGCGCCCCTGAGCACGCGCGGACGCTGGATCGTCGACGCCGACGGCGACCGCTTCAAGCTGCGCTCGGGCAACTGGCACGGCGCCAGCGGCACCTGGAACGGCTCGGGCAGCACGGCCGACGACGCCAACCACCACGCCGGCGAGAACTCCGGCCGGATCCCGCTCGGGCTTGACCGGGCCCCCATGACCGAGATCATCGCCGGCTTCCGGGAGATCGGCGTCAACAGCATCCGGCTGCCCTTCTCCAACGAGATGATCCACGACACCGTCCCCGTCACGGACGACGCGGTCGTCGCCAATCCCTCCCTGCGCGGCATGACCCCGCTCCAGGTGTACGACGCCGTGGTCCGCGAACTGACCGCCGCCGGGCTCGCGGTGATCCTCAACAACCACACGAACACCACTCGCTGGTGTTGCGGCGTCGACGGCAACGAACGCTGGAACACCGGCCAGTCGAACGAGACCTGGGAGCACGACTGGTTGTTCATGGCCCGCCGGTACAAGGACAACAAGCGGGTCGTCGGCGCCGACCTCTACAACGAGGTGCGCCGCGACGTCTGGGACGACCCCAACTGGGGGCTCGGCGACAACCACGACTGGTTCGCCGCCTCGCAGCGCGTCGGCGACCGCATCCTCACGCAGGCCAACCCCGACCTCCTGATCGTCGTCGAGGGCATCAACTGGACCGGCATACCTGTCGACGGATTTCCGCACGAACGCCCCACCCTGGAGCCGGTGCGGGGCCTCTCGCACACCCTGGTCGACTCCGGCAAGCTCGTGTACTCAGCCCACTTCTACGACTACACCGGCCCGAACCACAGCGGCGCCACCGGGGCGGGCGAGACCACCGACCCCCGCTACCGCGACCTGGGCCCGGCCGAGCTGATCGAGGTACTGAACCGCCAGGCCTTCTTCGTCACCGCCGAGCAGGACCGGCACTTCACCGCACCGGTCTGGATCAGCGAGTTCGGCGTCGGGGGCCGGGGCGAGACCGGCGCTCGGCAGCGGGCCTGGTTCGAGAACTTCGTCGACCATCTGATCCGCACCGACGCCGACTTCGCGTACTGGCCGCTCGTCGGCTGGCACGAGGACCGCAGGGGCAACGGCTGGGCGCTGCTCCACTGGGACGCGGCGGGCCGGCGTATGGGCGTGTACGACGGTGACGACTGGCGGGCCGCCGCCTGGGCGAGGCTCGTCGGCGCCTCCGGCCGCACCGGTCCGGTGGCGGCGGTGCCCGAGTGGTCCCAGCTCGGCCCCGACCACGGCGACTCCGTCCAGTCGCGCCGGATGCGCGCCCTGCCCGACTGGGACGCCGGCGCCCGCAAGGCCGCCTGCTCCGACGGCGAGCGGCTGCTCGGCCTCAGCCACACCGGCAACCGGGGACTGTGCTCGGACGTGTCCACCTCGTGGGGCCCGCCCGGAGGACACGAGGTCGTCCGCGACGAGCGGCACGTCACGGCAGGCAACGACTGGGCGTCCGGCTACACCAAGCTCCAGTGCGACGCCGGCCACCACCTGATCGGCTACAGCGTCCGCGGCTCCGCCGTCTCCGCGGCCCTGTGCGCGGCGGCTCCCGCGGGAGAGCTGGGCACGAGTGGCCGTACCGTCTGGTTCGACCGCGGAGACAACCGGGGACCGGCACCCAAGGGCGGTGACTTCGCGGTGGGCCGCTACAAGGGGCAGTGCGCGGACGACGAGTACGCGGCCGGCATCGCGTACACGGGACGCGTGGGTTCGGCACGGACGCCGGCCGCCCTGTACTGCCGCAAGCTGGCCTAGTACTCCAGCTGTAGATCCTGATCTTGCCTGGTGTGAATCAACTGGGCGACCGATCCAGATCATGGAAGGATGCCTGTTTCAGGACAGGGGAAGCGGGGCGGCATGGGACTGGACTACAGCTACGAAATCTTCATGCCTCCTCGGAACGTTGGGAGGGCACTGACCCGGCTGGCCGAGCTCGCCCCCCAAGGCCGCGACACGCCGCCGCTTCGGGTGACCCTGCCGGGCGGAGAGCAGTTGATCGTGCCGTTCACCTCGAAGTTCAAGAGTGAACCGGTCGACTGTTCAGCAGGCGGCACGCTCGAACTGGACACCTCGATCGTCATCGGCGTCGACGACGCGATGCGCGAGTTCTTCCTCCGCGATTCCGACAAGGTCGACGAGCGGGGACGAGTGTCGGTCGGGTACATCTACCTGACTGTCAGGTTCTCGCCCACAAGGCACCCGAACTTCGCGTCGCTGCAGTTCACAGCGGCCACCACGGGCATGAGCCGGACGTTCGTGGAGTCTGCGAGCATCAGGAAGGTGTTCACCGACCTCGCCGCCGCCACCGGCGGTGTGTGCTGCCTACTCGACACCGAGACCAACATCTTCGACATCTGCTGGCTCAACGGCGAGACGTTCAGTGGCGAGACTGTTCCTGGCGCCCGGTTCTCGCGCTTCCAAGATCTCGTCGCCGCCTGGCGCGAGCCGGTGGAGTAGAACGGGACGACGCTCGCACGGGATACGGCATACCTGCCCGATCAACGCTCAACTGGCCGACCGAAGCGCTCAGTCTCTGGGCGAGGCCGGTCCACAGGCGGAGACGGCCACCGTTGATCATCGTCGGTTGTGCGCACAAACGAAGATCAGCCGGTGGCCGTGGGCCACAGCGTTGACCCTGCCCGCTGGCAGGCGATATTCGAGGGCCTGATGGCCAGGGTCGCGGGCCGGTTCGCCCGAGTGGAGCCGCGCCGCCGGGCACGAGCGTTCGTGCTGGGTCTGCTTGCCGACCTGCCGAGGAAGAACTGCTGGACGATCGCCGAGCACGCCGGGGACGAGAGTCCGGCCGGCATGCAGCACCTGCTCAGCCGCGCGTCCTGGGACGCGGACCAAGTACGCGACGACATAAGCGCCTTCGTCGTCGACCACCTCCGGGAGGAGGATGCCGTGCTCGTCGTGGACGAGACCGGCGACCTCAAGAAGGGCACCCACAGCGTCGGAGTCCAGCGCCAGTACACCGGAACCGCGGGCCGGATCGAGAACTCCCAGGTCGCTGTCTACCTCGTCTACTCCTCGACGGCCGGGCACGCCGCCATCGACCGCCGTCTGGACATCCCCCGCTCATGGACCCATGACCCCGACCGCTGCCGCACGGCCGGCATCCCCGACGACCTGAGGTTCGCCACGAAGCCCGCCCTGGCCACCCAGATGATCACCCAGGCCCTGGACGCCGACGTGCCAGCCGCTTGGTTCACTGGCGACGAGGTCTACGGCGGCGACCCTCACCTGAGCGCCGAGCTGGAAAGACGTCAGGTCGGATACGTCCTCGCCATCTCGCGCAAACGGCCGATCACCACGAGCGCAGGCGTTTTCCCGGCCGGCCTGCTGGCCCACGGCCCGCCGAAGAGGGCCTGGCAGCGGCTCTCGGCGGGAGACGGCGCCAAAGGCCACCGCTTCTACGACTGGGCTCAGGTCGACATCGACAGGTCGGCGGGCAGCTCAGGCCATCGGTGGCTGCTCGTCCGACGCAACCGGCGCACCGGTGAATTCGCCTTCTACCGCTGCTACTCGGCCCGCCCGGTTCCGCTGACCACGCTGGTCAAGGTGGCCGGGCGCCGGTGGACCGTGGAGGAGACCTTCCAGGCCGCCAAGGGCCTGGCCGGGCTGGACGAGCACCAGGTCCGCCGCTGGACCTCCTGGCACCGCTGGACCACTCTTGCCATGCTCGCGCACGCCTTCCTCGCGGTCACGGCAGCCATCGAACGGGCTGGTACTACGCCACCGCCGGAGCCCGCCCCGCTGACGTGCAGCGAGATCCGATGCCTCTTCGCAGCATTCATCACGCCGGCCCGCGGCCTCGCGCACCGGCTCCGCTGGTCGGACTGGCGACGACGACACCAAGCCCGTGCCCGCGCCAGCCACTACCAGCGACAGGCCGTCCAACAACCGTGATCAAGATTTACAGCTGGAGTACTAGGCGCGGCCGCCGGGGCCGGGGCCGGGGCCGGGGCCGGGCCGGGGCGCCGGGCCCGGGCGCCGTACCGTCCTGGCCAGCAGCGCGCCGAGGACGCCGGTCACCAGCCCCCACAGCAGGGCGAGCCCCAGCGCGCCCCAGATGCGCGGCCGCAGGAACAGCTCCCCGGCGAGATCGCCGCCCAGGTCGCCGATGCCGAGGACGGACAGGCCGTAGGACGCCGAGACGCGGCCGACCAGGCAGATCATGAGCACGGTGAGCGCCAGCGCGACGGCCATGCGCACGGCGTGCTGCCAGAGCGGCACCCCGGCCGGTGAGCGTGCCGCCGCCACGAACGCGGCCGCGAGCACCAGCACCGCCGCCGCGACCACCAGCCACCATACCCGGCCGTCGTGTTCGGACAGGGTGCCGACGTTCAGGGCCTGGACGTCCTCCGAGCGCAGCACCTGGTCGAGCACATGCGGCATCGGCAGGCTGAACGGCCCCTCCACCCGGCCGTCCCAGGTGGCGCCCAGGCCGAGGGTGAGCCCGAGCCACGCGAGGTTCGGCAGCCCGAGCAGCAGCGTCGCGAAGGTCTCGGCGGGATGCCCACGGGTGCCCGCGGCGACCAGACCGATGATCAGGCCGAGGAGGACATGAACGAGGAGCAGTGCGACCATCGCGTACGCGGCCGGACGCGCCGGCTCCCGCAGGCGCAGCAGGCGGCCCCGCAGCGGAGTGCCACGTGAGACCAGCAGGGCCAGCACCAGCACACCCGCCAGCCACAGCAGGCCGAAGAACAGGGAGAGCGGCACGTCCGTCGCGAAGCCGACCTCCGGCGTGAGACCGAACAGATCGCCGATGTCGCCGATCGCGCCCTCGCCGAGCGAGATCCGGAACGTCTGCCGGGCCTCGAGGGCCAGACCGAGCAGCCCCAGCAGCCACAGCACCGCCACCTTGGCGGCCCACGAGCCCAGTTCCCGGGCACCCGCCGGTGCCCGGTACCGCAGTGGCCGCAGGAAGCCCGCGGCGATCACCAGGGCGCCGGCCAGCGTCACGGACAGCGGGATCACGGTCAGCCCCGCCGTGGTCTCGGCGAGGCCTCCGGCATCTCCGGAGAACTCGACGGCACCTCCCACGGAGGTGACGACGGTCGCCGCGACCACCCGGGGAAACGCCCCGTCGGGCAGATCGGCCGCCCCCGCCGCCCACAGCCCCAGCGTGGCGGTGACCCCCATGGTGACCAGCCCGGCCAGCACCACGGCCACGGCCGGCACCCAGCCGGGACGGGCCAGTGCCTGACCGGAGGGGGTTCGCGCGCTCACCCCGCCACGCTAAGCAGCGCAGGCGCCGGGCGCGCGCCGGGAGGTCCGTCCGCGTGCGCGATCGAGGGTGGAATCGCCCGAAGCGCCAGAAATGTCAGCCCTTTCGGCGGGCCGGTGAAGGTGGGGAGCGTTCGTCCTCCGCGTACACGCCCCCCTAAATCACCCGCAAACGCTCCGGCAGTGTGACGTCTCCGGCACTATGGACTGTGGCGCCCGGCTCGGGGTACGAGGACTGGTGCAGCAGCGTCCGGCATGGCCGGCTTCGGAGAGAGACACGCATGATCGAGCACGGGGACGGGGCCGTCGTACCGACTGGTTTCGACGTGCCCGTGGAGCCACTACGGCGGGCGGCGCACTACACGGGCGAGCCGGGATGCATCGCCGAGGCGCGCTCCCTGGCCGCCCACTTTCTCGGACAGCTCAGGACCGAGTGGTGTGCCGAGATCGACGACCGCGTCGAGGGAGCGGTGCTTCTCGTCGTGAGCGAACTGGTCACCAACGCGGACCGGCACAGCAACGGGCCGTACATCCTGGAGCTGGAGGGTACGGACAGCGCGCTGGTGGTGTCCGTGTACGACAGCAGCGCCGCCCTGCCCAGGCGGTTCCCGCGCGACCCGGCCCGCGTCGGCCGGCACGGTCTGGAGATCGTGCACGCGCTGGCGGCCGAGGTGACCGTCGAGCGGGTTCCGGTGGGCAAGCGGGTACGGGCGCTGGTGCCGCTGGACGACACGGAGTGAGCCCCTGACGCGTGGCCAGGGGCTCACCTCCGGGTCCATCTCCTGCGTCGGTCGGATCCGGCCGCGGTGGACCTGCCCCGTCAGGCGCAGCCCAGTTCCCCGAGCATGCCCCGGCGCAGCCGCACGATGATCCGCTTGAGCAGTCGCGACACATGCATCTGGGAGCAGCCGAGCCGCTCGCCGATCTCGGCCTGCGTGGCCTCCTCGACGAACCTCAGATGCAGGATCTGCCGGTCACGTTCGTCCAGTTCGGCCATCAGCGGGGCGAGCGACTGGAAGTCCTCGACGAGCCGCAGCCCGTGTTCCTCGACGCCGATGAAGTCGGCGAGGACCGACTCGCCGTTCTCGGGGCCGTCACCGGTGAGGGCGGCGTCCAGGGAAGCCGAGTTGTAGCCGTTGGCGGCGATCTGGGCCTCGATCACCTCGTTCTCGGAGATGTTCATCAGCGTGGCGAGTTCCGCCACCGTCGGGTCCCGGTCCAGGCGGCTGGCCAGTTCCTCGCGGGCCTTGGCCAGTTCCACGCGGAGTTCCTGAAGACGGCGGGGCACGTGCACGGCCCAGGTGGTGTCACGGAAGAACCGCTTGATCTCACCGACGATGTAGGGCAGCGCGAACGACGTGAACTCGACCTCGCGGGACAGCTCGAACCGGTCGATGGCCTTGATCAGGCCGATCATCCCCGTCTGGACGATGTCCTCCATGTCGTCGCCGCGGTTGCGGAACCGGCCGGCGGCGAACCGTACCAACGACATGTTCATCTCGATAAGGGTGTTACGCGCGTACTGGTATTCGTGCGTGCCTTCCTCGAGCTCGGTCAGGCGCGCGAAGAACTGACGGGACAGCTCACGCGCGTCGCGTGGAGCCACGGTGCGGGGGTCCACGACTTCCGGCGTTGACCCCTCACCCGTCCTGGCCACGCGGCTGTCCTTGACGGCCTGTGCCTCCGACCCGGTCACGGCGGTGTCCATTACCTCTCCCACGAAAGTCATGGTGCGACGTCTGCCTCTTCGGCTTCTGTTGTCCTCGGTGGTACCCGTCGTCATGCCCCGGTGAGTATCCGGAACCCGACGACGTACACCTGCGTGTACCCGGGCTTTCCCCGCGCATGCCCCGATCTGGGTGATGGCCCGAATCGGGCCCGCAGGCCCGGGATTCGGGAGGCGCAGAGCGCTTCGTGGGAGTCCGCTCGCTCGTGCGACCGCCGTGCGGACCGGGTCAACTCCTCCCTGCGGGACCGGTGTTTTCGATCCGGGTCGTTTCGTCCGATTCCACCGAGGGCGGAACGCCGTGGGCTTCCCCTGACGGGCCACGTACCTAGGCTGAAGTGGTGACCGACCAAGCGCCGAAGAAGCAGACGACGCCGAACGAGGCCCGTGTCATCCCGCTGCGCCCGCAGCCGACGCGAACCGAGGGCGCCCGCCCCGCCGTCGGTGTCCGGCCCGCAGGGCCAAAGCGGCCGGCGGGCAAGGAGCCGCTCTGGCGTGACCTCGTCGGCGACGTGCTGCGGCGGGAGCGGCTGGCGCAGGAGCGGACGTTGAAGGACGTCGCCGACGCCGCCCGGATCTCGATGCCGTATCTGTCGGAGGTGGAGCGCGGCCGCAAGGAGGCCTCCTCGGAGGTGCTCGCGGCCGCCGCCCGCGCCCTCGGGCTCGGCCTGGGCGATCTGCTGGCGCGGGTGCACGGTGACCTCACCCGGCACACGCACGCGCGCGGCCGTGTCACGTCCACCGCGCCCCACAACGGCCTCTGCCTCGCCGCCTGACGCCGTCCCGGCGCCTCAGACCCTCACGAGGCGCCGGCTCAGCACCTCGTCGGCCAGCCCGTACGCCACCGCCTCCTGCGCGGTGAACACCTTGTCGCGGTCCATGTCGGCGCGCAGGGTGGCGAGGTCGTGGTGGGTGTGCCGGGCCAGCACCTCCTCGACCTGGGAGCGGATCCGCACCATCTCCTTGGCCTGCAGGGCGAGATCGGTCACCGTGCCCTGCCGGCCGCCACTGGCCGGCTGCCCGAGCAGCACCCGGGCGTGTTCCAGCACGAACCGCCGCCCCGGGTCCCCGCCGGCCAGCAGCACGGCCGCCGTGGAGGCCGCCTGTCCGACGCAGAACGTCGAGATCGGCGCCTGCACGAACGTCATCGTGTCGTAGATCGCCATCAGCGAGGTGAACGATCCGCCGGGGGAGTTGATGTAGACCGCGATCTCGTTCTCCGGCGCCGCCGACTCCAGGTGCAGCAACTGCGCGATGACGACGTTGGCCACGCCGTCGTCGATCTCGGTGCCGAGGAAGATGATCCGCTCCGACAGCAGCCGGCTGAACACGTCGTAGGACCGCTCGCCCTGCGGGGTGCGCTCGACCACGTTCGGAATCGTGTACGTCCCCATGACTACAGCCCCGTCCGTCGCCGTGCGTCCGCCGGGCGGATGTCGGTGAACGACTCCAGGACCCGGTCCACGATGCCGTACTCCCTGGCCTGCTCGGCCGTGAACCAGCGGTCCCGGTCGCCGTCGCGCGAGATGGTCTCCGGGGTCTGCCCGGTGTGCTCCGCGGTGATCCGCTCGATGGTCCGCTTGGTGAACTCCAGGTTGTCCGCCTGGATCTCGATGTCGGCGGTGGTGCCGCCGATACCGGCCGACGGCTGATGCATCATGATCCGCGCGTTCGGCAGCGCGAACCGCTTGCCGGACGTGCCCACGCCGAGCAGGAACTGCCCCATGCTGGCGGCGAACCCCATCGCGAGCGTGGAGACGTCGTTGGGGATCATCCGCATGGTGTCGTAGATGGCGAGCCCCGCGTGCACCGAGCCGCCGGGGCTGTTGATGAACAGGCTGATGTCGGTGCGCGGATCCTCCGCCGACAGGATCAGCAGCTGGGTGCAGACCCGGTTGGCGGAGACCTCGTCGACCTGGGTGCCCAGCAGCACGATCCGCTGCCCCAGCAACTGGGCGGCCAGATGGTCGTCGAACCGGGTGGGCGGGGTGTCGCCCTCCTCGGCGTGGGGCGGCAGCAGGGCGGTGCTCGGAGACATGCGCGCTCCTCGGGTCGTGGGAGTGGAAGCGGGTGGTGCGTCATCCACTCTCGGCCCGGAACCTCGCCCGTGGCGGCTTTCTCTGCCCGCGGCAGATTCGCCCAGGGCAGAGGCGTGCGGAGACGGAGGCGTGCGGACCGCGCCCGCCCCGCCGGCTGCCCCGGCGGCCCGGGCCTCACCCGCCCTGCATCTCCCGTACCTGCCGGAAGAACGCCCGGACGTCGTCCACCATCAGGTCCGGCTCCTCCATCGCCGCGAAGTGCCCGCCCCGGTCGAACGTCGTCCAGCGCACGATGTTGTCGGTACGCACCGCCCTGTGGCGCAGCGGGATCTGGATCTCGGCCGGGAACAGGGCGACGGCGGTCGGCGCGGTCGACGGCTCCCGCGGCTCGGCCTTGCGCATGCCGTCGTGCGCGTGTGCCCGCTCGTAGTAGATACGGGCCGACGAACCGGCCGTCCCGGTCAGCCAGTACAGCATCACGTTGGTGAGCAGCATGTCCCGGTCGACGGCCTCCTCCGGCAGCTCCCGCGAGTCCGTCCACTCCCGGAACTTCTCGACGATCCAGGCGAGTTGGCCGACAGGCGAATCGGTCAGCCCGTACGACAGGGTCTGCGGCCGGGTGGACTGCAGCGCGGCGTACCCCGTGCCCTCGCGCGACCACACGCTCCAGCGGCGCCACGACGCGAGCGCCTGCTCGCGCTCCTCGGCGCTCAGCCCCGCCAGCTCCTCGCCGGTCGGCTCGGTCGCCGCCTGCGCGCCGGGCAGCAGGTTGAGGTGGACGCCGATCACCCGGCCGGGATGGGCGCGGCCCAGCTCGCGGGAGATCGCCGAGCCCCAGTCACCACCCTGCGCCCCGAACCGCTCGTAGCCGAGCCGGCTCATCAGCTCGGCCCACGCGTCGGCGACCCGGCCCGCCTCCCAGCCGGTGTCCCGTGTCGGCCCGGACAGCCCGAAGCCGGGGATGCTCGGCAGCACGACGTGGAACGCGTCGGCCGGATCCCCGCCGTGCGCGGCCGGGTCGGTCAACGGCCCCACCACGTCCGAGAACTCCACGATCGAGCCCGGCCAGCCGTGCGTCACGATCAGCGGCGTCGCGTCCGGCTCGGGGGAGCGGACGTGCGCGAAGTGGACGTTCGTCCCGTCGATCGTGGTGGTGAACTGCGGCCACTCGTTGAGCCGCGCCTCGGCCGCACGCCAGTCGTAGGTGTGCCGCCAGTACCGGGCCAGCTCGCGCAGATAGTCGCCGGGCACGCCGTACGCCCAGCCGACGCCGGGCAGCCCCTCGGGCCACCGGGTGCGGTCCAGGCGGTCGTGGAGGTCGTCGAGGTCGCTCTGCGGGATGTCGAGGCGGAAGGGCCGGATGCCGTCGGCGGGCGAGGACGTGGTCATGGTCGCGATGCTAGTTCCGCGGGCCGCCGCGGCCCTCGGAAAGAAGGCCGGACGCGACCGATGAGTTACGCCGCCCCCGCCGGTCGACACAGCTGACCGCGTCCCCCGCACAGGAGGTGCCCATGGCCGCCGACGGATTCACCACATGTCTCTGGTTCGAGGACCAGGCCGAGGAAGCAGCCCATTTCTACGTCTCGATCTTCAAGAACTCCAGCATCGGTGCCCTCGCCCGTTACGGCGAGGGCGCCTTCCAGCCCGCCGGGTCGGTGATGACCGTGGAGTTCACGGCCAACGGCCAGAAGTTCGTGGCGCTCAACGGCGGACCGCAGTTCACGTTCAGCGAGGCGATCTCCTTCCAGATCTCCTGCGCGGACCAGGCGGAGGTCGACCACTACTGGGCCAAGCTCACCGAGAACGGCGGCGAGCCCGGACCCTGCGGCTGGCTGAAGGACAAGTACGGCCTCTCCTGGCAGGTCGTCCCGGAGGGACTGACGGAGTTGATCACCGACCCGGACCCGCAGAAGGCCGCCCGTGCCACGCAGGCCATGATGTCGATGGGCAAGCTCGACATCGCCGCCTTGCACAAGGCCCACGCGGGCGAGTGACCTTCATGCCGGGGGAGGGGCCCGCCGCCACGCCGGCGCGACGGCGGGCCCCCTGCGGGAGGAGGTGGCGCGCTCACCCCCGCTCGGCCAGGATCTCCTTGATCACATGCCGTGAGTTCGCGGCGAGCGGCGGATTGGTCTCCCAGTAGTACGGCAGCTGGATCAGCGAGATCGACAACGCCCAGCCCCGCCCGCGCGCCCACTCGGCGTCGTCCGCGCCCACCTGCCGGCGGAAGGTCTCCCGCGCCCCTGCCGGCAGCAGGTTCCACGCCACGATCAGATCGACGGCGGGGTCCCCCACCCCCGCGAGCCCGAAGTCGATCACACCGCTCAGCCGTCCTCCACGGACCAGCACGTTCCCGGGGGAGAGGTCCCCGTGCGCCCACACGGGCGGGCCCGGGTACCGCGGTGCCCGCAGGGCCTCCTCCCACAGCGCGGTCATGGCGTCGGTGTCCACCCGGCCCACCAGCTGCCCGAGGGCCGTCCGCGTCGGCTCGTCCCGGGAGGCCAGCGGCACGCCCCGGGGGTTGGGCGGACCGTCCCCGGCGTCGACCAGGCGCAGCGCGGCGACGAACTCCGCCAGGTCCCCGGCCAGTCGCTCCGGCTCGTCGAGCGCCCCGGCGACGGGATTGCGTCCCTCCAGCCACCGGTACACCGACCAGGGAAACGGGAACCCCCCACCGGGCTCGCCCCGTCCGGCCGGTCGGGGCGTGTCCACCGGCAGGCGTGGCCCCAGTTCGGGCAGCCAGGTCAGCTCGTGCCGCACGTCCCCGACGGCCCCGGGACGGCGCGGCAGCCGCACCACCAGCTCGTCGCCCAGCCGGAACATCCCGTTGTCGGTACCGGACGACTCCAGCCGGCGCAGCGGCAGCTCCGCCCACTGCGGGAACTGGCCGGCGATCAGCCGCCGGACCAGGGGTACGTCCAGGTCGACCTCGTCCTCATGCATCCTGACGGCACACATGACGGCCATCCCACCGGAACCGCCGGGGTCGTGTCGACCCATTTCCACGGCCGGCGGCCGCCGGCCGACGGGCGTGACGGCCGGCCGACGAGACGTCAGCGGGACCGGGCCGCTTCCCCGACCACCCGCGTGATCTCCCGCGCGATCCGCAGGACACCCGGCGAGCGCACCGGGCACGGCTTCGGGGTGGACGTCGTGGGCGCCAGACAGAAGTGCAGGTGGTCGTCGTCACGGTGGAGCGCGGTGCGGTCGGCGCCGGGCCCGGTGCAGTAGTCGGGATGGGCACGCTCGTAGGCGGTGCAGGGCAGGTACTGGGTCCAGGAGTAGCGGGCACCGGGGGCGCTCACCGCCCGGCCCGCGTCGGCGACCAGGTCACCGGTGGCCGCGGCCCGCTCCTCGTACACGGCGTTCACGCGCCGGACCCGGTCGGGCGTGATCGGGTCCGGGCCCTGGAGCACCCAGACGATGCGCGGCCGCCGGTCGCGGCCGGCCGCGTCGATCTGCTCGGCCAGACGCCGCGCGTCGGCGGCGTACCGCTCCAGATAGCCGCTGCGGGCGGCGCCGTACGTGAGGCCGTCCATGCACGGCGTGTAGCCCCAGGCGTTGCCCCAGAACTGCAGGACCACGAAGTCCGGCCGCAGCGACCGCACCAGGGCCGCCGCCTTGTCCGCGTCCGGCACCAGGGAACGCTCGCCGGTGCCCTCCAGGTAGTCGCACAACGTGGTGCCGGAGTAGGGGGCGCTCGTGTACTTCGCCCGCACGTCCCGGCGGAGTTCCCGGCCGAGCACCTCGTGGTTCTCCGTCGCCAGCGAGTCCCCGAGATACAGCACGGCCGGCGCCTTCACGGGAACGCGCGGCGCACGCTCCCGGGTGGTGCTCGGCGCGTCGGGCACGGAGGGCGCGGGCGGTGCCGCCTGCGGTACGGACGCGGGATCCCCGCAGGCGCCGAGCAGCACGGCACCGGCCAGCAGTACCCCCGCCACCCACCGTCCGCCCATACGGCAACTCCCGCCCCGCCACCGACAAGGCCACCCAGGCAAGCACAGCTCGGCGGCAGGGGGAAGACACGCGCCGGACAGCGGAGCCGCGACCGCGCACGTGTCCGGTTTCGTCTTCCCGCGTTGGCGCACTGGTCATACGGTCTCTCTACGGTGCCCGCCATGAGAAGACCTTCGATCTTGCTCAGCGCCGCCCTTCTGACCGCGGCGCTGGCCTCCCCGGCGGCGGCCGAGAACGGCTCCGCCGACGGCGACTTCGGGCGGGCCACGCTCACCGGGTTCGCCTCGCTGCCGGCCGAGACCTTCGTCCCGGGCAGTGAACCGTCCGGCGCGCTCATCGGTGACGGCCCCTTCAACGGCATCGCGGCACCCTTCGCCGATCAGCCCGTCCAGGGCTTCAGCGGCATCGTCGACCGCCACGACGGCACCTTCGACGCCCTGTCCGACAACGGATACGGCAACAAGGCCAACAGCGCCGACTACCTGCTGCGCGTCCACCGCATCAAGCCGGACGTGAGGACCGGCAAGGTCCGGGTGCTCGGCGGGTTCGACCTGAGCGACCCGTACCGCAAGGTCCCGTTCGCGCTCACCCGTGCCGACCGGGTGCTGACCGGCGCCGACTTCGACGTCGAGTCGATCGTGCGGGTCGCCGACGGCTCGTACTGGATGGGCGACGAGTTCGGCCCGTTCCTGCTGCACTTCGACGCCGAGGGGCGGCTCCTCCAGGCGCCCGTCGCGCTGAACGGCGTACAGGCCCCGGAGAGCCCCTGCCTCGACGGTGCCCAGCCGACCATCGGCGGCAGCAAGGGCTTCGAGGGCCTGGTCCGCTCGGTCGACGGCCGGCGTCTCCACCCGCTGCTGGAAGGGACCGTCACCGGCGACACACCCGGCGACCTGCGTTTCAGTGAGTTCGATCTACGCGAGCGCGCCTACACGGGCAAGCGGTTGGTCTACCGCCTGGAGTCGACCGCGCACGCGATCGGCGACGCCGTCGCCGTCGACCGGCACCGTTTCCTGGTCATCGAGCGCGACGGCGGCCAGGGTGACGCGGCCCGGTTCAAGCGGATCTACCTCGCCGACAGCCGTGACCACGACCGCGACGGCGTGATGGACAAGACGCTGGTGGCCGACCTGCTGGACATCGCCGACCCCAAGGGGCTCGGCGGCTTCGGCGAGACGTTCCGCTTCCCGTTCACCACGATCGAGGACGTCGTCCTGCTCGACGACCGCACGCTGGCCGTGCTGAACGACAACAACTTCCCGTTCTCGACCGGCCGTACGCCGGGCAAGGCCGACGACAACGAGTTCATCACCATCCGGCTGACGGACCGCCTGCACGCCGACCGACGCGCGTTCCGCTGACCCGCCTCCGGCCCGGACCGGCCGCCCCGTGCGGCCGGTCTACCCGTCGTTCACCAGCACCGCCGCTCCGTCGAACCGTCCCGCCTTCAGATCGGCCAGTGCCTGGTCCGCCCGCGCCATCGGGTAGGTGTGCGTGGTCGCCCGCACCCCGTGCCGCGCGGCCAGAGCCAAGAACTCGCGGGCGTCCGCGCGCGTGTTGGAGGTGACGCTGCGCAGCTCCTTCTCGTAGAACAGCTCGCTCTCGTAGCGCAGCGGCGGGATGTCCGTCAGATGGATCCCGGCGACGGACAGGACCCCGCCGCGGTCCAGTGCCCGCAGCGCCACCGGGACCAGGTCTCCGACGGGGGCGAACAGGATCGCACCGTCCAGCGGCTCCGGCGGCGGCTCGCGCACGTCCCGCGCCGACGCCGCCCCCAGTTCCAACGCCAGCCGCCGCGCCGCCGCACCCCTCGTCAGGACATGGACCCGGGCACCCTCCGCGATCGCGATCTGCGCGCACAGATGGGCGCTGCCCCCGAAGCCGTACAGACCGAGCCGCCCACCCGGCGGCAGCGAGACCCGCCGCAGGGCCCGGTGGCCGATGATGCCGGCGCAGAGCAGCGGCGCCGCCGCCACGTCGTCCAGACCGGGCGGCAGCCGGTGCGCGAACGCGGCCGGCACGGTCGTGTACCCCGCGTATCCGCCGTCGGCGTCCCAGCCGGTGTACCGCGAGCCCGGGCACAGGTTCTCGGCGCCGCGCGCACAGTAGGCGCAGGTGCCGTCGGTCCGGCGCAGCCAGGCCACGCCCACCCGGTCCCCGGCCACGAAGCCGCGCACCCCCGCACCGGCCCCGGCCACCACACCGGCCACCTCGTGACCCGGCACGACCCCCGGCCGGTGCACGGGCAGGTCCCCCTCGGTGACGTGCAGGTCGGTGCGGCACACCCCGCACGCCCGCACCCGCACGAGCAACTCGTCCTCGCCGGGCGCCGGCACCGGCCTGTCCACCAGCCGCAGGCCGCCCGCCTCCACCGGGCCCGGCGTCACCGACCACGCCCGCATCGTCTTGTCCACCACCGTCATGACGTGCCCCGCTTCCCCGTCAGAGCCCCCTGCGGCCGCCGTCTCCGCCCCCGGCCACCGAGATCCCCTTCCAGTCTGGGACGCGAGCGCGCATCCGGCGCGCAGGCGGCCTTCCCGATGACTAGCGTGAAGAACCGGACAAACCAACCGAACCGGAAGGGCCGCAGCCATGGCTGGAAAACCCGAGGGAACCCCTGTCTGGGCCGACGCGATGTTCAGTGACGTCGAAGGGGCGAAGACCTTCTACGCCGACGTCCTGGGCTGGACCTTCAACGAGGCGTCGTCGGAGTTCGGCAACTACACGCAGGCGTACTCCAGCGGCAAGGCCGTCGCCGCCGTCGTACCACCGATGCCCGGCCAGGAGGGCCAGTCGCAGTGGTGTCTGTACTTCGCGTCGCCGGACGCGGCCGCGACGGCCGGCCGGATCCGGGAGAACGGCGGCCAGGTGCTGATGGACCCGATGCAGGTCGACGACTTCGGCAGCATGTGCCTGGCCAGGGACCCGAGCGGGGTCGTCTTCGGGGTGTGGCAGCCGGGCACGCACGAGGGGTTCGAGGCTCCCATGGACCAGCCGGGCGCCTACTGCTGGGCGGAGGTCTTCACCCGTGAACCCGAGAAGTCGGACACCTTCTTCTCCGCCGTCTTCCCGTACACGGCGCAGCAGATGGAGGACGACGGGGTCGACTTCCGGATCTTCAACCTGGAGGGCGCCCCCGTCCTGGGCCGGATGAAGATGACCGACGAGTTCCCGCCCGAGGTGCCGCACTACATCAACGTCTATTTCGCCGTCGCCGACTGCGACGACGCCGTCGCCCGGGCCACCAGGCTCGGTGGCGTGCTGCGGTTCGGGCCGACGGACAGCCCGTTCGGCCGGTTCGCCGCCCTCAGCGATCCGCAGGGCGCGAACTTCTCGGTGATCGACACCACGACGACCGTCGGGGAGATGCCGGACCTGGGTGACGTGTCCTGAGCGAATCCGTTATCAGGGGCCCGGCCCGCTCATGGCATGATCGGACGCATGCGTGAACGAGTGGTGGCCGCGTGCGACGGGGCTTCTAAGGGGAACCCCGGACCGGCGGGCTGGGCCTGGGTCGTCGCCGACGAGAGCGAGACCCCCACGCGCTGGGAAGCGGGGCCGCTGGGCAAGGCCACCAACAACGTCGCCGAACTGACCGCGCTGGAGCGCCTGCTGACGGCGACGGACCCGGACGTCCCGCTGGAGATCCGGATGGACTCCCAGTACGCCATGAAGGCCGTCACCACCTGGCTGCCCGCCTGGAAGCGCAACGGCTGGAAGACCTCCGGGGGCAAACCGGTCGCGAACCAGGACCTCGTCGTGCGTATCGACGCACTCCTCGACGGACGTGCCGTCGAGTTCCGCTACGTCCCCGCCCACCAGGTCGACGGCGACCCGCTGAACGACTTCGCCGACCGCGCCGCCAGCCAGGCCGCCACCGCGCAGGAGCCCGCGGGCAGCGGGCTCGGCTCACCGGAGCCGCCGGCCTCGCCGGACACCCCGCCGACCGCCGCGCGCCGCAGGCCGTCGCCGGCCAAGGCGGCGCGCAAGGGCGGTGGTTCCGCCCGCACGATCAAGGCGAAGTTCCCCGGCCGCTGTGTGTGCGGCCGCCCCTACGCGGCAGGCGACCAGATCGCCAAGAACGCCCAGGGCTGGGGCCACCCGGAGTGCCGGACCGCGGACTCCGCGTAACACTCCGGAACGCCGCGATGCGCGGCTCCGGAAGGGAGTCGCGCATCACGCCGGGAACACTCCGACTGTCAGTGGCCGCCCCCGCCGCCACCGCCGCCGTGACCGCCGCCGCCACCGCCGTGGCCTCCGCCACCGCCGCCGTGACCGCCGCCGCCACCGCCGTGGCCGCCGCCGTCGCCATGGCCGCCGTTGCCGTGGCCGCCGTTGCCGTTGCCGTGGCCGCCGTTGCCGTAGCCGTTGCCGTCGCCGTTGCCCCAGCCGCCGCCGTTGCCCCAGTCGTCGTCATCGTCGTCGTAACCGCGGTAGTTGCCGTTACCCCAGTCGTCATCGTCGTCCCACGAGTCGTTGTCGTAGGAGTTGCTGTAGGTGTGCCCGGTCGGGACAGCGGCGGAAGCCGTGCCCGCTGCGCCGATCGCTGCGCCGCCCGCCATCAGAACGGTGGTGGCAGACGCCGCGATGAGACGCCTCGCGCGAAGTGATCGCATGGTTGTACCTTTCCTTCCATCGTCTCGCGCAGTACCCAGCACGAGATGGATGGCCGCACCCAGCCGGTGAAGCGAGCGGCACGGTCATGGGCATCGCCGCAAGAATGGTGAAGCACCTCTCGGCCGCCGGCGCCGATTGTCAGCTTCCGCACTGTGTCAGGCGGGTGGCGCTACGGTCGCGGTCCTCGTTGTGCAGGAACCTTGCCGACCGGGGTGTGCCCCGGTTTGCGGCTTTCATCACAGACGTTAGTCGCGCACGCGTACCGCGGCATCTTGAAACGGGCTATTTTTTGAAATTGTTCAAATTGCATGCATAGCCCTACAAGTGCCCGTATTGGGCTGCATTTATGGGGCCGTTCGCAGCCCACACCTCTGCCGCCCCGGGAACCGGTCCCGGGGCGGCAGAGGGTGCGTGCTTCAGCGGGCGGTGCCGAAGTCCTGCGTCCAGTAGTCGCCGGGCTGCGCGAGCCCGACCCCTATCTCCTTGAAGGCGCAGTTCAGAATGTTCTTCTTGTGGCCGGGGCTGGACATCCAGCCGTCCATGACCTGCTCGGGAGAGCTGTAGCCGTAGGCAACGTTCTCGCCGTACGTCCTCCAGTCGTATCCGGCCTTGGTGATGCGCTGGCCCGGGTCCGAGCCGTCGGAGCCCGTGTGCGACATGTTCCGGTGGCTCGCCATGTCGGCACTGTGGTCCTGGGCGGCGTCCGTGAGCTTGGCGTTCAGCTTCACCGCGGAGCAACCGGCCTTGCTGCGCTCGCTGTTCACCAGGGCCACGACGCGCTTGGCGGCGGTGGACGCGGAGGCCGGGGCGCCGGAGTCGCCGGGCGGCGTGGCGGCGGGCGCGCCACCCCCGGGCGCCGTCGTGCCCGGCGCGGTGTTGCCCTGCGGCGCGGTGTTGCCGCCCTGGGGAACGGTCGCTCCCTGTTGTTGGGCGGCGTTCCTCCAGTGCTGCCACTGGCCGTGGGGCCTGGGGTTCTCACTGGCCTCGGCGCTTCCGTCGTTCAGGCAGGCCATGGCGGCCGACGGTACTGCCAGTGCGGTGAGGGCGACGGCGGCGACGGCTATGTGCCGATGGCGCGTCTTCCTGCGGTGCTTCCTCATGGGACCTCGCTCGGTCGTCGCGGGTCGCCTCCGGGGCAGGCACGGCGTGGCGCTGTGCCTGACCTGCGGTGACGCCTTGTGGGGTCGTCATTGTTAAAAGGGGCGTGAGAAGGGGGCAACGAGCATCACTACTACCCGGCCTCGTAGGCGCCGAAGGCTCTTGAACAGGGCGCGCGGGTGTGCACACCCGGCTCACCGCACAGGTGGCGATGCCTGACGCTCCGTCAAGGCCACGTGTGCGCCGGGCGGGTGGTGCGAAAGGGGCGAGCCGGTCTCATGCGGCCGTATCGTGGGTGCCGTTTGTCTGTTTCCGTCTGGCAAGTCCGCGTATATCGCCCGGGGCTTGTGTACTACCGAGCCACGTTGACACGTCACGGCTGCGTGAGGGATGTCACTGTGTGCCGCTGCAACCATTTGCGGAGAGCCCTGTAGCCCGCACGGATGTAAGGCGCGCGCATATCAGCCGATCTGCTGACATCTTGCTGGCATAGTGCGCCCATGACGATCAGGACTGCCGGTCGCCGGGACACTCGACGGTTGCACCCGTGAAGAGGCTGTTCGCGCGCCCCCAGGAGGAACCGGCCGGGAAGCGGCGACGCCGCGGGGCTTTGACCCTCGCCCTCGCCCTCACGGGCGCCGTCGGCATCACCGCCGTCGCCGCGCTCACCGGCGGGTTCCCCTTCGGCGATCAGCGGCCGGTCGCGCAGCGCGGCGCCTCCGCCGCCGGCCCGTCCGGCGTTACGCCGGGCCCGGCTCCGGCGCCCGGCGCCCCGGGCGCCGGCGATCCGCTCATGCCGCTCGACGGCAATGGCGGCTACACCGTCCGCCGCTACACGCTCGCCTTCGACTGGCGCGCCCCGCGCACCCCCTTCGCCGCCCGGACCACGGTCAGTGCCACCGCCACCCAGGCGCTGTCCCGCTTCGACCTCGACTTCGCCGGCAACACGCTGCACGCGGTCACCGTCGACGGCGCACCGGCCAGAACCGAACGCGACGGCGACGAACTCGTCGTGACCCCGGCCAAGCCGATCCCCCAGGGCGCCGCCTTCACCGTGCAGGTCGCCTACACCGCCGACCCGACCCAGCAGCGGGAGCGCGGCGACGCCATCCAGACGTACGGCTGGGTGCCCACCCCGGACGGCACCGTGGTCTGCGCGCAGCCCAACGGCGCCAAGATGATCTTCCCGGTGAACGACCACCCCAGCCTGCGGGCGCCGGTCACCTTCCGCATCACCACCCCGCCGGGCCTCAGCGCGGTGGCGAACGGCCGGCTCGTCCAGCGCGTCCGGCGTCCCGACGGCCGGGTCCGGTGGACGTACGACTCCGAGCATCCGGTCGCGGCCCAGCTGATCCAGCTGGCGATCGGGAAGTTCTCGTTCGTCGACAGCACCGGCCCGCGCGGGTTGCCCGTGCGGGACGTGGTCCCCGAGGGGCTGGTCTCGGACACCGAGGACCATCGCGCGCTCACGTCCGACCATCTGACCTGGCTGGAGGGGCGGCTCGGCCCGTATCCGTTCCGCCGCTACGGCGTACTGGTGGGGGACACCGATCTCCCGGTGGCGCTGGAGACGCAGTCGCTGTCCGTGGTGCCCAAGGGCGAACTGTTGGGTGACCGGGTCGACGCCGAACGTGATCTCGTGCATGAGCTGGCCCATCAGTGGACCGGCAACAGCGTAGCCATCCGGCGATGGTCCGACCTGTGGCTGAGCGAGGGACACGCGCGTTTCTACGAGCGGCTCTACTCCGACACGCACGGCGGCGTCGGCATCGAGGACGCGATGCGGTCGGCGTACGCACAGCACGACCAGTGGCGGCACGACGACGGGGCCCCCGCCGAACCCACGGAGCCGACCCTGTTCAAGGTGATGCGGTACGACGGCTCGGCGCTGGTGCTGTACGCCCTGCGGGAGAAGGTCGGCGAAGAGACGTTCGACGAGATCGAGCGGGCCTGGGTGACGAAGTACCGCGGCCGGGTCGCCGGCACCCGGGACTTCGTCGCGCTCGCCTCCGAGACGGCCGGCGAGGATCTGACGCCGTTTCTGACGTCGTGGCTGTACGGGGAGCGGACCCCGCCCATGCCGGGGCATCCCGACTGGGAGGTGGACCCGGTTCAGGACTGAGCGGGGGTGCGGTGGGCACCGGCCCGTACCGATCGGTAAGGGAGCTGAGGGCTGCCGCCGCCCGGACGGGCGGACTGCCGCTGACCGGGTGGCCTGTGGCGGGCGGCTGGTCCAGCTCGGTGACGCTTGGCGCGACGTGGCGCTTCGGGCACGGAAGCGTACGAGGGGTGACGTGGAGAGCTACTCCGCTGTCGTGGTAGCGCCGAGCATCGCCGGAGGCCCTTGCAATGACAGATCCCGCCACCCCCCGTGTCCCCGACGCAGTACGGCGGCGCCGCCGACGGGTCGTCTGCGTGACCGCGTCGGTGGCGCTCCAGGTTCCGCTGCTGGTCACCCTGCTGAGCCTGCCCCATTCCGACAGTGGCCCGGAGGTCGAGAACAGCGCGACGGAGGACCGGCGTCTGCAGGACGTCTTCACGGCAGCCGCGGCCGAGTACGGCGTGCCGCCCAGCGTACTGATGGGCGTGTCCTACCAGCAGTCGCGGTGGGACTCCCACCGGGGCGCGCCCAGCGTCGCCGGCGGCTACGGCCCGATGCACCTGGTGGACCGGCCGCACGTCCAGGGCGCGCTGCCGGGAGTCGGCGGCCGCGCGCTCGCGGGTCCGCAGTCCGGGCCGGACAAGCAGAACACTCGGGGCAGCCGTGCCGTGCAGCCCGCCGACCTGCAACGCGCCGCCCGTCTCATCGGGGTGCCGGTGGAGCAGCTGCGGACGGACCCGGCCGCCAACGTGCGCGGCGGCGCGGCACTGCTGGCGGCGACGCAGCGCGAGCTGGGCAAGCCGCTCAGCGCCGACCCGTCGGACTGGTGGGAGGCGGTGGCGCGCTTCCCGGGCATGGGCGACTCCGTGTCGGCGAACACGTTCGCGAGCGACGTCTTCACCGTGATCCGGCGCGGCGCGCGCCGCACCACCGACGCGGGGCAGCGGATCACCCTCCCCGCCAGTCCCGGGGTGAAGGCCCCGCCGCACGACCCGAACCGGCCGAAGGACATCGAGTGCCCGACGGAACTCTCCTGCTCCTGGGTCCGGGCGCCGCACGTCGAGGTCGGTGACGGCGAGTACGGCAACTTCGACCCGGCCGACCGGCCCAACGACCAGAAGGTCGAGTACATCGTCATCCACGACACCGAGGGCCCCCTGCCGGCCATGCTCAAGACGGTCCAGGACCCGAACGAGGTGTCGTGGCACTACTCCGTCCGCTCCAGCGACGGCCATGTCGTCCAGCACGTGAAGACCAAGGACGCGGCCCGGCACTCCGGCAGCCAGTACATCAACGCCCGCTCGATCGGCATCGAGCACGAAGGGATCCTCGCCCAGCCGGACACCTGGTACACCGAGCAGATGTACCAGGCCTCGGCCCGCCTGGTGCGCTACCTGGCCAAGAAGTACGACGTCCCGCTCGACCGGCAGCACATCTTCGGCCACGACAACGTGCCGTCCCCGGTGGGCGTGACCATCCCCGACATGCACGACGACCCGGGCCCCTACTGGGACTGGGAGCACTACTTCGACCTGCTCGGCGCCCCGCTGCGCGGCAGGGCCGGACGGGACAGCGACATGGTGGTCATGCTGCCCGACTACGACACGCACAAGCCGCTGTTCACGGGGTGCAAGACCAGCGGTGTGCCGTGCGCGCCGCACGGCTCCAGCGCGGTCCGGCTGCACACAGAACCGCGCGACGGCGCCCCGCTGATCCAGGACCCGGGCCGCCGCCCGGAGGGCGACCCCTCGACGGAGGACGTCAACGACCTGGGGTCGCGGGTCTCCGCGGGCCAGGTCTTCGCGGTCGCCGGACGCAAGGGTGACTGGACGGCGATCTGGTACCAGGGCAACCGGGCCTGGTTCAAGAACCCCAGGACCCGCCCGACGGCCATCGGGACGACCGGCCGGATGGTGACCCCGAAGGACGGACTGAGCGAGATCCCGGTGTACGGGCGCGCCTACCCGGAGCCGGACGCCTATCCCGACGACGTGCCGGTGTCGGACGACTCGCCGCTCCCGTACAGCCTCCTCGCGGGTCAGCGCTATGTGACGCAGGACCGCGTCGCCGGCACCTATGTCGACAAGTCGGGCTCCGGCAGCGCCTTCCGGGTGGTGAAGGGCGACGAGGAGTACTACGAGATCCAGTTCGGTCACCGGCTCGCCTACGTCCGCGCGAGCGACGTGGACGTGGTGAACGGGTCCGCCACGGCGGGAGCGCCGTCGGGGTCACGCAAGTGACCCCTGCCCACCCCGGCGCTCCCCGTCCGTCAGGGCTCTAGGCGTCCGTGTCGAAGGTGTAGTGGGCGGTGTGGTCCAGCAGGTCCGCCGGGGTGACGTCGTTCCACGGCTTCATCGGCTCGTTCAGGTCGACCACGTTCGGTGTCCCGGCCGCCGGGACGTAACCGGAGCCCGGGTGCCGGCGCTGCCACTCGGCCCACAGCTTGTCGACGAAGGCGTGGTGCAGCCAGAACACCGGGTCGTTGGGGGAGGCCCCGGTGCCCATCTGACCACCGACCCAGACGTGCACCCGGTTGTGCAGATTGACCCCGCGCCAGCCCTCCAAGTGGTTGCGGAACCCGTCCGAGGCGCTGTTCCACGGCGCCATGTCGTACGTCGCCATGGCGAGGACCGAGTCCACCTCGGCCCGGGTCGGCAGCTCCCGCACCGCGCTGCCCAGTGACCGGCGCAGGAACGTCCGCCCGTCGACCCGCACGTTGATCGGCCAGTTGCCGCCCGCTTCGGAGAACGGCCCGTCCGACACCCGCCCGTCCCGGGCCCGACCCGTGCCGCCGAGGAAGTCCGGGCCCCACAGCGAGGAGCGCACGGAGCGGTCGGCGGTCCAGTCCCAGTACGGCAGCGCCACCGACGCGTCCACCGACTGCAACGCCCGCTCGAATTCGAGCAGGTATCTGCGATGCCAGGGCAGGAAGGACGGTGAACGGTGGCCGGTGCGCTCGCCGTTGTCGGTGTCACCGAGGATGAAGGCGTTGTGCGTCGTGACGAACTCGTCGTAGCGGCCGCTGCGCTTGAGCTCCACGAGCGCGGCGACGAAGCGCCGCTTCTCGTCGCTGGACAGGCTCGCCTGGTTCTTGCGGACGGTCATGTGCAATGACTCCAGATGTGATGCGGTGAGGGTCAGTTGGCGGGGAACGGGACGAGCCGGGCGCCCTGCAGCTCGTCCACCGCGGCGCGCGCGGCGGCACGCGGGGTGGGCACCGGGTCGTAGTGACTGACCACGCTGATCCAGGTGCCGTCGGCGTTCGGCATCACATGCAGTTCCGCGCCGTCGACGAACACGGCGTAGCCGCCGCCGTGATGCTCGTGACCGCCCCCGGCGGCCGGGTGGCCCTGTATCCGACGGCCCTTGTAGACCTCGTCGAAGGGTGCGGGGGAGTGGTGGCCGTGCTCGTGCCCCGCCGCTTGCGGCGTGCCGGGCGTGCCCTGCGTGTCGGGGGCGGCGGCCGCGTCGGAGGCGACCACGGCGGCGCCGGCGGTCGTGGCGAGGGCCGCCGCGGCGGTGAGCGCACGGCGACGGCTGAGTTCCGGCATGCGGACCTCCAGGATTCGTTGGACGCTGCTTTCGGCAGGTCGTTCGATTGACGACCTCGCATGCCTATCGGTCCGGCCGAGAGCGGCAGAAATCGCCCGTGCACGGTTGGCCCTGATCCGGACAACTGCCCATATCTCGTACAAGGTTGAATCAAGTTGATCTTGCCGACGTGGCTGCCCGGACAGCCCGGAAGAGGGAATTCCTTCCCCTTGCCGCGATCTTTGCGGCGATCCGTCGCCGGCGGCCGCGCCCCGCGTGGCCTGGCTCACTCCGCGAAGATGACGCGATTTCGAGCGGCCGGTCGCGGCGCCTTTCGCCTGCTACCCTGCGTCGCGAAATGATCGCTATGAGTAATTCCTAGGGGTGTGCGTGAAGGTCGCCTGCGTCGGCGCCGGGCCCGCCGGCCTGTATCTGTCGATCCTGCTCAAACGGCAGGACCCGTCCCATGACATCACCGTGTACGAACGTGACCCGGAGGGTTCGACCTACGGCTGGGGCGTCACGTACTGGCGCGGACTGCTCGACACACTCCACGAGCACGACCCCGAGTCGGCCCGCGTCCTCGACGCGCATTCGGTCCGCTGGAACGAGGGCGTCGCACACGTACGGGACCTGACCACCCGGCACCCCGGCGACCAGGGCTTCGGCATCGGCCGCCACCGGTTCCTGGAGATCCTCGCCGCCCGTGCCCGCACCCTGGGCGTCCGCGTGGAGTACGAGCACGAGACCGCCCCCGACCGACTGCCCGACGCCGACCTGGTCGTGGCCGCCGACGGCGTCCGCAGCACCCTGCGCACCCGCCACGCCGGCCATTTCGGCACGGAGGTCACCGCGGGCCGGAACTCCTACATCTGGCTCGGCACCACCAAGGTCTTCGACTCCTTCACCTTCGCCTTCGTCGAGACCGCGCACGGTTGGATCTGGTGCTACGGCTACCCCTTCGACGACCGGCGCAGCACCTGCGTCGTCGAGTGCGCCCCAGAGACCTTCACCGGCCTCGGTCTCGACGGCGCGGGCGAGGCCGACGGGCTCGCCCTGCTGGAGAAGCTCTTCGCCGTCGTCCTCGACGGCCACCGGCTGATCGCACGCTCCGGCGCGCGCGGCAGCGCCCAGTGGCTGAACTTCCGCACCCTCACCAACCGCACCTGGTACCGCGACAACCTCGTCCTCGTCGGCGACGCCGCCCACACCACGCACTACTCCATCGGCGCCGGCACGACGCTGGCCCTTCAGGACGCCATCGCGCTGGCGGCGGCCCTCCGCGAGCACGCCCACCTCCCGCAGGCCCTCGCCCGCTACGAGCGCGAACGCAAGGCGGCCCTGCTGCCCACGCAGAGCGCCGCCCGCTACAGCGCCCAGTGGTACGAGAACCTGCCGCGCTACATCCATCTGCCGCCCGAGCGCATGTTCGCCCTGCTGGGCCAGCGCCACTCGCCCCTGCTGCCGTACGTCCCGCCGCAGCTGTACTACCGGCTCGACCGCGCGGCCGGGCAACTGGAGGCCCTGCGCCGGCTCAAGCGCTGGCTGGGCCCGAAGCTCGCCCGCACGGCCCACGGCCGCACGCTGAGGTAGCCCGGCTCAGCCCAGCAGCCGCCGCAGGAAGGCGTTGCTGAACACGTGGTGCGGGTCGAGCCGGTCCAGCACGCCGGCCGCCCGCCCCCACACGCCCTCCCCGAACGAGGCGGGCACCGTCGTGCCGATGACGTCCTCGTCCCGCCACGCGTCCGAGTCGGTGTACGCCCAGCCCTTGGACCACTCGACCCGGGCGAGCGCGTACCCACCGCCGGTGCGGCCGTCGTAGCGGCCGAGCAGGAACCGCTCCAACTCGCGCAGGAACGCCTCCGCGTGCGGCGTCCCCGGCAGGGTGAGCACGTCCAGCCAGACCGCGCAGTCCCACTCGGGACGGCTCTCGGCCGGTCGCACCGCCGACAGCAACGGGGCGTGGGCGCCCGCCAGTTCGGCGTCGGCGGGATCGTCGAGGCCGGTCACGCGGATCTCCACCGAGCCGTTGACCGGGAAGCGGCCCCGGGCGGCGTGGGCCGCGAGCCGCTCCCGGTAGAAGCCCGTGAACTCGTGGATCACCCGCTGCACCTGCCCCCGCGAGGTGAGCACCGCGTAGCCGTCGGCGTGCACCCGGAGGGTGGTCGGCCGCAGATACAGCAGTGTGTTCTTCGACGGCCCCCAGATGTCCCCGGACAGCGTCGCCGCCAGCCCGAGCGCGGCCACGTCGTACTGCAGATTGCCCAGCACCGGCGCCAGCGACCAGGCGCCCTCCGCCACGATCCGCCCGACCAGATCCGCGACCGGTTCCGGAACGCTGTCGGAGAACGGGTAGTTGTACGGCCCCGAGACCCGCCGCGAGGCCGGCGGCCGCGTCGGGGCCACGCTCCACACCTTCAGCCACGGGAGCTCCGTGAAGGCGAACCAGATCGCCTCCACCCGCCCCGACGCGTCGAGGAAGCTCTCGAAGGTCCGCCCGCCCGACCCGGGCGCCGCGAACAACTCGCCCGCCGGGATGTCGACGCGGCTGACACACCGCAGGTGGGTGTCGGCCCCCACCCGCAGGACCACCTCCGTCACCAGCGCCCGCCCGAGGTGGGTGAGCAACGCCGCGCAGTCGGCCTCGTCCCGACGGAAGGTGCGCAGGACGTAGGCGTCGCTGCCCTCGTCCCACACCACGGCGGTGAGCGACAGCACCAGATTGCTCAGCGAGCCGTACGTGTGCCCCGGCAGCCGCCGCTCGCCCCGCGCCGGTACGGCCGTGCCGTGTCCGTCGACGGCCAGGGCGCCGCCCAGCGTGAGGTCGCCGGGTGCCGGCACGGCGGTGAGGCCGAGTCCGTGCCCTTCCAGATACGTCAGCAGCGCCTCCATCGTCACACCGGTGCCGGCACGCACGGCGGACCTGCCGTCGAGGGCGAGGCCGGTGAGATGCCGGGTGGTGTCGACCAGGAGGACGGAGGCGGCCGGTTGCGTCCCCTCCGGGATCGTCAGCGGGGACCAGCCGTGCGAGGCGCCGCGGGCACGGACCGTCCAGCCCTGGCGCCGGGCCCAGTTCACGACCGCGACCATCTGCTGCGGCCCGTCCGGGGCACAGGCCCACAGGCCGGTGGCCGTGATCTCGCCGGTCCAGTTCCGGTACGCCGTCCGGTACAGGCCGACGTCGGCGGGGAAGCCGGGCAGCTCCCGCGCGGCGGACGCCGGATCCGGCACCAGCACGGCCGGTACGGCGGACAGGGCGGCGGCGGTGCGCAGGAAACCGCGGCGCGTGCAGAAAGGGGGCTCTTCGGTCAAACCATCGGTCACGCGTTCACGCTAGGGCGGTTCGGGCGCGATCCGTCCGCCTGCCGCGTTCCCTCACTCGTGTGAGTGAGGAATGCACAGGTGGCGGGCCATGGCGACCGCCTCCGTGCACGCCGGTGGCGGATGACAGACTGACGCCCATGGAAGAACGTGAATTCGGCAGGTCGGGTCAGCATGCGTCGGTCGTCGGTCTCGGCACCTGGCAACTGGGCGCCGACTGGGGGGACGTCGACGACAAGGAAGCCCTCACGGTGCTGGAGGCGGCGGCCGAGTCGGGGGTGACGTTCTTCGACACCGCCGACGTCTACGGCGACGGGCGCAGCGAGCAGACCATCGCCACGTTCCTGAGCAGCCGGCCGGACCTGCACGTGCTGGTCGCGACCAAGATGGGCCGCCGGGTCGAGCAGATCCCCGAGAACTACGTCCTGGACAACTTCCGCGCCTGGAACGACCGGTCCCGCCGCAACCTCGGCGTCGACCGTGTCGACCTGGTGCAGCTGCACTGCCCGCCCACGCCCGTCTACTCCTCCGACGAGGTCTTCGACGCCCTCGACACCCTGGTCGAGGAGGAGCGCATCGCCGCGTACGGGGTGAGCGTGGAGACCTGTGCCGAGGCCCTCACCGCGATCACCCGGCCGAACGTGGCGAGCGTGCAGATCATCCTCAACCCGTTCCGGATGAAGCCCCTGCGTGAGGTGCTGCCCGCCGCCCGGGAGGCCGGCGTCGGCATCATCGCCCGGGTGCCGCTCGCCTCGGGCCTGCTGTCCGGCAAGTACACGAAGGACACCGTCTTCCCGGAGAACGACCACCGCACGTACAACCGGCACGGCGAGTCCTTCGACCAGGGCGAGACCTTCTCCGGCGTCGACTACGCCACCGGCGTCGAGGCCGCGGCCGAGTTCGCCGCCCTCGCCCCCGAGGGCTGCACCCCGGCCCAGCTCGCTCTGCGCTGGATCGTCCAGCAGCCCGGCGTCACCACGGTGATCCCCGGCGCCCGTTCCGCCGAACAGGCCCGCGCCAACGCGGCCGCCGCCCACCTGCCGGCCCTGCCCGACGCCACGCTCGGCGCGGTCCAGGACCTGTACACCACGCGGATCAAGGACCAGGTCGAAGCTCGCTGGTAGCAGCGCTGTTCACGGGGAACCCGGTGGGGAAGAGTTTTCGGACTTTCTCAACCGGGAGGAACCGTGACGACCGCGGAAGGCAGTACGCACCGGCCCAGAGGGCGCGACGAGACCGAGGAGGAGCGGGCCGACCGCATGTGGGGTGACCTCATCCAGGAGGTCCGGGTCGCGCAGATGGGCGTCCAGATCCTGTTCGGCTTCCTGCTGACCGTGGTCTTCACCCCGACCTTCGCGGACCTCTCGGACACGGACCGCAGGATCTACATCGTGACGGTGGTGGTCGGCGCCGCTGCGACCGGCGCGCTGATCGGGCCGGTGTCGCTGCACCGCCTGGTCTCCGGGCGCCGGGTGAAGCCGCAGGCGGTCACCTGGGCCTCTCGGCTGACCTTCGTCGGCCTGATCCTGCTGCTCCTCACCATGGCCTGCGCACTGCTGCTGATACTGCGGGTGGCGACCCACGACCCCTTCGTGCCGTGGATCGTGACGGGCGTCGTCGTCTGGTACGTGCTGTGCTGGTTCGCGCTGCCGCTGTGGACCCGGCGCCGCCACACGAGCGGCACCGGTCACTGACGGGTCAGTGCGCTCAGCTGACGGTCATGGAACCGGCTGAGCAGGAGAAGCGAGGCGGTGGCGCCGACCAGGGCGCAGAACATGTCCCACTGCGTGTCCCACACGTCGCCCTGTGTGGCCAGGAACGCGTCCGCCGCCTCGCCTCCGATCACGGCCGCCGCCCACTCGAGCATCTCGAAGACCGCGCTGAAGGCGAGGCACGCGCACACGGCGAGCGGCGCCAGCCAGCGGCTGCCGCGCAACGGTGAGGTACGCACGAGCAACTCCCGTACCAGGACGGCCGGTACGAAGCCCTGCATGAGGTGGCCGAAGCGGTCGTAGGGGTTGCGGTCCAGGCCGAAGGTGTCGCGCACCCAGTCGCCGAGCGGGACCTGCGCGTAGGTGTAGTGGCCGCCCAGCACCAGGACCAGCGCGTGCGCGGCGAGCAGACAGCACAGAAGGCCCGTCATCGGGAACCGCCGCCAGGTCAGGAACAGCAGCGGCAGTCCGACGATCACCCACACCGTCTCCAGGAACCAGGTCGCCCGGTCGTGCGGCTCCCAGGCGGACACCGCCAGCGCCACGACCACCAGCCCGGCGAGCAGCGGGGGCAGGCGCCGGCCGGAGCGGGCGGCGGACAGCGGGGAGACCCGGCGTGGGTCCGGACTGACAGCGGACATGGGCGCACTCCTCTTCGTGGGAGCCCCATCGTGTCGGCGCCGCGCGACGCGGGCATGAGTACGGCTACTCAACTCCCGCCGCGTGAGGTATCCGTACGGCTGCGCAACTCCCGCCGCACGCAATGGAGATGGGCAAGGCTACTCAGCCCTCGGCGATGACCTCGGCCAGGAAGTCGTCCACCTCGATCTGCTCCTGCCCGGGCGCGACGATCTCGTGGGTCCGGCGCAGGAACGACTCGACGGCGGCGGCCCAGGCGAACACCACCGCGTGATGGCGTTCGCCGTCCGACCGGGCGTCGCCGAAGAACTCCATGCGTAGCTCCTCCCACACGCCCGTCGACACCGGGCGGAACCGCACGTCGCCCATGCCGACGGGCCGCCGCAGCCCGTCGAGGACCATCTCGCGGTCCAGCCGCCACCGGGCCAGTACATGGCCGTCATGGCTGAACACCATGGTGACCGCGAACGGGTCGTCGGCGTCGTAGCCGAGATGGGCGAGCACGGGGAAGCGGTCCGTGGCGCCCGCCTGGAGCTGCATGACCAGGGTCTTGTGCACATTGGGGTTCACCAGAGGGCCTCCGGGGAGAACGGTCGTAGAGACCTCTAGTACCCCCGTCGTGCACGTGATGCTCAGTCCTGAGGGTGATTCTCCGGTGCCCGGCGCAACGCCGAGAGGCAGGTGGTGATCGCCTGCTGGAGTTTCTCCAGGCGCTGCACCATGTCGTCCTCGTAGAAGTCACGGGCGTCGTCGAAGGTCAGTTCCTCGAACGCCTTGGTCGCCTTGTGCAGGCTGCTGTAGAACTTCGTCCGCCGTTCCTGCACGCGCAGTTCGGGATCGGCCTCGACGGCCTCGGCGACCCGGGACCGCATGGTGCCGTAGGCCTCGGTGGCCCACTCGCCGGCGTCCTCGCCCTCGTCCAGTTCGTCGAGGAGCGACAGATGCCGCTCAGCCTCCTGCCGCAGGTCGGCGGGCGCGTCGACGGTCTGCCCGGCGGGCGTGCGGATCTGGCCCGACTCGGCGATCTGGCGGACGTAGCCGATCCGGTCGGCCGAGCGGTTCTCGCTGGCCACGGCTTTCTTGAGGTCCTCGGTACGGACGACATCCCGGGCCAGCTCGGTCTGGAGCTCCGGGTCCTCGCGGACGCGGTCGAGGAGGGCACGGCGGGCCGCCTGGGCGGTGGCGGTGTCGGCGAGGATCGCGGCACGCAGCGCGGTGGGGTTCTCCGCGACCTCCAGGGCCTTGGTCGGCCGGATGCCCTCCGCCGCGGCGGACTCGGCGATGGCGGTGCCGCGCTCGGAGGTGGCACCGGAGCGGGCGACGTAGTACGTCAGCCACACGTCGGCGTCCGGCAGCTCCACCTCCTGACCGGGCGTCAGCGTCTCGAAGTGCGGGACCACGCCGTCGTCCGCGGCACGGTCCCAGGCCTTGTAGTAGCGCATGACCCGCTCCGGCGAGCACCCCGCCAGCCCGGCGAACTCCTTCGCGGACACCTTCGGCGTCTCGTCCGCGCCCTGGCCGCCCGGACGCACACTGCGCGCCACCATCAGGGCGAAGGCCCAGCCGCCGGTGCGCGCGTAGGTGCCGAACTCGCGCGCGTCCCGTGCCACCAGGTCGGACAGGGGGGCGGGGGACGACTCGGGCGGGACGAACGCTAGGGTCACGGGTGACTCTCCTGGAGGCTGTGCGGACGGCGCCCGCGAGGCGACGCGCGCGCAGACGCAGCCTATATGCACCCCTTGGCGATGCTTTGCGGCGCGGTCGCCGGGAGGTGGGAGGCCCGCTCAGTCGAGGGCGTCGTGCAGCGCCGGCAGCAGGGTCTTCGCCGACCAGTCCAGGTACTCCGGCTGCGAGTCGCCGCCGATCTGCACCAGCGCGATCTCCGTGAACCCGGCCTCGGCGTAAGGGCGGACCGCCGCCACGAAGTCCTCCGGGTCGTCGCCGCACGGGATCGACGCGGCGACGTCGTCCTGGGTGACGAACTGGGTGGCCGACTCGAAGGAGTCCGGGTGCGGCAGCTCGGAGTTGACCTTCCAGCCGCTGCCGAACCAGCGGAACTGCGCGTGCGCCCGCTTCACCGCCGTGTCGCGGTCGGTGTCGTAGCAGACCGGCAGCTGGCCCACCCGCGGCTTGCCGGTGCCGCCGTGCCGGTCGAAGGCCTCCAGCAGGCCCTGTTCCGGTTCGGTGGCGATGACGAGGTCGGCGAGCCGCCCCGCCAGCGCGCAGGACTGCTCGCCGGAGACGGCGATGCCGATCTGCGGCGGGTCCTCGGGCAGGTCCCACAGTCGGGCCGACTCCACGTCGAAGTGCGTGCCGTGATGGTTCACATGACCGCCCGCGAACAGCGCCCGGATGATCTCGACCGCTTCCTCCAGCATCTCGTGCCGTACGTCGGCGGACGGCCAGCCGCCGCCCACGACGTGCTCGTTGAGGTTCTCGCCCGACCCGAGCCCCAGCCGGAAGCGGCCCTGCGACAGCAACTGCATGGTCGCCGCCTTCTGCGCCACCACCGCCGGGTGGTAGCGGACGGTCGGGCACGTCACGTAGGTCATGAGCGGGATGCGCTCCGTCGCCTGCGCGGCCGCGCCGAGCACACTCCACGCGTACGGTGAGTGACCCTGCGAGCGCAGCCACGGAAAGTAGTGGTCCGAGGTCACGGAGAAGTCGAACCCCGCTTCCTCGGCCCGCACCACGTGGTCCACGAGATCGCGGGGGCCGGCCTGTTCGGTCATCATCGTGTATCCGATTTGCACCATAGGGGCCGAGTTTCCGCGCGAGACGAGAGGAAACGGCGCAGTGGCGCACGGATCAGGGGCGGTCCCGCTCAGGCCCCGGCCGGCCGGAACGTGCGGAAGAAGGCCTCCAGGGCCTGGCGGTTGCCCGCGTCGTCCCACACCTCGGCCGGGGTCGTCCAGCGCAGTGAGTAACCGCGCCCGCCGCCGATGAGAAAGCCGCGGCCCAGCGTGCGCACCCGGCTGCCGTCGACGTCGGCGAGCCACTCCATGTCGGCGGCCGCCTGCCCCTGGTAGGTCGTCGCGCGGATGCCCCCGAGCCGCCGGTAGTCCTCGGCGGTCTGCCTCAGCCCCGGCTCGACGTCGTCGCGCCAGACCGCGACCGGCTCCGGACCGACGCGCGCGCTGTACGTCACCGCCAGCGTGCGCGCGTCACCGGGTGCGCCGAGCACCACGCGGTAGGCGAGATCGGACGCGCGCGTCGTGCTCAGCGGCTTCCAGCCCTGGGGTAGGGCTACGGAGAAGCCCTCGGGGGAGCGGTAGGTGCGGAAGCCCGGCGGCAGGGTGGGTACCGAGGGCGACGGGGAGACGCCGGGGGGCGGCTCGGCCGGGGTGCTCGGGGCCGGTGCGGTGGGCGTCGGCGCGGGGGTGGACGGGCGGTTCGGGTCCGGTGCGCCGGCGGAGGAGGGCGGGCGGCGTTCACCGCCGGACGCGGAGGTGTCCGTGCCTGGCAGGTCACGGGTCACCGCGAGTACCGCGACCGTCACCGTGACGACGGCCAGCGCCGTCCCGGCGATCATGGTCCGTCTGCTCCACCCCGGGTCGGTGACGTGCAGGGCGGTGGCGTACGCGCGGCGCAGCCGGGGGACCGGCGCGGGGGGCAGGGTCGCGTCGGCGTCCTCGTTCACGACCCGGGTGAGCGCCTGACGCACCACGGGCCGGGTGAGCCGTTCCCGGCCGTTCTTGCGCAGCAGGCCCTGCACGACCTGGGTGAGCGGTCCGGCGCGCAGCGGCGTGCGCAGCGGAAGCCGGTCCACGCTCTTCAGCGTGGCCTCGGGCCGGTCCCGCTCCCGGAACGGCGGGCGCCCCTCGACCATCGTGTAGAGGATCGCGCCCAGCGCCCACAGGTCGGCCGCGGGGCCGATCCGCTCGTCGCGGGCCTGCTCCGGAGAGGCGTACGACAGAGCCGTCAGCCGGGGGGCCAGCGTCGCGCCCGCCAGCCCGAAGCCCGCGACGACGACCGGGCCCTCCTCGCGGACGAGGATCTGGCCGGGGCTCAGCTCGCCGTGCGTGATGCCCTCGCCGTGCGCGGCCTCCAGCAGGTCGAGCAGCTCCAGCCCGATGCGGGCCGCCCGCACGTAGTTCAACGAGCCGTGCTCGGCGAGGAGTTCCCCGAGCGGCGTACCGCCGAGCCACTCGGTGACCGTCCACAGCGCGCCCTCCTCCGCGACCGCGTCGACCACGGTCGCGACCCGGCCGGGGCACAGCCGTCCCATCGTCTCCGACGTGCGCATGATGCGGCCGACGGTCCGGCGCGCGGCGTCCCCGTCGGGTTCGCCCGGCAACCCCACCTGGGTCAGCAGGCAGGGGCGCCCGGCCTCGACGTCCTCCCCGTACCAGCAGACGCGGTTCGACTCGCGATGGACGGTCTCCAGGAGCCGGTACCTCCCGGCGACCAACTGGTGTGCGGAGACGTACGCCTTGCTCATGGTCATCCCTCTGAACGCCTGGCTCTCACCTTTCCCAGAGGTACGCGGGGCGCCACGGAGTGTGTTCAACGACCGGGAGGCGTATTAGGGCGAGGTCACAATTTTGACGTTCGGTCAGTGTGCCGTGGCGCCGATCGCCCGGCTCGTCGAGCACTGCGCGGCGGCCGTCACAGCTTCCGGCGCACCAGGAAACCCGCCACCGACCGCAGCTCGGCGGCCGCCCCCGCGTCGAGCGAGGCGTCCGTGAGCGCGGCCTCTCCGGCGTCGATGTGCCGGCGCGCCTCGGCCAGGGCCGCCGTCCGCCCTCCCGCCGCCGCGATCAGCTCCGCGGCCTCGGCCGGGTCCCCCGCGGACTCCATGAGCGCGGCGAGGCGCCGGGCCGCCGGGTCGGGGGAGTCCAGCGCGCACAGGACCGGGAGCGTCTTCTTCCGCTCCCGCAGGTCGGCGAGCACGGGCTTGCCGGTGACGGCGGGCTCGCCCCAGATCCCGAGGACGTCGTCGACGACCTGGAAGGCGACTCCGAGATGGCGTCCGGCGCGGTCGAGGGCGCTGACGGTGGCCGGGGGCGCGCCGCCGAGCAGGGCTCCCAGGGCGAGCGCGGCGCCCAGCAGCGAGCCCGTCTTGTGCTCGGCCATCGCCCGGTACTCCGCGGGCCGCACACGCTCGGGGCCGCTCCAGGGCCGGGCCGCGAACAGCAGGTCGTCGGCCTGCCCGCGCACCAGGTCGCCCAGCGCCACGGACAGCAGTCGTACGGCGTCCGGTCCGGCCCCGGCGAGGGTGGTGACGGCCAGCGCGAACAGCGCGTCGCCCGCGAGGACCGCCGGACCCGTGCCGTAGGCCTTCCACACGGCGGGGCGGCGGCGCCGGGTCGTGTCCCCGTCCATGATGTCGTCGTGCAGGAGGGAGAAGGCGTGCACCAGCTCCACCGCGACCGCCGCCGGCACGCCGCTCTCCCCGGGCGCCCCGGCCGACTCCGCGCCGAGCACGGCCAGCGCCTGCCGGAGCCCCTTGCCGCCCGGCGCGACGGCAGGCACGCCGCCGACCTCGCACCAGCCGAAGGAGTACGCCGCCATCTCACCGGTCCACGGGTGCATCCGTTCGACCGCCTCCCGCAGCGCCGGCCCCACCAACTCCCGGCAGCGGTCCAGGACTTCGGTGGCCGATGCCGGGTCCCGGACGGCAGAGTCGAGCGCCGTCACCGTACGACCTCCAGGGCCCGCTCCGCGTCGAGGCCGAATTCCCACTGTGCCCGCGCCACCATCTCCCGTGCGTGCCGCAGCCCGATGCGGTCCAGCTCCGCTGCCAGGGACGCCAGTTCCGTGGCCGTCTCGTCCCGGTCGCGGCCCAGCTGCGCGAGCGCTTTGGCCAGGCCGAGCCGGGCGAGCGCCTCGCCGCGCGGCTCGCTCATGTCGCGGAACTCCGCCAGCGCCTGCTCGTAGAGGTCGCGTGCCTCGGCGTACCGCCCCGCGCGGTAGAGGACGTTGCCGCGCATCTTGTGGTTGTAGGCCAGCGCGCTCGTCAGGTTCATCGCCCGGCACGTGGTCTCCGCTTCGCTCAGCAGGGCGAGTGCCCGTTCGGTGTCGCCGTCCCGCACGGAGACGACGTCGGCGAGGCCGCGCAGCGCCCAGGCGTGCCCGCGCCGGTCGTCGGCGCGCGCGGCGATCTGGGCCGCCTCCTCGAACAGGACGTGGGCCCGGTCGTAGGACCCGGTGTTGCGGTGCATCTGCGCGATGCCTTCCAGCGCCCACACCGTGTGCCGTGCCTCGCCGCGCCGGCGGGCCTCGGCCAGCAGCTGCTCGTGCAGCCTACCGACGGCCTCGTAGTCGCCCTGGATGCGGCCGGTCTCGGCCAGGCCCGCCAGCGAGTAGCCGCGGACCACGATGTCGCCGCCGCGCTCGCCGAGCTCGGCCGCGAGCCCCAGCAGTCGCCGGGCCAGGGCGAACGCGCCGCGCTGCCGGGCCAGCGTGCCGCCGCTCCACAGGGCCCACGCCCTCGCGGCCGTGTCCCCGGCGTCCCGGGCGGCGCGGTAGCTCGCCTTCCAGGCCTGCTCCGCCTCCCGTACCTGCCCGAGCCGCCGGTGCGCCTCGGCGACGGCGAGCCCGCAGCGGGCCATCTCGCCGGGCCGGCCGGCACGCTCGGCGGCCCTCAACTGCTCGGTTCCGGTGGCCAGTACCTCGACCAGCGAGGAGTTCACGGACAGCGTGGTGAGGGCGCCCTGGTACTCCGGGGCGACTGCCTTGCGATACATGTATGCCCTTCATGTATACATGGTGCGTATACATGGTGTGTATAGCACCCGGAAAAACCGCCCTGGCCTCAGAGAGGCCAGGGCGTCACTGTTGTCGATCAAGACGTCAGTACGGTCAGGAGGGTTGCTCGCGAGGCAGGATCACTTCGGGCCCGTCAGGGGTTTCGGTCCGCTCAGTGCTGCTGGGGCTTGTGGGGCGATGCCTCGCTGGGCCGCACGACGACGTACCCCTCGCCCTGCAGCATGAGCTGGACGGCCTCACCCGAACCGCCGCGCAGCATCGAGCCGATGGACTGCGAGCGGTGCAGGGAGGTCTGCAGGCCGGCGGTCCAGCCGACCACCGCGTCCGTGTCGACGTAGACCGGGTACTGCCCCGAGACGGGGATCACCAGGGGGCTGCCGTCACACACCAGACCGAGTCTGCCCTGACCGCTGAAGACACTGTTGAACAGGCCGCCGCCGGTGATGCCCGCGCCCTTCACGGTGGCGATCCGGTACGACAACGTCGCGTCGAAACACAGGACGTTACGGCCGTTGACCGTGAACTCGTCGCCCGGCTCGACGTCGACGACGAAGCAGTTCTGCGCCTCGTTCGCGAACCATGCCTCGCCCTGGCCGCGCACCGCCATGAGGGGCAGCCCCTCACCGGTGACCGCGCGCTTGAGCATGCCGCCCACGCCCTGGCCCTTGCGCTCGAAGGCGAGGTTGCCGCGGTAGGCGATCATCGCGCCCTGCCGGGCCAGCATCTCACCGTTGACGGCGTACCTGATGCACTTGGTGTTCTCGACGGTCATACCCGGCGCCTGCGCGGGCTGGACCATGTGCTCACTGGAAAAGAGGTCACCCTTCATGCGGGCATCCTGTCCGGTGTATGCCGTTCTGCCAACATCGGCCGCGGAACTGCGGGTGCGGGGCGGGCCGGTCGGCCAGACCCGCCGACCACCGGGGGAGGCCCGTCGCATCCCGGGGGCCTGCCTGTCCTCGTCGTCAGCCGCCGAACAGTTGGGTCCAGTACGTGCCCGACCGGCCGCCGCCCGCGAAACCGATGCCGATGTGTGTGAAGTCCGGCTTGAGGATGTTGGCGCGGTGGCCGGGGCTGTTCATCCAGCCGGTCACCACCTCGGTGGGGGAGCGCTGGCCGCAGGCGATGTTCTCGCCGATCGAGCGGCGGGTGGAGCCCGCGGCGGCGGCCCGGTCCCAGGGGCGGCTGCCGTCCGGCGCGGTGTGGGAGTAGAAGTCGCGGGCCACCATGTCGTCGCTGTGCGCCTGGGCGGCCCTGGTCAGCGCCGGGCCCTGGGCCAGCGACGGCAGACCGGCCCGGGTGCGCGCGTGGTTGGTGAGATCGATGACGTCGGCCGTCGCGCGGGCGAGGCCGGCCGGGGTGAGGGGCGTGGCCCACAGCGCGGTCCAGAAGGTGTCCCCGGACCGGCCGCCGTCGGCATGAGCGAGTCCGGCGTGGGTGAAGGCCGGGTCGTGGAGGGTGCGGCGGAGGCCGTGGGTGCGCAGGCAGTGGTCGACGAACTCGGCGGGCGTGCGCGGGCCGGAGACCAGGTGCTCGCCGATGGTGAGGTATGCGAATCCGGCGGCGGTCACCCGCTGGTGGACCGCGACACCGTCCCCGCCCTCGACGCCGAGCCGGCCGGCGGCCGCCATGGCGCGGGCGTGCTGCCGGGCGGCGTCGGTGAGGCGCGCGTCGAGGGCCACGGGCGGCGAACCGGCCCGGGCACGCGCTAAGTTGACGAGGGGAAGGAAGCCGAGCGGATCCGGGGCCGACGGTGGGCCGGGCGGGGCGGCGGGACGCGCGGCGTTCGGCGGCCCGGTCGGGACGGGGGGCGAAGGGGCGGACGGTGTGCCGTCGTCCAGGACGTCCACGCCGAAGTCGCGCGCCAGGCCCGCCAGTCCGTCGGCGTACCCCTGCCCGAGAGCGCGCACCTTCCAGCCCGCGCCGCGCCGGTACAGCTCGGCGAGCAGCAGGACCGTCTCCTGCCCGGGGCGCGGAGGAGTGAACCGGGCGAGGTGGCGGCCGTGCGCATCGGTGACGAACAGCGTGGGGACGGGGAGGCGGCCCAGCGGCACCGTGGGGTCGGTGGGGCTGACGACGACCGTCACGCGGGTGGCCCCCGCGCGCAGCCGCGGCGGGTCGACCGTGAGGGTGTGGCCCCGCAGGACGGCCCCCGGGGCGGCGGGCTGGTTGTAGAACACGAAGTCGCCGTCGCCACGCACCCTGCCGCCGTCGTCGGTGACGAGCGCGGCCAGGTCGAAGGGGCCGGGCACCCGCACGGTCAGGGCGCCGTCCGGGAGCGGCACGTTGCCTCCGGGGACCAACTCGCTCATGCTGCCGCCCTGCTGGTGTCCGTCGTGGTCAGAGGTCCGGGGGTGTCGTTGCGGACAACGCACGCCGAGGGTCGGCGGTTCCCGGCGGCGTCGCCGCCGCCGCGGGGAGGCAACGCCCTTCGAGGGGCGGTGGATCCGGGGACACCGACCGGGCCGCCTTCGATCAGTGCACAACAGTCCATATGTATCTTGCAATTGAAAGCCTGACGGCGGCTCAACTCAACCTTGTGTTGATTCCTGCTTCTTTCATTGACAGCGGAAAATAAGCCGCCTAGGTTCCCGCCATGCCCTCGACCTCCCCTGTCGAGGTGTTCCCGGTCCCTACGCCGGCCGCCTCGCAGATCTTCACCACCGTCCTGTCCCACGGCCCGCTCACCCGCTCCGAGATGGCCGAGCGGACCGGGCTGTCCGCCGCCGCGGTGACCAAGGCGGTCCGGCCCCTGATCGAGGCCGGCTATCTGGTGGAGGACGCGGACGAGGAGGCCCGCCGCGCGCTGGGCAGGCCGGCGAACCCGGTGCGCGTCGACGGCGGCCGGGCGCTGTTCATCGGGGTCAAGGTGACCGGCGACGAACTCATCGGCGTCCTCACCGACCTGTGCTGCCGCATCCGCGTCGCGCGCCACGTGCCGCTGCCCGACCGCGACCCCAAGCCGGTCCTGGCGCAGATCACGGAACTGGTACGCGAGTTGCTCACCGAGGCGGACGGCTTCGGCGTCCGGGTGCGGGGCATCGGACTCGCGGTCTCCGGCGACGTCGACCGCGCGGCGGGAGCCGTTCGCTACTCGCCGTTCCTGGAGTGGCGCGACGTACCGCTCGCCGAACTCGCCGCCATGGCGACCGGATTGCCGGTCACCGTCGACAACGACGTACGCGCCCTGACGGTCGCCGAGCAGTGGTTCGGCGCCGGGGTGGGCCTGTCCGACTTCGCCGTGGTCACCGTCGGCGCGGGCATCGGCTGCGGCCTCGTCGTGCACGGGCGGGTCGTCGCCGGGGCGCACGGTGTGGCCGGCGAGATCGGCCACGTGGCGATCGACCCGGCCGGCCCGCCGTGCCACTGCGGCAACCGGGGCTGCGTCGAGGCCATCGCCGGCGAAGAGGCGATTCTCGCCCGGGTCAGGGAGGTGACGGGCGTCCAGGTCGCCGACGCCGCCGCGGCCCTGGCCCTCGCGCACGGGGGCGACGCCGGGGCCCGCGCGGTGTACGCGCGCGCGGGTGAGGCGATCGGCCGGGGCATCGCCACGGTGGCCAACCTCTTCGGGCCCGAACTGGTGACCATCTCCGGCGAGGGACTGGCCGCCTACGACCTGTTCGCCGAGCAGATCCGCGACGCCTTCGCGGCGGCCGCCTTCGGCTCGGCCGCCCAGTGTGCCGTACGGACCCGACCGCTGCCCTTCGAGGAATGGGCACGCGGCGCCGCCGCGACCGCGATCCAGAGCTTCATCACCACGGACCAGAACTAGCCCGACCCACCCTTAGCTGTACCGAGCCCAGGAGGTACGACCCATGCGGTCACCCTCGTACTCCGTCCTGCCCGCACGCGGCCTGAGGGCCGTCGTCGTCCTCGCCCTCACGGCGGGCCTCGCCACCGCCGTCCCGGCGGCCCAGGCCCAGGCCCCGGCCGGCACCGCCGCCCCCGACCGGCCCGCGTCCGGCACCGCCGCCCCGGCGCTCGCCGCCAAGCCCTACATGGGCTGGTCGAGCTGGAGCATGCAGTCGTCGAAGTACCCCGGCCTCAACCCGGACGGCGACTACAGCTATCTCACCGAGGCGAACGTCCTGAAGCAGACCGACGCCATGGCCGCGAAGCTGAAGCGGTACGGCTACGAGTACGTCAACATCGACGCCGGCTGGTGGCGTGACAAGGCGTGGAAGCCCTGGTTCGACGACCACGGCCGGCAGAAGGCCGACCCGGACCGCTTCCCCCGGGGCATGAAGGCCGTCGCCGACCACATCCACGCCAAGGGACTCAAGGCGGGGATCTACCTGCCCGTCGGCCTGGAGAAGGAGGCGTACGGCGAGGGCAAGGTGCCGATCTGGAACGCCGAGGGCTGCACCACCGCCGACATCGTCCACGACGACCTGCGCACCACCAACGGCTGGGACAGCGCCTACAAGATCGACTTCGCGGACCCCTGCGCGCAGAAGTACATCGACTCCCAGGCCCGGCTCTTCGCCGACTGGGGCTACGACTTCCTCAAGCTCGACGGCGTGGGCCCCGGCTCCTTCAAGAGCGGCGACAACTACGACAACGTCGCCGACGTGGCCGCCTGGCAGAAGGCCATCGCCACCGCAGGTCGGCCGATCCACCTCGAACTGTCCTGGTCCCTGGACATCGGGCACGCCGAGGACTGGAAGAAGTACTCCAACGGCTGGCGCATCGACACCGATGTCGAGTGCTACTGCAACACCCTCGCCACCTGGGAGAACAGCGTCGTCGACCGCTGGGACGACACCCCCGCCTGGACCCGGCACGCGGGCCCGGGCGGCTGGAACGACCTCGACGCGCTCCTCGTCGGCAACGGCGAGATGGACGGCCTGACGAAGGCCGAACGGCAGAGCCACGCCACCCTGTGGGCCATCGCCAAGTCCCCGCTGTTCAGCGGCGACGACCTGACCCGGCTCGACTCCTACGGTCTCTCCCTGCTGACCAACCGTGAGGTCATCGCCGTCAACCAGGCCGCCGCGCCGCCCGCGAAGCCGGTCACGCCGTCCGACCCGCAGCAGGTGTGGGCGGCGAAGAACCCCGACGGCACCTACACCGTGGCCCTGTTCAACCTCGGTGACGCGCCGGCCGCCGTCACCGCCGACTGGGGCATGCTCGGCTTCACCGGCAAGGCGGACGTGCGCGACCTGTGGAACCGCGAGAACCTGGGCTCCCACCGAGGCGGCATCACCCAGGCCCTGCCCGCCCACGGCTCCCGTCTCTTCACCGTCACCCCGCGCGGCACCGCCGTCACCACGACCGGCTACGAGGCCGAGTCCCCGGCCAACACCCTCGGCGGCCAGGCCTCCGTCGCCGACTGCTCCGCCTGCTCCGGCGAGCGCAAGGTCGGCAACCTCTACCTCGGCGGCAAGGTCACCTTCAACGACGTGGTCGTCGCCAAGGCCGGCACCTACCAGGTCAAGGTCGCCTACGTCAGCGGTGACCCGCGCACGCTCGACGTCTCGGCCAACGGAGGCGGCGCGGTGCGCCACAAGTTCGCCTCCACCGGCGACTGGGGGACCGCCGCCACCGTCAGCGTGCCCGTGAAGCTGAAGGCGGGCGCCAACACGATCACGCTCGACAGCGGTTCCGGCTACGCGCCGGACGTCGACCGGATCGACGTACCGAAGTCGCTCTGAACCCCGAGGGACCCGGCGCCGGCCGGGTCCCGCTCCTCCTCGTACCGGGAGCCGCCCGTATGTCCGAACCCAGCAGAAGAACCCTGCTCTCCGCCGCCACGACGGCCGGCCTCGCCACCGCCCTCGCGGGTCTGCCCGCCTTCACCGCCTCCGCCGCACCCCGGCGCCCCGCCGCCGACGCCCCGCTCCCCACCGGCACCGCACGCGACACCCTGTGGTGGCGGGCCCCGGGCGACGCCCACTCGATGATCGAACAGGGCCTGCCCGTCGGCAACGGCCGCCTCGGCGCCCTCGCGAGCAACGACCCCGGCCGCGAACTGCTGCTGCTCACCGACGCCACGATGTGGACCGGCGGCCTCAACGACACCCTCGACGCCGACGGTCAGTTCCCTTACGGCCGCGCGGATTTCGGCTCCTTCACGCTGCTGGCCCGGCTCACCGTCGACATCCCCGACCACGACCTGTCGGCCGTCACCGGCTACCGCCGCACCCTCGACCTGGTCCAGGGCGTCGTGGCCTCCTCCTACGTCCGTTCCGAGGTCACCTACCGGCGGCAGGTCTTCGCCAGCCGGCCCGACGACGTGATCGTCCTGCACTTCACCCAGAGCGGCGGCGGCCGATACACCGGCACCATCACCCTGGACGGCACCCACGGCGAGAAGGCGGGCGCGGAGTCCTTCGGGGCCGCCCTGCCGAACGGGCTGCGCTACGGCGCCGCCGTGACGGCCCGCGGCAGCGGCGGGGGCGTCGCGGTGAGCGGCTCCCGGATCGACTTCACCGGGTGCAAGGAGCTCACGGTGGTGGTCAGCGGCGGCACCGACTACGCGCCCGACGCCGCCACCCACTACCGCGATCCTTCCCTCGACCCGGAGCGGCTGGCCCGTACGAAGGTGCGCGCCGCCGCCGCCCACCCGGCCGGCACCCTGCTGCGCACCCATGTCGCCGACTACCGCGACCTGTACGGCCGACTGGACCTCTCCCTCGGCGAGTCGACCGCCGAGCAGCGCGCGCTGGACACCTGGGAGCGGCTGAAGGCACGCGCCCGGGACGAGGTCCCCGACCCCGAACTGGAGGCGGCGTACCTCCAGTACGGCCGCTACCTGATGATCTCCGGCTCCCGCGGCAGCCTGCCCCTGAACCTCCAGGGGCTGTGGCTCGACGGCAACGATCCGGACTGGATGGGCGATTACCACACCGACATCAACATCCAGATGAACTACTGGATGGCCGACCGCACCGGTCTGTCCCCGTGCTTCGACGCGCTGACCGACTACTGCCTCGCCCAGCTCCCGTCCTGGACCGAGCTCACGCACAAGCTCTTCAACGACCCGCGCAACCGCTACCGCAACTCCAGCGGCAGGATCGCCGGCTGGACGGTGGCCATCTCCACCAACCCGCACGGCGGCAACGGCTGGTGGTGGCACCCCGCGGGCAACGCCTGGCTCTGCAACAGCCTGTTCGAGCACTACGAGTACACCCAGTCCCGCGACCACCTGGCGAAGATCTACCCGCTGCTGAAGGGCGCCTGCGAGTTCTGGGAGGCGCGGCTGCTGACCACGACCCTCCCCGGCACCTCCCGTGAGGTGCTGATCGCGGACAGCGACTGGTCGCCCGAGCACGGCCCGCTCGACGCCAAGGGCATCACCTACGCCCAGGAACTGGTGTGGGCGCTCTTCGGCAACTTCTGCGCCGCGTCCGCCCGGCTGAACAAGGACGCAGGCTACGCGGGCACGATCGCGGGACTGCGCAGGAAGCTGTACCTGCCCGAGGTGAGCCCGAAGACGGGCTGGCTCCAGGAGTGGATGTCGCCGGACAACCTGGGCGAGACGACGCACCGGCACCTGTCCGGGCTGGTCGGGCTGTTCCCGGGCGACCGCATCCGCCCCGACGACTCCACCCCGAAGGACGTCGTCGACGGCGCCACCGCGCAGCTCACCGCGCGCGGTATGAACAGCTTCGGCTGGGCGAACGCCTGGCGCGCGCTGTGCTGGGCCCGTTTGAAGAACGCCGAGAAGGCCTACCAGCTCATTGTGAACAATCTGCGTCCGTCCACCGGCGGCGCCAACGGCACCGCCTTCAACCTGTTCGACATCTACGAGGTCGAGCAGGGCCGTGGCATCTTCCAGATCGACGCGAACTTCGGCACGCCGGCCGCCCTGAGCGAGATGCTCCTGTACTCCCGCCCCGGCCACCTGGAACTCCTCCCGGCCCTCCCCGACGCCTGGGCCGCCTCCGGCCACGTCAAGGGCGTCGCCGCGCGTGGCGGCTTCGTCGTGGACCTCCACTGGCGGGACGGGAAGCCGATCTCGGTCCGGCTCCGCAGCGTCGGCGGCCGGACCACGGCCGTGGCGTACGGGGGCGCCTCCCGGACGGTCACACTCAAGCCGGGTCAGTCCGTCACGCTGAAGGACCTCGGCCGGTGAGCGGCCGTCGCGTACGGCTCGGGCGGATGATCGGCGTCCTGCTGGTGGCCGCGGTGTCGCAGGTCCCGCTGGCGGCGCAGGCGGCGCCGGCCAAGCACGACGTCATCACCTGGGGCGCCAGTGCCGACCGCGTGGGTGAGGCGGTCGCCGACCGCAGCTACCGGCTGGTCGTGCGCACCAGCGTCGGGGGCGACGATCTGCGGATCCGGCTCTCCAACGCCTTCGGGGACCGGCCGGTGACCTTCGACAGCGTCCACGCCGGCATCCAGCGGGCGGGCGCCGCGCTGGTCCCCGGCAGCAACCGCCGGCTCACCTTCGCCGGCGGGCGGTCCGTCACCGTCCCCGCGGGCGCCACCGTCCTCAGCGACCCGCTGCCCGGCAAGGCCGCCGCCGGCCTGAACCTGGTGATCAGCCTGCACAGCCCCGACGCGGCCGGTCCCGCGACCGGCCACGGCATGGCCATGCAGACCTCGTACGCGGCGCAGGGCGACCACGCGGCCGAGGAGGGCGCCGGCCACTTCACCGACACCGTCGGCTCCTGGTTCTACCTCGACGCCGTCACCGTCCGGACGAGCGCCACGACAGGCGCCGTGGCCGCCCTCGGCGATTCCATCACCGACGGCTGGGAGTCCAGCACCGACCTGAACCGCCGCTGGCCCGACTACCTCGCCCGCAGGCTCGCGGCGGCGCCCGGGGCGACCGTGCGGGGCGTGGCCAACGAGGGGATCTCGGGCAACAAGGTCCTGGCCGACGGGGCCGGGCGCAGCGCCCTGAACCGGTTGGAGCGCGACGTGCTGTCCCACCCGGGCGTCCGCACGGTCCTCGTGTTCGAGGGCGTCAACGACATCAAGGCCCACACCGGCGTCACGGCCGGGGACCTCGTCGCCGGCTACCGGGAGATCGCCGCGCGGGCGCACGCGGCGGGCAAGTGCGTCGTCGGCGCCACCGTGGGGCCCTTCAAGGGCTGGTCGGAGTGGGATCCGGCCGCCGAGGCCGTACGGCAGGAGGTCAACGCGTTCATCCGGGACAGCGGCACGTTCGACGCCGTGGCCGACTTCGACCGCATCCTGCGCAGCCCCTACGACCCCGAGCGGATCATGCCGTTCTTCGACAACGGCGACCACCTGCACCCCAACGACAAGGGGATGCAGGCGCTCGCCGATTCCGTCGACCTCACGAGCCTCGAGTGCGCCGCCGGGCCCCGGGCGGGCGCGCCGACGGCCACCGACTGACCGGGCGGACGGGCTCTCACTGCCGCAACGTGCGGGCCCAGTCGGCGGGCACCCGCCCGGCGGGGCCCGGCGTCGGCTGGTCCGCGGGATGGCATACCGGAGGCGCCAGCTCGGGCCCGGCGTCGTACGCCTCCTTCGTCGCGAAGTTCCAGAACCACCCCTCGCCCGGTTCGAAGCTGCGCATCACCGGATGCCCGGTCGCCTCGTAGTGCGCCGTGGCGTGCTGGGCGGGCGAGGAGTCGCAGCAGCCGATGTGCCCGCACTGGGCGCAGCGCCGCAGGTGGAACCACCACCCCCCGGCCTCGTCGCACTCCGTGCATCCCGTCCCGCTGGGCGGGACGCTCGGGTCGATGCCGCTGGTGTCACTGGTCATGCCGACTCCTCGGGGGCCGTCTCGTCCTCTGTCGCGGTGAGCGGAAGCAGTACCTGGAACCGGGTGTCGCCCGGTGCGGACTCCACCTGGAGAGTGCCGTGGTGCTTGTTGACCACGATCCGCCAGGAGATGTCCAGGCCGAGCCCGGTGCCCTCGCCCACGGGCTTGGTGGTGAAGAAGGGGTCGAAGATACGGTCCCGGATCTCGGGCGGCACCCCGGGGCCGGTGTCGCGGAACTCCACCAGCAGGCACTCGCGGTCCCGCGCCGTCCGTACCGTCAACGCCCCCTCGCCGCCGTCGCTGTTGATCGCGGAGACCGCGTTGTCGATCAGGTTGGTCCACACCTGGTTGAGCTCCGCCGGATAGGCGGGGACCTTCGGGAGCGTACGGTCGTAGTCCTTGACGACCTTGATCTGCGGGCCGATCTTGCCCGACAGCATCAGGAGGGTGCTGTCGAGGAGTTCGTGCACGTCGGCCATCCGGTAGGGGGCGCGGTCGAGCTGCGAGTACTGCTTCGCCGCGTCCACCAGGTGCGAGATCCGGGTCGTGGAGTCCAGGATCTCGTCCATCAGCAGCTCGGTCTCGACCGTGTAGTTGAGCCACCCGATCGCGCCCGGCAGGATCTCCTCGTCCACGGCCGCCGCGATCTGGTCCAGCCAGTCCAGGTCCAGGCCGGCCTGCACGAAGGTGGGCGCGATCCGCCAGCCGTCGGGGATGCCGTGGTCGTCGAGCCAGTCGCCGACCGCGTCCTCACGGTCCGAGGCCTCCAGCGGGCTCAGCGTGGGCGCCTTGGCGACGCGTTCCGCCGTGCGGTCCTGGATCTCGATGAGGTTCGCCAGTGCCTCGCGCGGATACGGTCCCGCCGAGATGACGCTCAGTTTGTGGCGCATCTTCGCCACCCGTTCCCGCAGCGAGGACGTCGCCCGGACGGCCGCCGCGGCGGGGTTGTTCAGCTCGTGCGTGAGCCCGGCCGACAACGAGCCGAGCGCCAGCAGCCGTTCCCGCTGCCCGATCATCCGCTGGGTGGTCTTCGAGCCGAAGAACAGGCCCTCCAGGAGGTGGACCGCCATCGGGAACCACTCCCGCATGATGCTCGCGAAGGTGTCCGCGGGCACCACGAAGAACCGCGTCGGCTCGGTCACGCGCATCGAGTTGTTGTAGACCTGCCGCACCCGGTCGCCGAGGTAGGCCTGCATGGCACCCGCGTACACCCCGGTCTGCGAGGTCCGGGTGACCTCGACGTCGTCCGCGCCGACCCTCCGGGACAGCACGACCGTGCCCTCGATCATCACGTAGAAGCAGGTGGCGGGGTCACCCTCGGTGTAGACGGGCCCGGCCTCGAACTGCTCCACCCGGCCCTCGGTGCACAGCCGTTCGAGCTGCTCGGGCGAGAGCCTCTCGAACAGGAACAGGGCGCCGATCTCCTGCGGGTTGCACGGCATCCGGTGACCGCTCATGACTGCTCCAGATAACGGTGGACGAGCATGACGGCCATGGCTCCCTCCCCGACGGCGGACGCGACCCGCTTGGCGGACTCGGCGCGCGCGTCCCCCGCCACGAACACACCCGGGACATTGGTCTCCAGGTGGTACGGCGGCCGGTCCAGCTCCCAGCCCGACGGCGGCCGCCCGTCCGCCGTGAGGTCGGGTCCGGCCAGGATGAACCCGCGCCGGTCGCGCAGCACCGTGGCGCCCAGCCAGTCGGTCAGCGGCGCCGCGCCGATGAAGACGAACAGCCACTGCGCGTCGACGAGTTCGGTGTGCCCCGTCGCCGTGTCGCGCAGCGTCAGCTGCTCCAGGTGGTCGGAGCCGTGCGCCGACTCGACGACCGTGCCGCAGCGCACCGAGATGTTCGGCTCCTGCTCGATCTGCTGGATCAGGTAGTACGACATCGACGCCGCCAGCGACTGCCCGCGCACCAGCAGCGTCACCGACTTGGCGCCCCGGGCGAGGTACATCGCCGCCTGCCCCGCGGAGTTGGCGCCACCCACGATGTAGACGTCCTGGCCCTGGCACGAGGCCGCCTCGGTCAGCGAGGAGCCGTAGTACACCCCGCAGCCGTTCAGCTCGTCGCAGCCCTGGGCGGCCAGCTGGCGGTACTGCACACCGGTCGCCAGGATCACGCTGTGCGCGGCGATCTCCGAGCCGTCCGAGAACCGCACGACCCGCGCGGCCCCGTTGACCTCCAGCGCCGTCACCTCACGCGCGGTGAGGATCTCCGCGCCGAACCTCGACGCCTGCCGGCGGGCCCGGTCGGTGAGCTGCGCGCCGGACACGCCGTCCGGGAAGCCCAGGTAGTTCTCGATGCGTGAGCTCTGCCCGGCCTGCCCGCCCGTCGCCGACCGCTCCACGAGCACCGTCCGCAGCCCCTCCGACGCCCCGTACACCGCCGCGCCGAGACCGGCCGGGCCGCCGCCGATGACGACCAGGTCGTAGAAGTCGGCGTTCGGGGTCGTGGCCAGCCCCACGTGTGCGGCGAGTTCGGGAGTCTCCGGCTCGACCAGGGGCGTGCCGTCCGGGGTGATCACCAGCGGCAGCCGCTGCCCGTCCGCCCCGGCGGCGTCCAGCAGCCGCCGGCCCTCGGGCTCCTCGGCCGAGTACCAGCGGTACGGCACCTGGTTGCGGGCCAGGAACTCGCGGACGTCCGTGGAACGCGCCGACCAGCGGTGCCCGACGACCTTGGTGCTGGGCACGGGCCGGTAGTCGCTGCGCCGCCAGGCGTCCAGCAGGTCGTCGAGGACGGGGTAGAGCTTCTCCTCGGGCGGGTCCCACGGCTTGAGGAGGTAGTGGTCGAGGTCGACGACGTTGATCGCGTCGATCGCCGCGTTGGTGTCGGCGTACGCGGTCAGCAGCACCCGGCGCGCACCCGGGTACACGTCCAGGGCCTGCTCCAGGAACTCGATGCCGTTCATCTGCGGCATGCGGTAATCCGCCAGGATGACGGCCACCAGGTCGCCGCGCAGCTTCAGCTCGCGCAGCGCCTGCAGCGCGGACTCGCCGGACTCCGCGCGCACGATCCGGTACGACTCGCCGTAGCGCCGCCTGAGGTCCCGTGCCACGGCACGGGAGACTCCCGGATCGTCGTCCACGGTCAAGATGACGGTCCGCGCTGCGTCGGCGGCCTGTGCCATTCGTCTCCCACCCCGAGCGGTCGGTATCAGGACGCGGCGTCCTCCTCGTCACCGCACCCGGCTTCGGCCATCGTATGTTCGATCGCGCCGCTTCGCTCAGGCATGCCGCCCCCGGCCGGCCGGCGGCTCGCCCTCCCCCGAGCGGCTCGTGCCGGCGGCGTGGGGAAGACTGAGCGTGACGTACGGGAAAGCCACACGAGGAGGCAGCCGGGATGACGCGCCCGATCACCGCAGGGTTCGACGGCACGGAGGAGAGCCTCGCCGCACTGGCCTGGGCGGCCCGCGAGGCCGTCCGGCGCGGGCGGGCGCTGCGAGTGGTGCACGCGTGGCGGTACGAGCCGCACGAGGCCGTCCAGGGCGACCGTGAGACGCAGGCGCGATGGGTGCGGGACGCGGTGGACGCGGGCGTGCGCACCGTCGGCGGGCGGTACGCCGGCCTGGAGGTGAGCACCGACGTCGTCGAGGGCGACGCCGCCGACGCGCTGGCCGCCGCGGGGGACCGGTCGGAGATGCTGGTGCTGGGGTCGCGCGGGCACGGCCGGGTCGTCGGCTTCCTGCTCGGCTCCGTCGGGCAGCAGGTGATCGCCGGGACGTCGCGCCCGGTCGTGCTGGTGCGGTCCGGCGACCGCGCCACGAGCGAGGTGGACGGCCGCGAGATCGTCGTCGGGCAGGAGGGCGACGCGCAGGACAGCGCAGCCGCCCTCGGGTTCGCGTTCGAGACGGCCGCCGCGCGCGGGGCGACGGTGCGGGCGGTGCGGGCCTGGACGCTGCCGCCGGTGTTCGCCTACAGCCCCGGGTCGCTGAAGCTTCTGGACGAGGCGGGCGGCCCGGAGCCGTACGAGACGAAGGCACTGGCCGAGGCGGTGCAGCCGTGGCGGCAGCGGTTCCCGGACGTGCATGTGGTGGAGCACGTGGAGATGGGCAGTGCGGGGCAGGTACTGCTGTCGGTCGCCGGGCGTGCCCAGCTGATGGTTGTCGGCCGCCGCGCGCGCCGGACGGCGGTGGGGGCGCGGATCGGGTCGGTGGCGCACGGCGTCCTGCACCACGCGGAGTGCCCCGTGGCGGTCGTACCGCCCGCGTGAGTCACTCGGACGCGGGTGCCTCCAGTGGCTCCCGGGCCCGCGGCAGGATGTTCTCGACGTAGTCCTTCACGGCGGTGCCGAGACCTATGTCGTGCTGGGCCCGCTCCGAGAGGTACCAGCGGTGCTCGAGGAGCTGGTGGTAGAGCTCGGCCGGGTCCATCCCGCCGCGCAGGTCCAGCGGCACGGCGCGCACCGTCGGCCGGAACACCTCCCGCACCCAGCGGTGGGCGAGCACCTCGGGGCGGGCCGCGAGGGGGTCGCCCGGCGCGTAGTCGTCCTGGGTCGCCATCCAGCTCTCCAGGTCGTTGAGCAGCCGCCGGGCCTGGTTCTCCTCGGTGTCCAGCCCGGTGAGCCGCAGCAGCTGCCGCTGGTGGTGTCCCGCGTCGACGACCTTGGGCACGAACGTGACCGTGTCGCCGTTGGAGGAGTGCTCGATCTGCATCTCCGCGACGTCGAAACCGAGGTCGTTCAGGCGGCGTATCCGGCGCTCTATGTAGTGGTACTCGCCCGCCGGGTAGACCGAGGTGCGGGTCAGCTCCCGCCACAGACCGTGGTAGCGGGCGCAGATCTCCGTGCCGAACTCGATGGCGTCGACCGACGGGTGCAGCGCGCCGGACGCCTCCAGGTCGAGCAGCTCGCCGCTGATGTTGACGCGGGCGAGGTCGAGGTCGTAGTCGCGCTGGCCGTCGCTGAGCCGGGGGTGCAGCTCGCCCGTCTCGGCGTCGACGAGGTACGCGGCGTACGCGCCGGCGTCCCGGCGGAAGAGGGTGTTGGACAGCGAGCAGTCCCCCCACGCGAATCCGGCCAGATGCAACCGCACCAGCAGCACCGCCAGCGCGTCCATCAGCCGGTGCATGGTCGCCGGGCGCATGGTCGTCTCGAACATCGACCGGTACGGCAACGAGCCGCCGAGGTGCCGGGTGATCAGCACCGACTCCAGCGGGCCGCCGTCCTCGTCGGCGCGGCCGGTGACCACGCCGAGGGCGTCCACGGCGGGGATGCCGAGCCGGTCCAGGTCACGCAGCAGCTCGTACTCCCGGAGGGCGGGCCGCTGCGCCAGCTCCTTGACGGCGACGACCTCGCTGCCCGCGCGGGCGTAGCGCACCACGTGCCGGGAGATGCCGCGCGGCAGCGGCACGAGGTGCTCCTGCGGCCACTCCTCCAGCGGCAGGTGCCACGGCAGCTCCAGCAGGAGTGCCGGGTGCTCCGGGTTGGTGGCGCTGATCTGCAAAGCCATGGGGTGAGCCTAGAGGGCCCGGTCCCGTGCCCGGTGGGCGGCGTCGCGCACGGACCCCCTGTGGACCGGACCGTGCCCGGGCAGCAGGACGTCGGCCGCCAGCCCCTCGATCAGCTCCAGCGAGGCCAGTGCCCGGGCACGCTCGCGGTGGAACATGTCGGGCAGCAGCTGCGGGCCCTCGATCCGTGCGGTCGCGTGACCGCTGACCAGCGCGTCCCCGGAGATCACGATTCCGGCGTCCGGCAGATGGAAGACGGCGTGCCCGTCGGTGTGGCCCGGTGTGTGCACCGGCACCGGACGCCCGGGCAGATCCAGCGGACCCGTCGCCGGGAACGGCTCGGGCGAGGCGACCGGGATGTGGGCGGTGCCGCCCGACCGCAGCGCGTGCACGGCCCACGGCAGCACGCCCGGACGCCAGCCGTTGCGCAGCACCCGGCCGACGGAGACCTGGTGCAGGAACTCCCGGCGCGCGTGCGGCACTTCCGCCTCGTGCAGGTACACCGGCGTGCCGTATGTCGTGCGCAGGTACTCCGCCGATCCGAGGTGGTCGTTGTGGGCGTGGGTGATCAGCACCGCCGCGACCGCCTCCGGCGTGCTCCCCACCGCCGCGAGGGAGTCGAGCAGCCGTTGGCGGTCCCCGAGGTAGCCGGTGTCGACCAGGGTGACGGCGTCCCCGTCCTTGACGATCACCCAGTTGGTGTCGCTGCCGTGCACGAGGTGGATACCCTCGGCGACTTCCCGCACATCTGCCCGCATGATCGTCCTGCCTGGTGAGGTCCGCGCCCGACGGAGACAGCAAACCAGATCAGGGGAACCGCCTGGTCAGAGGGTCCGCGTGCCGCCCGTGGACCAGGACGGTCACCGCGAGGCCGCGCGGGGACGGCACGGTCGCGCGGGGTCAGTTCACTCCCCGGGGGCGGAACTGGATGCTTATCCGCGGCCCGCCAGCGCGCGTCGACTTCGGTACGCAGTGCTCCCACGTCCGCTGGCAGGAGCCGCCCATCACGATCAGATCGCCGTGCCCCAGCGGACGCCGCACGGTCCCGCCCCCGCCGTGCATCGGGCGCAACAGCAGATCACGGGGTGCGCCGACGGACAGGATCGCGACCATCGTGTCCTCCCGGGCGCCGCGCCCGATCCGGTCGCCGTGCCAGGCCACGCTGTCCCGGCCGTCGCGGTACTGGCACAGGCCCGCAGTGGCGAACGGCTCGCCGAGCTCGTCGGCGTAGTGCCTGGTCAGCGCCTCACGCGCCTCGGCCAGCACCGCGTGCGGCAGCGGGTCGCCCGCGCCGTAGTACGCCAGTAGCCGCGGTACGTCGACGACGTGGTCGTACATCGTGCGGCGCTCGGCCCGCCACGGCACCTCGGCCGCCAGCTGTTCGAACAGCGTGTCCGACCCGTTCAGCCACCCCGGCAGCACGTCGATCCAGGCGCCCGAGCCGAGCGCGGTACGGCGCAGCCCGTCGAGGGGGCCGAGCCGGACCTCGTCGGCCTGGTCGAAGAGCGAGCCCTGGAGGTGCCTGGTCATGCCACCAGCGTAACCCCGATTCGAATACGTGTTCCAAAAGCGCGCCCTCTGCCGTCACGGCCCGGAAATCCCGGGCGTCACGCACCTTTGGATACATTCATGTATCGGATACATTCGCGTATCGAACGGAGGCCGGACATGGAGCGAACAGCCGGGCGCGTGACCAGGCGCCGCGTCCGCACCCGCGCCAACCTCCTGGACGCCGCGTTCGAGGTCTTCGCGGCCAAGGGCTTCGGGCGGGTGTCGATCGAGGAGGTGTGCGAGGCCGCCGGCTACAGCCGGGGTGCCTTCTACTCGAACTTCGCCAGCCTGGACGAGCTGTTCTTCGCCCTCTACCGGCAGCGCGCCGACCTGATCGCCGAGCAGGTCTCCGGGGCGCTCGCCCAGGACGGACCCGACCTCGACGTGCCCGCCGCCGTCGACAGGGTCACCGAGGTGCTGCTCCTCGACCTGGACTGGCTGCTGGTCAAGACGGACTTCCTGGTGCACGCCGCGCGCGACGCGGCCGTGGCGCAGACCCTGCTGGAGCACCGGGCCCGGCTGCGCGGCGCGATCGCCGAACGCCTCGCCCGGGCCGTCCCCGGCCACACCGAACTGCCCGCCGTGCTGGGCGGCATCGACGCCGCCGCACACGCGGTGGTCGCCGCGTACGACGGAGTAACCACCCAACTGCTGCTGGACAAGGACGTCGAGCACGCGCGCGTGTGGCTCAAACAACTGCTCACCGCGCTGCTGACCGACGCCGGCGGCACCCCCCGATGAATCAGGAAGGGACGATCGCCATGGACGCCGACGTCATCGTCGTAGGAGCGGGCCTCGCGGGCCTGGTCGCCGCGCATGAACTCACCAGCCGGGGCCGCCGGGTCGCGCTGGTCGACCAGGAGAACGCCGCCAACCTCGGCGGCCAGGCGTTCTGGTCGTTCGGCGGGCTGTTCCTCGTCGACACGCCGGAACAGCGGAGGCTCGGCGTGAAGGACTCCTTCGACCTCGCCTGGAGCGACTGGCAGGGCAGCGCGGGGTTCGACCGGACCGACGACGAGGACTCCTGGGCGGTGCGCTGGGCGCGGGCCTACGTCGAGTTCGCGGCGGGGGAGAAGCGGTCCTGGCTGGAGGGGCACGGCATCAAGTTCCTGCCCACGGTCGGCTGGGCCGAGCGCGGGAACCTGCGCGCGGACGGGCACGGCAACTCCGTGCCCCGCTTCCACATCGCCTGGGGCACGGGCACCGGGGTCGTCGAGCCCTTCGTGCGGTACGCCAGGCAGGCCGCCCGCGACGGGCTGCTCACCTTCCACCACCGGCACCGGGTCGACCATCTCGTCGTCGAGGACGGCGCCGCCAGCGGTGTTCGCGGCACGGTGCTGGCCGAGGACGACTCCCCGCGCGGCGTCGCTTCCAACCGTGACCCGGCCGGCGACTTCGAACTCACCGCCCAGGCCGTGATCGTCACCACCGGAGGCATCGGCGCCGACCACGACATCGTCCGCCGCCACTGGCCCGAACGGCTCGGCACCCCGCCCGCCGAGATGGTCACCGGCGTCCCCGCCTACGTCGACGGCCGCATGCTCGACATCAGCGCCGAGGCGGGCGTACGGCTGGTCAACCGCGACCGCATGTGGCACTACACCGAGGGCCTGCAGAACTGGGACCCGATCTGGCCCGGCCACGGCATCCGCATCCTGCCCGGGCCGTCCCCCATGTGGTTCGACGCCCTCGGCCGCCGGCTGCCCGAGCCCTGCCTGCCCGGCTACGACACCCTCGGCACGCTCAAGTACCTGCGTACCACCGAGGACATCGCCGCGTACGACCACTCCTGGTTCATTCTCACCCAGCGCATCATCGAGAAGGAGTTCGCGCTGTCGGGCTCCGAGCAGAACCCCGACATCACGGCCAAGGACCGCAAGGCGTTCCTGCGGGAACGCGTCCTCGGCAAGGGCGCGCCCGGCCCGGTGGCGGCCTTCCTGCGCAACGGCGCCGACTTCGTGACCGCCCCCGGCCTCGAACAACTCGTCGAGAAGATGAACGGCCTCACCGACAAGCCGCTCCTCGACGCCGAGGCGATACGCCGTCAGATCGAGGCCCGCGACGCGCAGTTGGCCAACTCCTATGGCAAGGACGCCCAGGTGCAGGGCATCCGCAACGCCCGCCGCTACATCGGTGACCGCCTCGGCCGCGTCGCCACCCCGCACCGCATCCTCGACCCGGCGGCCGGGCCCCTGATCGGCGTCAAGCTGCGCGTGCTGACCCGCAAGACGCTCGGCGGCATCCAGACCGACCTCGACTCGCGCGCCCTGCGCGCCGACGGGCAGCCGATCGACGGGCTGTACGCGGCGGGCGAGGTCGCCGGCTTCGGCGGGGGCGGCGTGCACGGCTACAACGCGCTGGAGGGCACCTTCCTCGGCGGCTGCCTGTTCTCGGGCCGTGCGGCGGGGCGGACGGCCGCCCGGCAGACCGGCTGAGACATGCGTGGGGCCCGTCTTCTCAGGACTCCAGAAGGCGGGCCAGCACCGCGACGTGGCCCTGCTCCAGGTTCTTCGAGCCGGTCACCAGCGTCACGGTGCTCCGGGCCGCCAACTTCCGCACTCCGTCCAGGAGCTGCGCCGCCTCGGGCTCGGCCAGCTCCGCCTCGTACCGGCGCGCGAACTCCTCGTAGGACCCCTCGCCCGCGTGGTACCACTGGCGCAGTTCGGTGGACGGGGTGAGCCCCTTGGGCCACTCGTCCACCCGGGCCACGTCCTTGGCCAGACCGCGCGGCCACAGCCGGTCGACCAGGACGCGTACCCCGTCCTCGGGCTCCGGCGGTTCGTAGACTCGTCGGATTCGGACACTCATGCGGGAGGCCTTTCGAACGGGGAGAGGTGTGACGGGAGCGTACGCCGGGCGGGTGGATGCAGCCGTGGAACCCGAGGGGATCCCCACCCGTGTCGGTCAAGGTCGACACATGATCAGACGCACCTGCCGGTTCCTGCTGCCCGCCACCCTGCTGCTCACCGCATGCGGCGCCGAGCGCACGGACACGGACCCGGCGCCCGGGCACCCGCCTGTCGCCGCCGAGGCCAAGGCGCCCGGTCCCGCCCCGGAACCCTCCCTCGCGACCGGCCCCCGGCAGCTTCCGGGGCTCGGCCCGCTGACCCGGGCCCAGGTACCCGCCGACGCACGCCAGGCGGTCGTGGTGACCGGCCGCGGCAGGAACTCCCCGAGATCCGAGGCCGTCCTGTACGAGCGGACGGTGGCCGGCTGGCAGGAGCGCGGGAGCTGGCCCGCGCACAACGCGCTGTACGGCTGGACCGACGACCACCGGCTCGGTGATCTGCGCTCACCGGTCGGCGTCTACAGCCTCACCGACGCCGGCGGGCTGCTCCCCGACCCCGGGACCCGGATGCCGTACGACCAGTCGGCCGCGTTCACGGCGACCGGTTCCGGTTTCGAGGGCGAGCCACTGTCCGGTTCCTTCGACTACGTGGTCGCCATCGACTACAACCGCCGGCCCGGCACCTCGCCCCTCGACGGGACCCGGCCGCTCGGCTCCGGGCGGGGCGGCGGCATCTGGCTCCACGTCGACCACGGCGGGCCCACGCAGGCCTGCGTCACCCTCCGGCGGCCCCACATGAAGGAGCTGCTGCGCCGCCTGGACCCGGAACGGCACCCGGTGGCCGTCCTGGGCGACACCGCCGCACTGGCCCGCTGAACAGCCTGGCACCGCGTGGCACACGGTGAGCCAGGGTCACCGCGGACGCAGAGCTTCCGCGGCCACCGCCGTCACCGCCTGCGCCACCGCCGCCAGCGCGGGGGAGTCCAGCTTCCACTGCTGCCAGTACAGCGGCACGTCCACCGCCCGTTCGGGCGCCAGTGGGGCCAGGCGGCCCGAGGCCAGCAGCGGCTCGGCCTGGACCTCCGGGACCAGCCCCCAGCCGAGACCCGCCGCGACGGCCTCTACGAAGCCGTCCGACGTGGGCACGAAGTGCCGTTCCGCGCTCGCGCCGCCGCCCCGCCGCAGCCGGCGGACGAACGCGTCCTGGAGGTCGTCCCGCCGGTCGAAGACCACGACCGGCGCGTCCGGGAGGGTCTCGCGAAGCGGCCCGCCCAGATGCCGTTCGGCGAAGTCGGGGCGGGCCGCCGCGACGTACCGCATGACACCGAGCGCGCGCACCGAACAGCCCGTCACAGGCACCGACGACGACGTCACCGCGGCCATCACCAGGCCCTCGCGCAACAGCGCCGCCGTGTGGTCCTGGTCCTCGCGGCGCAGCTCGAAGCAGAGCCGCAGCTCCCGCGGGACGCGGCTGAGCGCCGGGAGGAACCAGGTCGCCAGCGAGTCGGAGTTCACCGCGACGGACACCCGGGTCGCCTCCCCGGTGCCGCTCATGCCCAGCTCGGCACGCGCGTCCAGCTCCAGCCGGCCCAGCTGACGCGCCAGCCGGACCACGACCTCACCGGACTCCGTCGGCCGCACCGGCTTGGTGCGCATCAGCAGAATCCGCCCCGTGCGCTGCTCCAGGGCCTTCACCCGTTGACTGACCGCCGAGGGCGTCACATGCAGCGCGGCGGCCGCCGCCTCGAAGGTGCCCTCGTCCACGACGGCCAGCAGGGTCCGCACCTGGTCGAGAGGAAGCTCCGTCATCAGCGCGCCCGTCCTGGAGATTGTCGACATCAATTGCGCTAAGGATACGTAAGAATCTTTAGCTGTACCTACAGTGATCGTCTCCGTAGCGTCGGAAGCATGTCCCCAGCTCTCTCCGCCGCGGCCGCCGGATTCGGCACCGGCCTCTCGCTCATCGTCGCCATCGGTGCCCAGAACGCCTTCGTCCTGCGTCAGGGGGTCCGCCGCGAGGCCGTCCTCGCCGTGGTCGGCATCTGCGCGCTCTCCGACGCCGCCCTGATCGCCCTCGGTGTCGGCGGGGTCGGCGCGGTGGTGGTTGCCTGGCCGGGCGCGCTGACCCTGGTGGGGTGGATCGGCGGCGCCTTCCTGCTCTGCTACGGCGCCCTGGCCGCCCGCCGGGTCGTCAGACCCCAGGGGGCGCTGCGCACGGAGGGGGACACGGCGGGCTCGCGCGGGAGGGCGGTGCTCATGTGTCTGGCGATGACCTGGCTCAACCCGCACGTCTACCTCGACACCGTCTTCCTGCTGGGCTCGCTCGCCGCCGACCGGGGGCCGTTGCGCTGGACGTTCGGGATCGGCGCCGTGGCGGCCAGCCTGTGCTGGTTCGCCGCCCTCGGCTTCGGCGCGCGGCTGCTCGGCCGCTGGCTCGTCAGACCGACGGCCTGGCGGGTGCTGGACGGACTGGTCGCCGCCACCATGATCGTCCTCGGCGTGACGCTCATCGCCGGGAGTTGATCGCGCCGCCGGGACAGGGTCTCGTCGTGGCGAACCGAACGAGAGCGCACACACCGCAACGAGAGCGCTCACACGGGCCTGTCATAGTGATCCCCGGATTCGAAAGATGTAACGAGCACCGGGAAGCGCGTGGACACCAGCGAGAGCAGCACAGAGCACCCCGCGGACGATCCCGCCCCCGCCGAACCGCCCCGCAGTGGCTGGCGGCGCTGGGCGATGGACACCCGCCCCCTGCGCCGCCCGGCCTACCGCCGGCTGTGGTCCTCGACCGTCGTCACGGCCGTCGGCAGCCAGCTGACCGCGGTCGCCGTGCCCAAGCAGATCTACGACATCACCGGCTCCTCCGCCTGGGTCGGCTACGCGAGCCTCGCGGGGCTGCTGCCGCTGGTGGTGTTCGCCCTGTGGGGCGGCGCGGTCGCCGACAGCATGGACCGCCGCAAGCTGCTGCTGATCACCAACAGCGGCATCGCCGTCACCTCCGTGCTGTTCTGGCTCCAAGCGGTCACCGGCCTCGGCTCGGTCGCCGTGCTGATGGTCCTTCTCGCCCTCCAGCAGGCCTTCTTCGGCCTGAACGCCCCGGCCCGCAGTGCCTCCATCGCCCGCCTGGTCCCCGAGCACGAGCTGGCCGCCGCGAGCGCCCTCGGCTCGACCGTCATGCAGACCGGCCTGGTCGCCGGGCCGCTGCTCGCCGGCGTCCTGATCCCCGTCATCGGCCTGCCCGAGCTGTATCTCATCGACGCACTCGCCCTGTGCGTCGCCGTCTGGGCGGTGCTGCGGCTGCCCGCGCTGCCGCCCCTCTCGACCACGGTGGCGCGGCGTGCCGGGGTGCGGGAGGTCGTGGCGGGCTTCCGCTACATCGCCCTGCACAAGGTGCTGCTGCTGTCCTTCCTCGCCGACATCGTCGCCATGGTCCTCGGTATGCCCCGCGCCCTGTTCCCGCAGCTCGCCGCCGAGACGTACGCCCCCTGGGGCGAGGGTCTCGCCCTCGGTCTGCTGTTCGCGGCGATCCCGATCGGCGCGGTCGCGGGCGGCCTGTTCTCCGGCACCTTCTCGCGGGTCCGGTGGCACGGCTGGATGGTGATCGGCGCGGTCGTCGCCTGGGGCCTGGCCATCACCGGGTTCGGGCTGAGCACGAGTCTGTGGGTCGCGGTGGCGTTCCTGGTCGCCGCCGGTGTCGCCGACATGGTCTCGATGGTGTTCCGCGGCGCGATCCTGCTGTCCGCCGCGACCGACGAGATGCGCGGCCGGATGCAGGGCGTCTTCACGGTCGTCGTCGCGGGCGGCCCCCGTCTCGCCGACGTCCTGCACGGCACGGCCGGTTCGGCCTTCGGTGCCCGAACGGCCGTCGCGGGCGGCGGCGTGCTGGTCGTCGCCGTGATGCTGACACTGGCCGCGGCGACACCGGACCTGCGGCGCTATCGCGTCTGAGGCCCCGGGCGGTCCCGCGCGCGGGGCTACATGCCCCCGCGCCGGCGCAGGGTGTACTGCTCCATGAGCTGGCCGCGGGTCGTCTCCAGTCGGTGCGCGAGGATCTCGGCCACGATCCGGACCAGGGACATGCCGAGCTGCGGGTCCTGCTCGCACAGCTCCAGCACCGGCTCCGCCTCGAACTCGTAGGCGCGCACCTGGCTGAAGGCCTCCGCGCCGAAGTCCCACCGGTGCGGCGGGAACAGCCAGGACCAGCCCAGCAGGTCGCCCGCGCCGAGGCTGGCGACGGTGACCCGCTTCGCCGAGGTCACCTGCTGGTCGAGGGAGACGGCGCCCGAGCGGATCACCCAGAAGCGATCGGCCGTTCCGCCGGCCTCGAAGATGCGGGCGTCCTCCGGGAAGGACACCTCCCTCGCGAGCGTCATCAGTCGCTGTCGCTGCGGCGGGGGCAGGGCGGTCAGCAATTTCGTCGCTTTGGTCATGGCGCGAAGCTCCTCGCCGACGGAAAGGACCGGTGCTCTGTCTATGCCCATTTCAGCCGCTGCGGGCGCACGGAGCACCTCGGGGCATGGAAAAGCCCTGGCTGGACGGGGGAAGCCAGCCAGGGCTGTACGGGGTGATGTCCGGAGGAGGAGGAGTCCCTCGACCCCGTCACCACGTATGTATGAACGATAAACCATCTCGGGCCGTGCTACCCACTCGTAAGCCGGTCACGTGACCTGTTTCACGCGGGGACGCCGCTCCGCCGTCCCCGGAACGGCCACCCGGGGGAGTGGTCAGCCCACCTCGGCGTGGCGGCCGGGCGTCAGGATCTCGTCCAGGACCCGGAGTACCGCCTCGTAGGTCAGCCGCCGTACCGCCGCCTCCCGGGCTCCGGCCGGATCGGTCGGTTCCAGGGCCTCACTGCGCGCCCGCCACGCGCGTTCCTCCTGCTCCGCGCAGGCCCTGCCGCGCTGGATGCGCCGCACCAGCTCATCTGAGTCCACCACATCGGTCATGTACTCCGCCTACCCCCCTGTTCGGGATCGATGGCCGGAAGGCGGGTTTGGTGTGCCGCAAGGGGGTGAGCCGACTTATGAGGGCAGCGCCGGACAGACCCGTTCTTTCGACTCAGTGGTTGCTCCACCAGCCGATCAGTCAGGGAGCTGAGAAGTGAGCGCGCAGCAGTGGACCGAGCCCGCGGGCGAACCCGCCGACCAGGTGTGGCCCCGCCGAAGCGGAACGTGCCTACCGGCCGACGTGCGCCGGGCGATACGGCACGCGGTGGCGGGGCGGTGCCGGGACACCGGCACCCCGTGCGACGAGGGCGGCCTCTCGGACGCTCTCCTCGTCGCCTCGGAACTGACGACCAACGCCATCCTGCACGGCGGTGGTGTGACCGGCGTCGACGTCGATGTCGTCGGGCACGAGGTGCGGGTCTCCGTCAGCGACCGCAGCGACCGGCTGCCGGTGACCGTGACGCCGGTGGACGAGCAGGGGCGACGGCGGGCCGGCGGACACGGCTGGCCGATCGTCTGCCGGCTCGCGTGCGACGTCCGGGTGGCCGATCTGCCCGCGGGCGGCAAGCGCATCACCGCGGCGGTACCTGTCTTCTGAAAGACCTTCGGATGCCCGGAGTTTGTTCCTCCGGCGCCCGGGCAGACGCATTTTCGTGCTTCGGACCGGAGGCGCGCCAGCGGGGAGCGGTACGCGCTCCGGGGCCTCCGGGTGATCGGGGCCGGCACCCTTCCCGCGGACAGTCCCTGAAGTCCCTGAAAAGACCGTTCAGGAGCGATTCCGCATGCTCATCGAGATGTCGACAAGCCGTCCCGGCACGCCCGACTCCTCCACCACACCCGCCCCTGCCCGGCGGCGCCACGACGACGCGCCCGCGACCGCCGACCTCTTCGCCCGCCTCCACACGCTGGAGGACGGGCCCGAGCGAGACGCCGTCCGGGACGAACTCGCCACCGCGTGGCTGCCCATGGCCCATCGCATCGCCGGCCGGTTCCGTGACCGGGGCGAGTCCCTGGAGGACCTCAAGCAGGTGGCGGCGCTGGGGTTGGTCAAGGCCATCGACCGGTACGACCCCTCCCGCGGAGCCTTCGAGAGTTACGCGGTGCCCACCATCACCGGAGAGGTCAAGCGGCATTTCCGGGACCGGATGTGGGCGCTGCGTGTACCGCGGCGTGTGCAGGAACTGCGCAACAAGGTCCGGCTCGCCCGCCGGGAGCTGACCCAGAACCCGGGCGCGCCGGAGCCCACCGTGGCGGACATCGCCGCGCACACCGGGCTGACGGAGGACGAGGTCGCCACGGGAGTGGAGGCGCTGGAAAGCTTCAGCACGCTCTCCCTCGACGCCGAACTCACCTCCGACGACGAGGGTTACAGCCTCGCGGACACCCTCGGCGCGCCGGACGGCTCGTACGACGTGGTGGTCGACCGGGAGTCCGCCAAGCAGAGCCTGCGCAATCTGCCGGAGCGTGAGCGGGCCATCCTCTACATGCGCTTCTTCGAGGACATGACGCAGAGCCGCATCGCCGACCAGCTCGGCATCTCCCAGATGCACGTCTCCCGTCTCATCAGCCGCAGCTGCGCCCGAGTCCGGGACGAGGCCCTCGGCCACCGCCCGACCCCGCCCGGCTCCACCGCGCACTGACCCGACCGACGCATGCACCGGGCCTCGCGGCGACGCGGGGCCCGGTCGCGCCGGGGGAGGAGGTGCGCCGGGACCGGCGCCACAGCGACGACGTCACGCGGCGGGCCCGCACCCACATGCCGTGAGGCATCCAGGTGCGGGCCCGCCCGCTACGTCAGCCCTGTGCCGGCCTCGTCCCCTCCACCTGCGCCTGGATCTGCTCCGGCGTCAGATAGGAGTTCGTGTACTCGAAGTCCTTCAGTTTCGCCGCGCGGCGGGCCTGGAAGCCGGTACGGACGAAGTCGTCGCCGGCGACCGCGTTGAGCAGCCAGTTGGTCATGACACGGGTCTTGGCGACGTTGGTGCGCAGCGCCGACCAGTGGTAGCCGCGGGCGACGGCCTGGGCGGGCATGCCGCGCAGCTCGATGCCGAGGGGCTTGGAGACCGCGTCGCGGCCGCCGAGGTCGACGACCAGACCGAGGTCCTTGTGGACGTACGGCTCCATCGGCTGGTTCCGCAGCGTCGCGATGACGTTGTCGGCGACCTTCCTGCCCTGCCGCATCGCGTGCTGCGCCGTGGGCGGGCAGACCGCCCCCTCCTCGCGCTTGGCCTCGTCGGGCACCGCCGCGGCGTCGCCGAGCGCGAACACCCCGTCGTGACCCGGCAGATTCATCGCGGTGGTGACCGCGAGCCGCCCTCGTACCGTCTCCGCGCCCAGCGTCGCGATGAGCGGGCTTGCGACGACGCCCGCGGTCCAGATCAGCGTGCGCGTGGGCACCACCCGGCCGTCCGTGAAGGTGACCTCGTGCGGGCCCGCCTTCTCGATCGACACCCCGAGCGACACCTCGACGCCGCGCCGCCGCAGCACCTCCTGCGCGCTGCGGCCCAGCTTCTCGCCCAGCTCGGGCATCAGCCTGGGTGCGATGTCGATCAGATGCCACCTGATCAGCCGTGGGTCCAGCCGGGGGTAGCGCTTGACCGCGTTGCACGTCAGAAGCTGCAGGCAGGCCGCCGTCTCCGTGCCCGCGTAACCGGCGCCCACCACGACGAACTGCAGCCGCGAGGCCCGCTCGGCGGGATCATGACTGGCGTCGGCGAGGTCCAGCTGCGAGATGACGTGGTCGCGGATGTAGGCGGCCTCCGCCAGCGTCTTCATCCCGAAGGCGTTGTCGACGAGTCCGGGGATGTGGAACGTGCGCGTGACGCTGCCCGGAGCCAGCACGATGTAGTCGTACGGCTCGTTGATGATCTCGTCGGTGATCGTGCGGATGACGCAGACCTTGGACTTGAGGTCCACGCCGATCGCGCCGCCCGGGATGATGCGCGTGCGGTACTTGCTGCTGCGGCGCAGGGACACGGCGATCGACTGGGGCGTGAGCACGCCGGAGGCGACCTGGGGGAGCAGCGGCAGATAGAGCTGATAGGCGAACGGCGTCACCAGAGTGACCGCGGCCTCGTCGGGGGAGAGGCGGCGCTCCAGGCGCCGTACGCACTCCACTCCCGCGAAGCCCGCGCCCACCACCAGGATCCTGGGTCGTGTCACGATGTCCATCCCTTCCGCGGTTCCGGGCGGTCTGCCTCGACGCCATGCGCGTGCCCCTGGATCGTGGCTTCGCACCTCATCGATCCCACCGTGCCCGGAACCACTGCGCCAGTCGGGCGCGACAGGCAGACGAACGGGTGCACCACCGCCATGTTCCCCAGGGGCTCAGGCCTCCGCCTCCGGCCGCTGCTGTCCGTCGATCAGAGCCAGCGCCTCCTCGAAGCTCCCGGACACCGGCACCGTGATGCTGACCCCGGTGAGGTCCAGGACCCGCTGCACGGGAGGTGTGGGGGAGAGGATGTGCACGCTGCCGCCGGTGCGGCGGGTCTCCTGGTAGATGCGCAGGATGATGTTCATGCCGGAAGAGTCCATGAACGGCACCTCGGACACGTCCAGGACGAAGTGGCTCCGGCCATGATGCAACTGGTTCGCCAGGTGATGCTGGAACTCGGTCGCGGTGTCGACGTCCAGATAACCCTCGACCCGGACCAGGGCGACATCCTCCCGCGGCAGCGTGACCTCGACGGACAGCGGGTTCTGGGCAATTGTCACGAGTACCTCCAACAAGGCTGACGGCCAGGGCTGGTTACCCAGCTCGGCGCACTCGATGCACGCCCCTGAGTGGGTCGACCGCGTCGTTCATCACGTCGTTCATCACGTCGGCCGACGCCAGGCGCGCGTACCCCCGTATGGGCTTCTCATGCAGTCCTCGGCCCGCCGAATGGCGTCAGGGACCGGGGGTAGTGGGAGCAGTGGAGCACAGGCGCGAAGGAGGAGGAGTCATCGGCGTGACCATCGACAGAATCTGGTCGTACGCACCGGGCACCGGCCAGGTCGCGGAGCGGGACCTCACGGGGTTCACCGTCGACGCCACGGACGGCACGCTCGGACACGTGGACCGGCTGGCGGACCCGCACGGCATGCGGCATCTGGTGGTCGACACGGGCGTCTGGGTGTTCGGCAGGAGTGTCCTGGTTCCGGTGGGCCTGGTGACGGGCATCGACACCGAGCACCGTCTGGTCTCGCTGGCCTGCACCCGGGCGGAGGTCAAGGAAGCACCGCGCTTTCGCACCGACAGCGAGACCCTCGACCCGCACTACCTGACGACGGTGGGTGACTACTACAGCAACCTGCCGCCGCGCGAGCCGACCACCACCTGACCGACAGCCCCCAGCAGCGGGCGTAGAGCCGAGGAAAGACCAGACCGCATGGACAATACCGACGTCGCAGCCCTCGCCGGCGCCGGCCACCGTACGCCCGGCGGCGCACTTCCCGCGGCTCCGGTGCACAGCGCGGCCGAGGCGCGGGCGCGCGCCCTGTCGGTGGTCCTCGACGAGTGGAACTCAGCCTCCCGCACAGCACACGAGCGGGACCTGATCGATCTGCAACTGGTCGTCTCGGAGCTGGTCAGCAACGCCATCCGGCACGGTGGCGGGCTGGCCGGCTTCGAGGCGGTGCCCACCGCGCAGGGCGTGCGTCTCGCGGTCCACGACCACAGCGCGGCCGTCCCCGCCGCGGCCTTCGGCTCCGGGGACCTGCCGAGCGGCCACCACGGCAGCGGCTACGGCTGGCCCCTGATCATCCGCCTGGCCCGCGGCATCGCCGTCGAGCCCCGTCCGGCGGGCGGCAAGACCATCAGCGTGCTGGTGCCCCTGCGGGCGGTGTAGGCCCCCTGGGCGGGGAGCCCCGGTTCACCAGGGCAGGAACACCCGTTCACCAGGGCAGGAACACGTGGATGTCCTTGCCGTGATCGTCTCCGACCACGCTGACCTGGTGGCACAACGTCTGGATCAGATGCCAGCCGATGCCGCCGCCGCCGGTGTTCGGATGGAACGGGCGGGGGGCCGGGGTCGTGCTGCTGGTGTCGTGCAGGGTGATGTGCACCCCGTCGTAGGTCCGCCTTATCCGCAGGTGGAAGGGTCCGGGAGCGTACTGGACCGCGTTCGCGGCCAGCTCCGTGACGACCAGCAGGATGTCATGCCAGGACTCCGGGGTGGCTGGTGGCGAGGTGCGGGCCAGGTCACGGAGGAAACTCTCCGCGGCCAGGCGCGCCCCGGTCACGTCCTGCGGCTCACCCGGGAAGCCGGCTGCCCGGCTCGGGATTCCTTGGCCGGCCAGTGTTCCGTCCCAACGCGGCTCGGTTGCCATGTCGCCTTTCCAGCCTCTCGGTCGCAAGGCTGCGCTCGTGTCTCTCGCATCGCACTCTGCGGGTTCCCGTACCCGTGGGGGCTACGCGTCTCACCACCCGGGAGCACCCGATTCGCCGGGTGCGGGCCCTTGCCGGCGCGAACGCCGGACCGTCTCCCGGAGCAGGAAGCTATCGGGTGGACGCAAAGGAATTGTTCGCGCCCCAGAAAGTTCCTGCGAAGAACGCTTTCCCGTAGACGGCCGACGCCCGAGCGAATTGCCCAACTGATCCGAATGCAAGGCGAATTGACGGGCACTCGGGGGTCACCGAAGGGCGAGAACACCACGAGAACACCACATCGACACCCACCTCGGAGGGAAAGTATGACCGGTTACGGCAGTACCCCCGCCGCGTCTCCCGGGTCGCGCACCAACGGCCTGGCCATCGCGAGCCTCACCTGCGGAATCATCGGCATATTCCTCTTCAACGTCATTCTGGGGCCGATAGCCATCGTGCTCGGTGCCGTCGGAATGCGGCAGGCCCCCGCGAAGGGCGGCGCCGGAATGGCGAAGGCCGGAATCATCCTCGGCGTCCTGGACCTGGTGATCTTCGGCGTGCTGCTGGCCCTCGCCGCTTCCGAGGGCGGATTCAGCTGGTACGTCGGCGGCTGACGGGACGGCTCACCGGAACACGCTGTCCGAGTCGTCCCACCCCGTCGGCTCCTCCGGCGTGGCGAGTCGGGGCGGGCGCGAACGCGCCTGGTACATGGCGTCGATCTCTCCGGCGTAGTGCCGCACGATCGCGTCCCGCCTCAGCTTCATCGACGGCGTCAGCAACCCGTTCGCCACGTCGAACGGCTCCGGCAGCACCCGGAACACCCTGATCGACTCCGGGCGCGACACCGCGCTGTTGGCCGCGGCGACCGCCCGCCCGACCTCCTCGCGCAGCGCGTTCTCCTCGCGCGCCTCCCGGACCGGTGCGTCGCCCTGCACCGCCAGCGACGCCCGCCAGTGCACCAGGAAGTCGGGGTCCAGGGTGATCAGCGCACCCACGCAGGGCCGGTCGTCGCCCACGACGACCGCCTGGTGGATCAGTGGATGCATCCGCAGCCGCTGCTCCAGCGCGGCCGGGGCGACGCTCTTGCCGCTGCTGGTGACGATGACGTCCTTCTTGCGGCCGGTGATCGTCAGATAGCCCTCGGAGTCCAGCCGCCCCAGATCCCCGGTGGCCAGCCAGCCGGCCCACAGCGCGGCCCGCGTCGATGCCTCGTCGTTGAGGTAGCCCTGGAACACCGAGGGCCCGCGCACCAGGATCTCCCCGTCCTCGGCGAGGTGGATCTCCACACCCGGCAGCGCCTGCCCGACCGTCCCCGACTTCTCCCGGCCCAGCGGCTGCATGGTCACGCCACCGCTGGTCTCGGTGAGGCCGTAGCCGTCGTGGACGTAGATGCCGATGCCCTCGAAGAACAGCGACAGTTCGCGGTGGAGCGACGAGCCGCCCGAGGTCCCCCGGCAGACCCGGCCGCCCAGCGTGGCCCGCAGCCTGCGGTACACCGTCCGCTCGTACAGCGCGTGCTGCATCCGCAGCTCGAAACCGGGCCCCGCCCCCCGGCCGAGCCGCTGCCGCTCGGTGGCCGCGGCGAAGGCCCGCGCGGTCTCCGCCGCGCGCTCGAACAGGGCACCGCGGCCCGCCGCCTGGGAGGCGCGCAGGAAGTTCTTGTAGATCTTCTCGAAGACCGACGGCACGGCGTAGAAGTACGTCGGGCGGAAGGACTGCAGCGCCGCCGCCAGCGACTCCGCGCCGGGGTCCGGCTCGTGCGCCATCAGCAGCCCGCCGCGGATGCACAGGCCCTGGATCATCAGGCCGTACACATGGGAGAAGGGCAGGAAGGCGAGGATCCGGGCCTGCTCACCGGGCGGTGCCGCCGTGTGGCCCCAGCCCGCCAGCAGGGTGTCGCACGGGCTCGCGAGGCCCCGGTGGCTCAGCGCGCAGCCCAGGGGCCGTCCCGAGGTGCCCGAGGTGTAGGCGATCACGGCGGTGGAGTCCGGCAGCACGATGCGGCGCAGCGAGTCGACCGTCAGCGCGGGCAGGACCTCGCCGCGAGCCGCCAGATCCGCCAGCGCGCCGGCGTCCAGCTGCCAGACGTGACGCAGGCCGGGCAGCCGCGCGCACACCGGGCCGATGGTCATCACGCCCTGCTCGTCCTCGACGACCACGGCCACGCAGTTCGCGTCCCGCAGGATCCACTCGACCTGTTCGCGCGACGACGTCGGATAGATGGGCACGACCTCGGCGCCCACCGCCCAGAGCGCGTGGCTGAGGACGGTCCACTCGTACCGGGTGCGAGCCATGATCGCCACGCGGTGGCCCGGCGAGATGCCGGACGCGACCAGCCCCTTGGCCAGGTCGACCACCTCGTCCCGCAGCTCGATCGCCGTGACCTCCTCCCACTCGGCCGAGGGGCCGCGGCGGCGGGCGATCAACGGCAGGGTCGGGTTGGCCGCCGCCGTCTCGAAGAGGCTGTCGGCGAGCCCTCCGGTCAGGGACGAGACGGTGCGGGGAGCGAGGGCGAAGTCGCGCATGCGCTGCTCCTGACGTGTACGGGCTGTGACCTCGCCGACGAGAACCGTTATCGACGGTGGTCGAATCTAGCCCAGGTCAGACCGTTTCGTGCCGGGAACCAGGAACTGGCCTCGCGTTTGATGATCTCGGCGGGTTCGGGGGACTCGGACGGCATGAGTCACACCAATCCCGACCCCGAACCCGAGCGCTCCACAGGTCTGGAACCGGGCGGCGGTGTACCGCCGGGGGAGACCCCGCCCGCGGAGAGCAGCATGCCGGGAGCCCTGCCCCGGGACACGCACAATCCGACCAAGGGCTGGGCCAAGGCACCGCTGACGCTGATCCTCGTCCTGGTGGTGCTGGTCGCCGCCTTCTTCCTGGTCTACGCCCTGGTGCTGATCCTCTGACGGCACCCGATCCCGTGACGCCGGATCGATCTCCGGCGTCACTCCAGGCGCGCGACGTCACCCCTGGGTGTGCCGCGCGCACTCCAGGACGACCTCCCGCAGGCTGCCCGTGTGCTCCAGCAGCTCGCGCTGCACCCGCGCCCCGTTGCCCCGCCGCAGCAGTTCCGCGCAGGACTCCTTCGCCCGGTCCAGGTCGCCGTTGTCCGCGAGCGCGTCGCTCACGTGCTCCAGCAGGGCCCGTACCACCGTCTCGGCGGGCGCGGGCCGCATCGACGCCGGGTGCAGCAGCTCCCCGGTGAGACCCGAGCGGGCGGCACGCCAGGCGGCGAGACGCAGCACGCTCACGCTGTGCTCGGCCGGGCCCCGGCCCGCCTGCCACTCGCGCGCGGCCGTCTCGACCAGCCCGCGGGCGAGGGTCGCGACCAGGACGGCGGTGTCCGCGTGCAGGCAGACGTCCGCGACCCGGATCTCGACGGTGGGGTAGTTCCGGGACAGGCGGGCGTCGAAATAGAGCATGCCCTCGTCCAGCAGGGTCTCGGTGGCCATCATGTGCGCCACCCGGCGGCGATAGCTCTCGGCCGAGCCGAACAGCTCCGTCGGTCCGGCCGAAGGCCAGCGCTGCCACACCCTGCTGCGGTAACTGCTGTAACTGGTGTCCTTCCCCTGCCAGAAGGGCGAGTTGGCACTCAGCGCCGCCAGCACCGACAGCCACGGCCGCACCCGGTCGACGACCGCGACGCCCTCCTCGTCGGACTCGACGGCCACATGGACATGGCAGCCCAGGACGAGCTGCTCCTGCGTGGCGATCCCGTACTGCTCCGCCATCCACTGGTAGCGGTGGTGCGCGCCGACCGCGGGCTTGACCGGCAGCGGCGACGTGGCCAGCGCCGCCACCGAGCAGCCGATGTCCCCGGCGTTGCGCGCCGCCTCCCGGCGACAGCGGACGATCTCCGCACCCAGCTCCGCCATGTGCGTCTGCGGGTGCGTGTTGAACTCCAGCATCTGCTCGTGGAGTTCCTTCTCGAAGACGAAGCCCTCGACATGGTCGTGCGCGGCACGCGCCAGCACGGCTGCGGACCGCGCACGCGGTTCCCCGCTCTCCGGGTCCACCAGGAGGAGCTCCTCCTCCACTCCGACGGTGCGCACATGCGGCCTTTCGACGACCTTCCGAGACGGCGGACACCCGCCGTACGTCTCCGAATGCCCCCGGAAGGCCACTCGGACACCTGAAGGCCGTGGGGCCGCCGTCAGGCCGGGCGCAGCCAGACCGTGGCCAGGGGCGGCAGGGTCAGCCGGATACTCGCGGGACGGCCGTGCGACTCCTGCGCCTCGGACTTGACGGGTTCGGGGTGGGTGACGTCGCTGCCGCCGTAGCGCGCCGCGTCGGTGTTGAGGACCTCCTGCCAGGCGGGGATGTCGCCGGGGACGCCGAGCCGGTAGTCGTGACGGACGGCAGGGGAGAAGTGGGAGATCGCCAGCAGCGGGACGCCCTGCTCGTCGTAGCGCAGGAAGGCGAAGACGTTGTCGTCGGCCGCGTCGCACTCCACCCACTGGAAGCCGCCGGGGTCGGTGTCGCGCTGCCAGAGCGCCGGCGTCCCCAGGTATCCGGCGTTGAGATCGCGGACCAGGTCCTGCACCCCGCGGTGATCGCCCGCGGCGCAGTGCCCGGGGTCGAGCAGCCACCACTCCGGGCCGTGCTCCTGGGACCACTCGCCTCCCTGGGCGAACTCCTGGCCCATGAACAGGAGCTGCTTGCCCGGGTGGGCCCACATGAAGCCGAGGTACGCGCGGTGGTTGGCGCGGCGCTGCCACCAGTCGCCGGGCATCTTGCTCACCAGGGCCTGCTTGCCGTGGACGACCTCGTCGTGCGAGATGGGCAGCACGTAGTTCTCGCTGTACGCGTAGATCATCGAGAAGGTCATCTCGTGGTGGTGGTACTTGCGGTGGATCGGCTCCTTGCTCATGTACTCGAGCGAGTCGTGCATCCAGCCCATGTTCCATTTCAGCCCGAAGCCCAGGCCGCCGCTGTCGGTCGGCCGGGTCACCCCGCCCCACGCCGTGGACTCCTCGGCGATCGTCACCACACCGGGGTTGCGCCGGTAGACGGTGGCGTTCATCTCCTGCAGGAACGCCACCGCGTCCAGGTCCTCCCGGCCGCCGTGGACGTTCGGCGTCCACTGGCCGGAGTCCCGCGAGTAGTCGAGGTAGAGCATGGAGGCGACGGCGTCCACGCGCAGCCCGTCGATGTGGAACTCCTCGCACCAGTACGTCGCGTTGGCGACGAGGAAGTTGCGCACCTCGGTCCGCCCGAAGTCGAACTCGTACGTCCCCCAGTCCGGGTGCTCCGCCCGCTGCGCGTTTCCAGGCTCGTACAGCGCGTCCCCGTCGAACCGGGCCAGCGCCCAGTCGTCCTTCGGGAAGTGCGCCGGGACCCAGTCCATGATCACGCCGAGGCCGGCCCGGTGGCAGGCGTCCACGAAGTACTTGAAGTCGTCCGGGGTGCCGAGGCGGGAGGTGGGCGCGTAGAAGCCGGTGACCTGGTAGCCCCAGGAGCCGCCGAAGGGGTGCTCGGCGACCGGCATCAGCTCGACGTGCGTGAAACCGAGGTCCTTGACGTACCGCGGCAGCTCCTCGGCGAGCCGGCGGTAGTCCAGTCCCGGCCGCCAGGACGCGAGATGGACCTCGTACACCGAGAGCGGCGCCTGGTGCACCGGTGTGTCCCCGCGGTGCGCCATCCAGTCCTGGTCCCCCCACTCGTAGTGCGAGGCGGTGACGATCGACGCCGTGTCCGGCGGCACCTCGGTGCGGCGGGCCATCGGGTCGGCCTTCAGGAACCGGTGGCCGTACTGGGACGTGATCTCGAACTTGTACCTGGCGCCCTCGCCGATGCCCGGCAGGAACAGCTCCCACACGCCGCTGGCGCCCAGCGAGCGCATCGGGAACGCCGTCCCGTCCCAGTGGCAGAAGTCCCCGGCGACCCGCACCCCGCGCGCGTTCGGCGCCCACACCGTGAACCGGGTGCCGGTCACGCCCTGATGTGTCATCGGCTCGGCGCCCAGCGCCCGCCACAGCTGCTCGTGCCGGCCCTCTCTGATCAGATGCAGGTCGAGCTCGCCGAGCGCGGGCAGGAAGCGGTACGGGTCATGGACCTCGTGCTCCCCCTCCTCGTACGCCACCAGCAGGGTGTACTCCGGGACCGTCCGCCACGGCAGTACGGCCGAGAACAGGCCGTCGCCCTCCGAGGTGAGCGCGACGCGCTCCCCGCCGGCCAGCACGTTCACCGCGCGGGCGAACGGCCGCAGCGCCCGCACGGCGATGCCGCCGGGGACGGGATGCGCGCCGAGCAGCGCGTGCGGGTCGTGATGGGCGCCCGCCAGCAGGCGCCCCCGGTCGGCCGGATCCAGCTCGGGAGCGCAGCCGCCGGGCGTTCCAACCGACGGGATCGGGCCGGAGTCCTTCGGGGATGAGATGTCGCGCAGCGCCACGGCTTTCAGTCTCCTCTCACGGCGAGTCGTTCGATCGCCGCCATGGGTACGGGGAGCCAGTCCGGGCGGTGCCTGGCCTCGTACAGCACCTCGTACACCGCCCGATCCGTCTCGTAAGCACGCAGCAGACCGTGCTTCTTACGGGGATCCCAGCCGGCCCGGGCCGCATATCCGGCACAGTAGGCCTCCCGGCAGCGGCGCGCCCACTGAGGACGCCAGGGCCGGCGCTGCCGGGCCGCGTAGTCGAAGGAGCGCAGCATGCCGGCGATGTCCCGGACGGGGGACTGGGCACTGCGCCGTTCGGCGAGCGGACGGGACGGCTCGCCCTCGAAGTCGATCACGAACCACTCGCGGCCGGCCCGCAGCACCTGCCCCAGATGCAGATCGCCGTGGATGCGCTGAGCGGGTGGCCCGGTGTCGCACGTCAGCAGCGCGCTGAACGCCGACCGCAGCCCGGGCACGAACGACCGGAGCGCCGGAACGCTGTCCGCCGCGGCGTCGAGGCGTTCTGTCATCGCCGCCGCCGTACGCCCGTTCGCGGACCGCCCGCCGGCGGCGAACGCGGCGGCCAGCGCCAGATGCACCTCGGCCGTGGCCTGCCCAAGTTCGTATGCCTCGACCGTGAAGTCACTGCCGGTGGCGAGCGCGTGCAGGGCCTGGGTCCAGCCGTCGGTGGCGTTGCGCAGGAAGGGCTGGAGCACCCCGAGCGTGGCCTCCTGCGGCTGGGCCGTGCAGAACCAGGCCACCGGCGCGGGCACCCGCTCGCAGCCCTGCCCGGCCAGCGCGCCCGGCACCTCCAGGTCGGGGTTGACACCGGGCTGGATGCGCCGGAAGACCTTCAGGATGAACTCGTCGCCGTACACCAGTGAGGAGTTGGACTGCTCGGCGTCCAGCACGCGCGGCACCAGCCCGGCCGGGATCGGCTTGGCCGGGTCGGCCTCGAAACGCAGTGGGCCGGCGGTGCCCGGCTGCCGCAGACGTTCCAGGAGCAGTTGCGCCGAACGGAGGTCCTGGAGGGCGTCGTAGACCGTCCTCCCTGCCAGCGGCCCTTCCTGCGCCTGACCGATCAGGGCCCGGCCCAGGCGCGGCGACGGGGTCTGCCGGACGCCGAGGAACAGCTGGTAGCAGTCCCCGGGAGCGGGCGTGCCGCCAGGGGAGGGCACCCCGGCGAGACTGCTGTGGCCGCCCGCGTGACCGGCGTGCACCAGCAGATGCAGACAGCCCGGGAACAGTTCCGTCATCGACAGCAGGCGCAGGTCCGTGACGGGCCGGTCCTTGCCGGCGAACCAGCGCTGCCGGGGCAGCCACTCGCGCAGCAGTCCGTCGAGCGAGGCCATGGACGCGGCGAGCCCACTGTCGCTCGGCAGGAGGGATGCGGTCTTCGTCATGGTGACGCCTCCTTTCGTCGGCGCACGCTCACAGTCGTCGGCCGATACGAGATGCGACTCGGACGAGCCGGAACCAGTAGAAGCCGTGACCTCCCAGGGTCAGCAGGTACGGCAGTTCACCGATGGCGGGGAAACGCACCCCGCCGAACAGCTCGACGGGATACCGGCCGGCGAACTCACGCAGGTCCAGCTCGGTCGGCTGGGCGAACCGGGCGAAGTTGCTGACGCACAGCACCAGGTCGTCCTCGTACTCGCGCAGGAAGGCGAGCACCGCGGGGTTCGACGACTGGAGTTCGGTGTAGGAGCCGAGTCCGAAGGCGGGGTTCTGCTTGCGGATCTCGATCATCCGGCGGGTCCAGTGCAGCAGCGAGGAGGGCGACGCCATGGAGGCCTCGACGTTGGTGACCTGGTAGCCGTAGACGGGGTCCATGATCGTGGGGAGGCTGAGCCGCCCGGGGTCGCAGGTGGAGAAGCCGGCGTTGCGGTCCGGCGTCCACTGCATGGGGGTGCGCACCGCGTCCCGGTCGCCGAGCCAGATGTTGTCGCCCATGCCGATCTCGTCGCCGTAGTACAGGATCGGACTGCCCGGGAGGGACAGCAGCAGGGCGGTGAACAGCTCGATCGTATGGCGGTCGTTGTCGAGCAGGGGGGCGAGCCGGCGGCGGATGCCGATGTTGGCGCGCATCCGCGGGTCCTTGGCGTACTCCGCGTACATGTAGTCGCGCTCGTCGTCGGTGACCATTTCGAGCGTCAGCTCGTCGTGGTTGCGCAGGAAGATGCCCCACTGACAGCCGGTCGGAATGGCGGGGGTCTTGGCGAGGATCTCCGAGACCGGGTAGCGCGATTCGCGCCGTACGGCCATGAAGATGCGCGGCATGACCGGGAAGTGGAACGCCATGTGGCATTCGTCGCCGCCGGAGGAGTAGTCGCCGAAGTAGTCGACGACGTCCTCGGGCCACTGGTTGGCCTCGGCCAGCAGCACCGTGTCCGGGTACAGCGCGTCGATCTCGCGGCGGACGCGCCGGAGAAAGTGGTGCGTGGCCGGAAGGTTCTCGCAGTTGGTGCCCTCTTCGGCGTAGAGGTAGGGCACGGCGTCCAGCCGGTACCCGTCGATCCCGAGGTCCAGCCAGAAGCGGAGGGCGGCCAGGATCTCCTCCTGGACGGCCGGGTTCTCGTAGTTGAGGTCCGGCTGGTGGGAGAAGAAGCGGTGGAAGAAGTACTGCTTGCGGACCGGGTCGAA